>NZ_JBVTQX010000008.1:0-221620 GCF_055755235.1 Alteromonas sp. R7 | reverse complement strand
TGGCGGAGCGGACGGGACTCGAACCCGCGACCCCCGGCGTGACAGGCCGGTATTCTAACCAACTGAACTACCGCTCCACATAATCGAGATTGCGCTGTATAACTAAATGGCGGAGCGGACGGGACTCGAACCCGCGACCCCCGGCGTGACAGGCCGGTATTCTAACCAACTGAACTACCGCTCCGAAGACCTTTTAGTTATACCATTGAAAGAGTGGCGGAGCGGACGGGACTCGAACCCGCGACCCCCGGCGTGACAGGCCGGTATTCTAACCAACTGAACTACCGCTCCACATCTTCAATGTTATCAGTGAGTTGACTTGGCTGTTGTTGCCCTGTCCCCTGACTGCGGCGCAGATAATACGTATTCCCCTATGTGGAGTCAACGCTTTTTATTAATAAAATTGTCATCTGCGGTTTGTTTGCCTGTTAAATAGGCATTATGTCGAAATAAAATTCAAACTGAACAAATTAGCGACGCCTTAAACTGAAGCGCTGGTCTCCCTGCTATTCCTTGTCAGCTTTTTCACGCTTTTTGAATAGCCCTAGCAGTTTTTTAAACCCCTTAGGTTCAGATTCCATAGTAAGGTCAGCATCGGTGGTTTCTCCCGATGGCTTTGCAGTACTATTTGCTTGCTTAGGCGCAGACGCCTTTTTTCGCATAATAATAATTACAGCAGCAGCGATTACTCCGATGAGCACTATAGACCCATTTACGGCCACCAGAATGAGGGTTAGCGTCCCATCATCCATTTCATCTTCTACCGAATTTGGCTGCATATCGTCTTGTGGCACTTCAGGTTGCGTTATTAAGGGTGCACTGCCATCAACGATAGGATCTTTTCCATTGATTAAAGGGTCTTCAACCTCAGGCTCGGCTGGTCCCTCTGCCACAAAACTATATTCAGGGACATCTAATATAAAATCGCGCCCATCCATTGTCGTGCCGTAAGCAGTGAGTTTTACCCTAAAAATTCCTTCTTCGTAGGCGACAATTAAGTGCTCTCGAGGATCCACACCGCCTTCTGTTAGCGAAAAATTCTGCATATCGGAATTAGGAAACTTCACTTTGCCATCGACTAGCAATGACTCGATGTCGACTAATTCACGGTCTACATCAATGATAATTTTATGATAGCCCTCTCCGCCTCCATCCATTTCAACATCAATAGACACGGGATTTTCATGTAAGACGATAAGTTCGCCTATTTGCTCGCGGGTGTACATTGGTGTGCTTACGCGAAAAATAGGCTTCCATTCACCAGCCGGTATTTTCAAGTTGAACTGGCCAGTAAAAACGCCATCTCCTGGTCGCTCATCCATCCCTCGCCCATCGTCTTTAAATGTCGCTATGCGCTGGTCATTTGTACCAAAGTTGCCGTAGTTAGGGTTATTGGTACTCTTAAACTCAATTTCTAAGTCGACGACATCTCTGAACTGTTTGTTTTCTATAGGCTTGCCGTTGTTGGTTAAATAGGCTGTGGATTTGAGTATTTCGCCGGCAAACAGCACATTCGGTAACGGCTCAGCATGAAGTTCAACATTAGACAAAACCATTACACGGCTTTGCGGTAATACTTGACCTACAGCTTGCCAAGGCCCGGGCACAGGATCTTTGATGGTGATCATGTCAAAGGTATCAGCGTCGTACCACTGCACCTTTTCTTCGTCGACGCGTCCTTGAAATAGCTTTGAACCATCGGGTCTAACCAGCACTACAGGGGCAGAACCGTACTCCCTAAAGAAAACCATGGTGATTTCTTTAACGTTATAGTCAACGCGAAAGCGGTTTTGTAACAGTTGAATGGAGTTGGTGTATTCATCACCAAGTTCTGTAAGAGGAGATGTATCTATTGTTGTGTTGCTTGATTGAGCATTTTGTACAGCGCTATCAGTAAGCTGCCTTGCAGCGTCGCGTTCGTCTTCTTGCGACTGAGCACCAGCGCTTAAGTGTATAAACAATGATAAAAAAATTACCCAATAAAACCACACTCTCACGCTACGCTGCTCCTGCATTGTTTGGCTATTTTAGTTCTGTTTGATTATGTTCTGCTAAGACACCTCTTCAGGCTGAGGACGCCATAAACATTTGCCACCCGCTTTTTCGACAATATCCAAGCGGGCCTCATGCTGTGTTATTTCATCGGCGGAGGCTTTAATAACCTTTAATTTATTTGCGCTTCGGTTAATTCTACGAATGGCAGTTGAGTCTGCGTCGCTGCCAGAGCTAGACGCCAGTTTAAGCTTGGTTTGCCCACCGGTCATCAACAGGTAAACATCTGCCAGGATTTCCGCATCCAGCAAAGCGCCGTGCAGGGTACGATGACTATTGTCTATACCATAACGCTTACACAATGCATCGAGGTTGTTCTTTTGGCCTGGGTGCATTTGGCGAGCAAGAGTAAGTGTATCTAGAACATCGCAAATTTGGTTAGTAATAACGCCTTTGGTAGACGCTTCCATGCCAAACTCGTGATCCATAAACCCAACGTCGAAGGGCGCGTTGTGAATGACTAACTGTGCCCCTTTGATAAAGCTCACAAACTCCTGAGCCACTTGAGAAAAGGTAGGCTTGTCGGCAAGAAATTCATTGGTTATACCGTGGACTTCAATTGCCTCTTGTTCAATGTGACGGCCCGGATTGATGTAAACGTGAAAGTGATTCCCCGTCAATCGGCGGTTAACAACTTCAACACACCCTATTTCGATAATGCGGTGGCCTTCTTTGGGGTCAATACCTGTGGTTTCAGTATCGAGAACAATTTGGCGCATGGAACCTCTACTATAATTACACTTTCATTTTTTGATAGTATATCAACCCCTTCGCAATCCGCTAAGGGAAAAGACAATATAAATTAAGCCAGTTAAATCAAAGGAAACGCTGTGGCTCAAAAGACCATTCATATATACACCGACGGCTCGTGCTTAGGCAACCCTGGACCGGGCGGGTACGGAGCTGTACTGATTTACAAGCAGCATAGAAAAGAGTTGAGCGACGGCTTTGCCCACACAACTAATAACCGTATGGAACTATTAGCCCCTATCGAAGCGCTTAATAGTTTAAACGAACCGTGCAACGTTGAATTAACTACCGACAGCCAGTACGTAAAAAACGGTATTAATCAGTGGATCCATAACTGGCGCAAGAACGGTTGGCGCACGGCAGATAAAAAACCCGTCAAGAACGCAGATTTGTGGAAGCGACTAGATGAAGCGGTAAAAAAGCATCAGGTAAACTGGCATTGGGTAAAAGGCCATTCGGGGCACCCTGAAAATGAGCGCTGTGACGACCTGGCCCGCAATGCGGCAGAAGCCAATCCAACGAAACCCGACGAAGGCTTCGTTGGCAATTAGATAAGCGTACTGCAAAGCTCATTTACCAAGAAAGAACCAACTTGCCCTGCGTATCGTTGTTTTCCAAACGCACGTGGGGTTCGCCGATATCTTCAATACTATAGTGAGTATCGATATTTACCCTAAGCTCTTTATTCTCAAAAGCGGGCAAGCATACGGTAGTAAAGTCACGAATTAGATCAGCTTTATAATCGTCGCTTCGATTTCTAAGTGTCGT
Organism: Alteromonas sp. R7; assembly: GCF_055755235.1. Lineage (NCBI taxonomy): Bacteria > Pseudomonadati > Pseudomonadota > Gammaproteobacteria > Alteromonadales > Alteromonadaceae > Alteromonas > Alteromonas sp. R7. Next base: position 218,050 of record NZ_JBVTQX010000008.1, on the reverse strand, counting down.
GCCAATAATGGACGCCCTTTTACCTAACAGCATAGCCATATCGAGGTTATCAGCATATCTCCCTGCCAGCATCGCTAAGTAAACCACTTTTCCATCTTGCTTCAGTATTTTAAGGTTACGGTTGAGGTAGTCGCCACCTACCATATCAAGCACCATATCAACCCCTTCAGGCCAGACTTTTTTAAGCACATCATCAAACTGTTGCTGCTTATAATTGATAAGATACTCTGCGCCATTGCTTTCACACAACGAAAGCTTATCTTGACTTGAAGCCGTTACCGCACTGTGTACGCCCCAATATCGACAAAGTTGCGTGGCAGCCAGCCCTACACCGCTTGCACCGCCATGAATTAACGCCCGTTCAGCCGGCTTTACATGCGCGATTGTGCGCAAACACTGAAATGCCGTAAGAAACACTTCGGCCAAACCCGCGGCTTCAAAAAACGGCATGCCTTTGGGAATGGGCATTAAATGGGCTGGATTAACCATCACTTCAGTGGCATAGCCGCCACCTGCAACCAAACCAAATACTTCGTCACCTTCTTTAAATGCAGTAACGTCACTGGCAACCTCTGACACCACGCCAGCTATCTCTAATCCAAGAATATCGCTCTCGCCTGGTGGAGGTGGGTAATTCCCCTGGCGTTGCAAGGTATCCGCACGATTCACCCCAAACGCTTTTACGTCAACTTTTACTTTCCCTGGTGCTAGCGACAGCCCTTCACATTCCTTTACAACAAGTTCGCTTGGGCCGCATCCTTTTTCAAAATCGACATATCGCATAATTTACATCCAATCCTAGTCTTAAATTTTAATCGTAATTTGGCTACGTACTTTTATATCAAACAGTTTGGGTTTGTTTTGTGTTTATACCAGTCCGGATAGAGCATTTTAACTCTCGCTGAGTGGGTAATTATCTATGCAGATTGGTATTATTAACACAGAACTTATGAAATTGCGTATAATCGCGACCATTCTCATAAGCGAGTAAAATCGCTTAACTCTGTTTCACATTTATTAAATTAGTACGAGAGCCTTCATGTCAGCACAGGTCATATTACAGCCATCCAGAGACAAATCACTTCGCCGCAAACACCCTTGGGTATTCGAAAGCGCTGTGGCTGAACTAAAGGGCCGCGCGCGAGTTGGCGATACGGTAGACGTATTTGACTCTGAAGGCGACTGGTTAGGGCGAGGCGCTTACTCTCCAAATTCAAAAATTCGCGTTCGTATGTGGACATTTAAAAAAGACGAAAGCATTGATAACGGATTTTTCCTACGCCGTTTAGAAACTGCACTAGCCCTTCGCAAACGCTTGTTTGACCCAAACAAAACCAACGCGTTTCGCTGGATAGCGTCTGAAAGTGATGGCCTTCCAGGGATCACTATAGACCTATACGACAATGTTGCAGTACTTCAGCTTTTGAGCGCGGGCGGCGAAAAACACAGAGATAAGATAGTGTGGGCAATTACTAAGCTAATGCCTAATGTACACATATACGAGCGAAGCGACGTGGACGTGCGCAAGAAAGAAGGTTTAGAGCCTGTAACTGGTGTACTGCATGGTGAACCACCTATGCAAGTTACAGTAAAAGAAAACGGCATCAACATAGTGGTTGATATCGAGAACGGCCATAAAACCGGTTTTTACCTTGATCAGCGAGACAGTCGCGCGGCGGCTGCGCACTACGCGAAAGATGCCGACGTACTCAACTGTTTTAGCTACACAGGTACGTTTTCATGCTACGCACTTGCTGGCGGTGCTAAATCAGTGACTAACGTTGATGTATCTCAGCCTGCTCTTGATTTGGCTAAGCACCATGTAGCCATCAATGGTTTAGACGAAAACAAAGCCAATTACGTAAACCAAGACGTGTTTAAGGCACTCAGGGAGTATCACGAGCAGGGCAAACAGTTTGATATGGTGATACTCGACCCGCCAAAGTTTGTCGACAGCAAGGCAACATTAAACCGTGCTGCCCGCGGCTATAAAGATATCAATATGTACGGCATACATGCTGTTAAATCTGGTGGACTGCTGCTTACATTTAGTTGCTCTGGCCTTATGCCGGCAGATTTATTCCAGAAAGTTGTGGCAGATGCTGCACTTGATGCAGGTCGTACTATCAAAATTATCGCAAGGCTTAATCAAGCCTCAGATCATCCTATCATTGGCGGCTATCCAGAAGGCTATTACTTGAAAGGTCTAGTGTGTGAAGTCACCGACGACTAGCGATTAAAAAAGCGCCCTTTTTGATGTATAGGGCGCTTAACGAAATCAATTGAGCTAACATTACGTTGTGCGAAAAGCTTACGAAGGTAAATCCATCCCCCTAAGATGCAAAGGTTATCTCATTGTTAGAAAAGCGACTTGATAACTGTTGTGAACTGTCATCTGATTGTTCCTTTACAACACCCTCTTTTTCTTCAACTTTCTTCCACACCATCTCGTGAAAATAAAACGCCACGGTATTAATGGCTGGCTCAACCAACGCTACAGCACCGCCTACTACCACACTTCCTGTCAGTAAGTAGGCAACCGTAAAGGCCACTGAAAAGTGCATCACTGCAAAGGTCATCGTCTTTTTCATAGTCATCGCTCTCTCAAAATATTAAATCAGTTTGCTTTCGCATTAATGAGAATTATTAGCAATTAAGACTGAGAGTTAAAATAGAAAAAACTGAACGGCCTATTCGGTTTAGTATATGAAAGCTGAAAGACTGTTTTCAAACCACAACGGGCTGGTCAACATAGGAGTGTAAAGAAAGAAGCAACACCGCGAGGATGTCATTGCTGTAGACCCTGACGCTTTGTGCTTTTTAGTTAGACACGAAAAGGCGAAGCTTTTACCCCGCCCTAACACATTAGATTAGACTATTTCATCTGAGAAATTTCGACGCCTATAATACAGCTTGACTCGGATTCAGGTTCACAGCGCACAACAGTCGCTAATGCTGCCAAAGATGGGATTTGCGAACTAGATGACTCTATTGCAACACTCACTTGTGTACCCACCTCAATTGAGGGTTCATCGACTTCCAAAGACATACCTGTAGCACTGATATCTCTACACATTGCCTGCATGGTGCGGCTCGACTCATCATCAGTAATTTGCAACTGACAAGGCGAATTTACCATCATCCTGAAAAAATTTCGCTTATCGTCGTATCCCAACATGTCTACTTCTCCTGATTTTTAGCGTTACGCTGACGACTACATCTGATGTTATAGGGCGATGCCGGTAACTTGTCAATCGAACTGTATAATATTTATTCAACAATTATTAAAAGTGTACTTTGGTCTAATTTCGACTACCTTCCCACTTAAATCAACGACTCAGCCGTTTCTGCCCGCTGTTTTGTTTGCGATAACAAATATGTGCCCTCATGCCCTAGCCTAGCTCATTGATGCTACCTTACACCTAACGCCCTTTTTTAAAAGTCAGCAAGGTGCAAAGTAATACGCTTAGCCGAAATCGGGTAAGCCGTCCCAAGCTGCTGCGCAAACAACGAAACCCGTAATTCTTCTATCATCCAGCGCACATCATTAAGAGCTTGAGGTACTTTACCTTTGGGGTATTTGCTGCACGCCTTTTCCCATTCTTTAATCGACTTTTCTACCGTGACCTGATGCATTCTGTCTTTGTTGGGATCAATGGGGAGCTTCTCTAGCCGACGAACTAAACCTTTAATGTAACGATTCCAATCATCTAATCTGCTCTCGCCAATTTCAGAAACAAAACCAGGAAAAACTAACGATGCCAAGTGGGCTTTACAGTCACCTAGGGCGTTTATCATCGTCAGCGGTACATTACCTTTCATTTGCTTTTGGCACTGGTGCGCAAGGGTAAGCCCCTGCTCCACTTGCGTGGCAATTTCTAACACCCTGTCATTAATGTTTGCACGAGCAATCTCTAAACAGGCCTCAAAATCGGCTTTGCTGCGAATGTCGGTGTTATTGGTTTTGCAGTAATCACTGACAATGGCGTCGATACCCGCAAAAATACAGTCATCAATTAGCGCCTTCACTTGTCCAAATGGGTTGAAATACAAACCCAGTTTGGCTTTATTAGGTAATTTGCTTTGCAAATAATTAAGGGGCGACGGCATCGCGTTTTTAATCAATACATTCACGCCTTGCTTGTGCAGCACTTGGGCTTTATCCGCTTCTTCAATTAGCGCAATATCTACCTTATCGCCCTTTTGAACCAGAGCCGGGAACGCCTGAACTTCAAACCCACCAACTTTCTGCACAAAGGTTTCTGGCAAGCTTTCGAAATCCCACTGTTCGATGTTATTTCGCTCTAATTCCGGTGTTGCGGCTTTCTCAAAGGTTTGCTTCACCTGCCCTGCACACTGCTGTTTAAGCGCGTGCAGGTCGTCACCTTTGGCAATATCATCACCATTGTCATTAACTACTGCAAAGTGCATTTTTAAATGCTTATCAAGCTGATCTAAATTCCACTCTTCGCTTTCAATAATAACGCCTGTCATTTTGCGTAACTTATCGGTTACAGCTTCAAGCAGCGGCACTGGACGGTTGTTTTTATCCGTTTCACTGATATCAGCAAGGCATGCTTCAGCAAAGTTTGGCGCAGGCACAAAGTTACGACGCAAGCGTTTAGGCAAGGTTTTAATTAAACCCACAATGAGGTCGTGCCTTAGCCCCGGCACCAGCCAATCAAAACCTATATTGTCGACTTGATTGAGCACAGGCAGCGGAATCACCACAGTTACGCCATCGTCTTCAGCGTTAGGTTCGAAGTTATAGCGAAGCGGCAGCGTAATATTGCCTTGGCGCCATACATCAGGAAATGCGTTTGCTACCGACTGCCCAGGTTGCTGACGATATACGTCTTCTTCTTTAAACGTTAAACTGTCGTAACTTCCGTGTTGCTTAAACCACTTCTTAAACGCCGCGTCGTTATTGGCTTCAACCGGAATGCGCTTGGCGTAAAAGCTTACCAGTTCTTCATCATCGACTATCAAATCGCGACGACGGGTCTTTTGTTCAAATTCATCAGCTTGTTCAAGCAGCGCCTGATTTTCCTGTAAGAAGCTGTAATTGAGCTTAGTATTGCCCTCAACTAACGCTTCGCGGATAAATAGTTCGTGGCAAATTGGCGGGTCGATAAGGCTATAAACCTTCGCACGCTTCATCACTATGGGTAGCCCGAACAAAGTAACCTTTTCAAAGGCAATCACCGCGCCGCGCTTTTTAGACCAATGGGGCTCTGAATAGCTTCGTTGCACAACATGCTCGGCCAAAGGCTCTACCCATGTTGGGTCTATTTTTGCCACCATACGAGCAAATAGCTTAGAGGTTTCTACAAGCTCAGCTGCCATTACCCATTTTGGCTGAGATTTTGATAATCCCGAACCTGGGAAAATAAGAAAGCGCGAATTACGCGAGCCCATATACTCCCGTTCTTTATCTTTAAAGCCCATGTGAGACAGCAAGCCGCTGGCGATGGCTTGGTGAATAGCCTGATAGTCGGCTTCTTGTTTTGAAATGCCAAAGCCCAGCTCAGCAATAGACTTTTTAAGTTGGCTGACAATGTCCTGCCACTCACGCATACGTAAATAGTTGATGAAGTTTTGCTTACACCATTTGCGCAATTGGTTTTGACTGAGTGCGTTTTGCTGCTCTCTAAACGCCACCCACAAGTTGTAAAGACTGATAAAGTCAGAATCCTTATCGTGGTATTCGCTGTGCTTCTCGTCTGCTTGCTGGCGTTTTTCCTGTGGGCGCTCCCGCGGATCTTGAATTGAGAGCCCCGCTGCAATCACCATGACTTCGCTTAGCGCATTAGTGCGCTCGGCTTCAATCACCATGCGTGCATAGCGAGGGTCGATAGGCAAACGTGCTACTTGACGACCTAACGGAGTAAGCTGCATTTTGCCGCTTTGCTTGGTTTTCCGGTTATCTTTGCCTTTCGCAATAGCTTGAATTTCTTCAAGTAAACGGAAACCGTCGTTGATATTGCGGTTATCAGGCGGCTGAACAAATGGAAACGCAGCGATATCGCCTAACCCTAAAGCAAGCATTTGCAAAATAACCGACGCTAAGTTGGTTCGTAGGATCTCTGGGTCGGTAAATTCTGGGCGGCCTAAATAGTCATCTTCACTATAAAGACGAATACAAATACCGTCAGACACACGGCCACATCGCCCTGCTCGCTGATTCGCTGACGCTTGAGAGATGGGCTCAATAGGTAAACGCTGTACTTTACTTCTAGCGCTGTAGCGTGAAATACGGGCAAAGCCCGGGTCAATGACGTATTTAATGCCGGGGACCGTGAGCGAGGTCTCTGCCACGTTGGTGGCAAGTACAATGCGCCTACCGCTGTGAGACTGAAATATGCGGTTTTGCTCTGCCGCCGACAACCTCGCATACAGCGGAACAATTTCAGTGTTGCGATAATGCTGTTTGCTCAAAGCATCTTGGGTGTCGCGTATCTCGCGTTCTCCGCTTAAGAACACTAAGATATCGCCCGGTGCTTCACGCATTAGCTCGTCGACAGCATTTACGATGGCGTCGCTTTGATCAATATCGTCATCATTGTCTTCTGGCGCGTGGTAGCGAATTTCTACCGGATAGGTACGTCCGCTCACTTCGATAATAGGCGCATTATTAAAATGCTTAGAGAATCGCTCTGGGTCAATAGTAGCTGATGTTATGATGAGTTTTAAATCAGGGCGCTTATCTAAAAGCTGACGCAAATAGCCTAACAAAAAGTCGATATTAAGGCTTCGCTCGTGGGCTTCATCGATGATGATAGTATCGTATTGATTTAAAAAGCGGTCTTGCTGCATTTCAGCTAGCAGCATACCGTCGGTCATAAGCTTAACGTAGCTTCGCTCGCTTACCTGATCGCTAAAGCGAATTTTAAAACCCACCTTTTCGCCAAGCGGCGTGTTGAGCTCTTCGGCTATACGGGTGGCTACACTTCGCGCCGCTAATCGTCTTGGCTGGGTGTGGGCTATCATGCCGTTTACACCGCGACCTAACTCTAAGCATATCTTAGGTAGCTGCGTAGTTTTACCCGACCCAGTCTCACCCGCAACGATAACCACTTGGTTATTCGCAATCGCTTCTTTAATGTCTTCTTTTTTATCGCTAACCGGCAGCGGTGGGTATTCAACTTTGGGTAGGTTGTTCTTACGCCAATTACGCTTTTCTACCGATGCATCGATGTCGCCTTCAAGTTTTTCAAACTGCGCTTTTAAGCTTTCTTCGCTAACCGCGCTGTTACGTTTTGAAACTTTGGGATTAGCAGCTTTTTTCTCCGCGCCTTTTCCTTCAACACCCGATTTATCATTCACTTTTTGTGCAAGCTGCGTAATGCGGCGCTTCAAGCGAAATTTATCTGCGCTCAAACAATCATCTAGTTTGTTGTAAAGAGGTTTTATTGCAAGTGTTGAAGACAAAGTGACATCCTAAAGCGTGTTTCTAATCATCAATAAAATTCGGGCGGTGATCCTAGAAGATACCGCCCTAAAAAGCCAGCGTGTTAAGCGTTACGAGAATTTAAGCGCTTTGGGTTAATTCATCGTCTTGGGGCGTTTTAAAACGGGGAAAACCGAACCAAATGGCCGCCACACCAAACACGAAAATCAGCATGGGATACCAGCAGTACGGTGTAATAGCTAACGGTGAAATACCTACTACGGCCGCGGCACTTAAAAGCTGCGCACCGTAAGGGACTAAACCTTGGAAACTGCACGAAAAGATATCCAAAAGTGATGCGGTACGACGAGGGTCAACACCGTATTTTTCATTTAAGTCTTTAGCAATTGGACCTGCGGTAACAATCGCAATAGTGTTGTTCGCCGTTGTAATGTCCAAAAAGCTAACCAAACCAGCAATACTGAACTCAGCGCCTTTCTTTGACGTGACCTTACGAGTTAAGCGCTCGATTAACCATGTTATACCGCCGTTAGCGTGCATAAGCGCCACAATACCGCCTATGGTTATGGCGATCATCGCTAAGTCTTGCATCCAGCCCATCCCTTTTTGGATGCTCTGCATCATTGAAAGTGGCGTAAAGCTTCCTTGTAGCAAGCCTACTACGCAGGCACTGGCAATACCCACTGCAAGTACGCTAATGACGTTAAACCCTGTTAGCGCAAAAGCAATAATGCACAAGTAAGGCACTATGCGCCAAAAATCGTAGCTGCCGCCTTCAACGATGCCAGAAGTATCAACATCTACCATAAGCAGCAACGCCATGGTGACGCTGCATGCCGGCACAGCAACCATTAAGTTTGCCTTGAACTTGTCTTTTAGCTGAACGCCTTGGGTACGGGTTGCGGCAATGGTGGTGTCTGAAACAAACGAGAGGTTATCACCGAACATTGCGCCCCCCACCACAATACCCAGCGCCATTTCCACCGGCAGCCCTAAACTTGTGGCAAGACCTGCACCTATGGGCGAGAGCGCGGTAATGGTGCCCATAGACGTGCCCATTGAAAATGATATGAAACAGCAAATCAAAAAGAGGCCTGGCAGTATAAGCGCCGAGGGCACAAATTGTAGTGCCATATTCACCGTGGCATCCCGAGCGCCAATATCTATAGTCACCGCATAAAACGCACCGGCTAACAGGAAAATAAGCACCAAAAGAATAATGTTTTTATCGCCACCGCCTTTGCAAAAGGTTTGTACTTTTTCAGAGAAGCTGACCTTTTTCCCTTTCGGGTTTAAACATAGCCCATAGCCAGCGCTGATAAAAAACGCAACCAAAATAGGCATCGCAGTGATGTCGTTTGTAGTAATGCCGGTTACCACAACAAGGATCACAAAAAGCAAAATAGGCGTTAAACCTAGCGGGTTAGGTGCAATAGAATTTGGTGCAATGTCTTTATTTTCGTGCACAGAAAACTCTCTTTTTGGGTTTTATTGCCTGCTAGCAACAGTTTAAAGGCTACGCGGAAAAGCCACCTGCCGGTTGCGAATGCGTAAGAAAAAGCTTCAACGAAACCATATTTTGACGGTCTTGAACGGTGAAAAGCTAAAGCTGCAAAGGATAAAAGGTTTTTAAAGCATTGAAAAGAAATTTACTTTCCAATAATTAACTCATCTGCACTGTGCCAGACGCTACGATTAGATTTCGAGTTATTACACGAGTGAAGCTACAACCATTTAGCCGTAGAACGCGACTGCCGCCTAGCTATTTTTCATAGCAGTGTTGCATAAATGTTTGGCATAAGTGTGTGGCATAGCTCTGTTACGTAGAAATATGGACAGGCGCTATCAGTCATTCACGTTAAATTCTAAGCTCGCTAGGGGTTTTACCTGTAAGCCGTTTTACCGTTCGTCGAAAGTTAGGTAAATCGTTAATGCCCATTGCATTGGCCGCCGTCTCGTTACTCACTTTGTGCACCGAAAGAAGTAAAAGTGCATGATTGCGCTGTACTTCCTCGCAGAGCGCGCGATAGCTAGTGCCGTACTCTTTTAGTTTCCGCTTTAGCGTAGCCACACTGACGTTTAAGGTTTCCGCTAATTCAGGAAATCCGATATTTGCTGCCTGTGTGTTGGAGGATGCATAAACATAACGCCTCACAAAATCAGGCAAAGACAAACGGTTTTGCAATTCAATAGAAACCCCTTCTTTTTTTTGCGTTGCGCTATTACTAACGATACCTTCCAGAGAAACATGTGACTCAGCAGAACAATCCGACTGAGCTGTTAGCTCCAAAGGTTGGCGTAATACGTCTTTCTCAATGCAAATACTGTTAAAAGCGCGATTAAACGATAACTTAAGCCCAAGGTGGGTTTCGTAATCAGCAATATTTCTTGGTCGACTCTCGGTAAAAGAGAAAGATAAACGAATTCGCTTATTCGCTATACTTTTCATAAGTGCAACAACGCTTGCGAATGCCATTTCAATGGAGAACTGAAGCTGTTTGCTGCTTACCACTGTAAACTGAGGCACTAACATTATTTGGTCTGCGTTTTCAAAACGCTGAAACTGACAGAGCGGTAGGCTACACCACCGGTATGTTTGGCGTTGAGTCAGCTGTAAAAGTAGCTGCTCTACATTTTCACATGCTTTGAGCGCATTAAGTGGACTAGATAGCCACTGCGAGGCGAAAGCTCCCCCCAGCAAAAAACTAACGTCGCCGCCTCTCGCCTGGCTTTGAACATTCACTAACAGCGATGAATATTGATTTATGCTTAATAGTGATTGGTGTTGCAACGCATCTTCAAAAATTCCTGTACCGCGCAAGAGCTTATTTTTATTCGCGCCACGAGAGAGCGCCACATTAAGAGCTGCCCTCACTAACCAATACCCAACTATTACTTTATCTTGGCTAGACATCACTACATGAGCACTACCAGCACTATCGATGACATCCATGCCTAGCTCATTAGCGTCATCTTTTACAGTGACACCCATGTGAAGCATATCAGCATCGCTTTTTACAGAGACACCCATGCCAAGCTCTTTAGCATCATCTTTTAGAGAGAAACCCACTCCAGAAAGACGAGTTGAATGACGGTACTCAGCACCTGCAATTGCAGCTTCGTCCTCAGAGTCTCGTAGTGCGTTTAGTCTTGGTAACATTAAATCCATAAGTTACTCGCTGCAGGCATCTTCATTCATCTTCACCCGTTACCCCTACCAATTACTATCGCCAAATACACTGACCAAACCGGCCTAATTACGCTGCGCTACCATGGGCACGCTCAAGTTCTAAGAGCATGGTGTTAAGCACTGTCGCAAGGCGTTGATTAGGTAACAAAGTCACTTGAGTACTGCGAGCGGTAGTGTAAATAGCGTTTGCATTTTGGCTGTGTCTAAACGCAAGGTGCTGAATGCTCACTTTGATATCGTTGAGGATAACGTCAGCCTGCATGGGCGAGACGTCAGGTATAAGAATAGCAAACCTATCACCGGCATAGCGGCACGCTAAATCTTGCTGACGCAAATTCATAATCACCAATTGCGCAATATCGTGCAGATACCTATCGCCTTCTGTATACCCATGCTTTTGGTTGAACAAAGAGAAGTTATTGATATCGATAATGGCGATGACAGCTGACTTGCCAGACTGCTGTAATTTATTAATTTGTGTTTTCCAATACTCTGCGCGGTAAAGCTGAGTGATGGGGTCGATAGCATCGTGATCGCGAAAGTCCCATTCTCTGCGTCGTAATTGCAAGTTTAACGCGCGCTGCTCTAGGTGCCACTGATACAGTGCCGCGGTCATTACTACCATACCCACAGCCGCAGGATAAGACTCAATCATGCTAAGCCAATAAGCCTCTTCAGGATAATGAAAAAACTCATCCAAAAAATCTAAACTAACTGAAAATAGAAAGAAGCCGAGCCCTACCGTGAGAAGGCTCGTTACTTTACCTGGGGGACGGCTGGCAAGCGCAGCTAGCATCCACGCCAAAGTTAAAAAAGCAATGCTTCCCTCTCCCACAATATCGAGGCCTGATATCACGGTGCTTTCTTTTGCATTGCCAAACATAAAAGCTAAACAAACCGCTAACGCCACTACGCAAAATGTAAATGCTAGCCAAAGCTTGTGATGCCTAAATTGTGTTGAATTTGTAAAGGTAAACATAGTGCTCTCTTTGGAAATCTCTTGAATTGGATACATCACGCGTTAGTCCGGCCACCGCCAGCGCTCATAACAAAACGAGAGTCTTGCCCAAATCTGATGAAACTGTCGAGGGTCAGTTTGGCTCAGCAATGTGACATCTTGATGGCAGCGAACTTTAGGAGCATAAAAAAAGACACACAAACCAAACAAAATCAGTAATTTAAGCAAGGGTCAATTTAGCTCAGCCAATTGCAAATAGGCGACAATTACCGATTGTGTACCGCTTGTTCCATCAAATCGTCATATAACTGTCATGCAGGATTCTTAGGGTACTCATTCACTTACTTAGCACTTATTCAAAACGCCTTTTTACTGCTTAATTAATTGGAAAATAAATGAAAATTAAAACCGCGTACTCTTCTCTAACACTTGCCTGCATAGCGGCAATGGGCCTTAGTGTCGCTATACCTGCTTCAGCTGCTGATGGCGTAATTATCGGTTCAGTAAAAGACGCCGCACAGACGCGCAGCTATACCGGTGCTCAAATTAAGCTTAAAGAATTAGGACTGGTTACTGAAGCAGGCACAGACGGTACATTCCGGTTTCCCTCTATTCCAGAGGGTACTTACACGCTAGAAATTTCTTATCTTGGTGAGGAAACGGTTACGCAAGCGATAAAAGTGACGGACAACGGCATTGCGCGCGCAGCCGTGGAGTTTGGCGGCGGCGATACCATCGATGAAATCTTGGTACGTGGTCAACGAAGCGGTCAGGCAAGTGCCATAAACCAGCAGCGAACGTCAGATCGTATTTCGTCTATTGTATCCGCAGATGCCATTGGACAATTTCCAGACCAAAATGCTGCTGAGTCGTTACAGCGTTTACCTGGCTTGTCAATTGAGCGAGATCAGGGTGAAGGTCGTTTCGTCGGCATACGCGGTATCGACCCCAACTTGAATAACGTAACCATTAACGGCTTGAATATTCCCTCGCCTGAATCAGGCGTACGTTCAGTAGCCCTTGACGTCATTCCCTCTGAACTCATCCAAACGTTAGAGGTATCTAAATCGGTAACGCCCGATATGGACGGAGACGCCATTGGTGGTTCAGTCGCGGTGAAAAGCGTGAGTGCGTTTGATAAGGCTCGAGATACCGCGAGCGTAACCGTGCAAGCCAGTCAAAATGATTTACGCGATGAAACCAGTCCAAAGCTTTCTGGTACGTTTACTAAGAAGCTTTCGCCCGAATGGGGGGTGGCTGGCGCCATTTCCTACTTTGACCGAGATTTTGGTTCAGACAATGTTGAAAGTAACGGTGACGATGAGCTTGAGCAACGTCACTACACGATCACTCGCGAACGTTTGGGTAGTGCGTTAAATATCGATTTTCGTCCTGACTTCAACAACCAATACTTTCTTCGCACACTTTACAGTGAGTTTTCTGACGACGAATACCGTCAAGGTAATATATTCACGTTCGATGGCGAAGACTCAGAAATAGAAAGAGAAAGTAAAGACCGCTTTGAAAGTCAGAGTATTTTTACTGTGGCGTTAGGTGGTGAACACCAATTAGATACCTGGAAAGCAAACTGGCAGCTCGGTTATGCAAAGTCTGATGAAGACGAGCCAGATGCACTGTATTACGTATTCAAAACCGAAAATGACAGTATCGACGCAGACTTAAATACTATGCGTCCAACCGTGTCACAAAACGCTGATGCCATGGACTTATCAACCTATGAAGTCGATGAGATCAGCTTTGAAGATAACTACACGAAAGATACCGAAACCAGTATTAAATTCGACGCCGCCCGCCCCATCAACCTTGGTGGCTATATCGGTGAGTTAAAAATTGGCTCGAAATACCGAAGCCGAGAAAAAGACCGCGACAGCAGCATCGCTATTTTTGATGGAGAATTCGACGACCTAGACGCTTCGCAATTCGGAGCTGCCAGTCCAGACTACTCTCATGATGACTTTGGGCCTGGGCTTAATCGAAGTGAAATGCGTAACTACTTTAACGAAAACCGCAAGAGCTTGGAATTAGACAGCCTAAATTCTGAAGTAGAGTCTCGTGGCGCGACCTATGTGAATGAAGAGGATATTTTTGCCGCTTATATCATGGGCAGTGTAGATATAAATAAACTTCATTTGGTAGCAGGGGTTCGCTATGAACGTACTGACTTTTCTACATCGGGTATGCGAGTAGAGCTTGTAGAAAACGAAGAAACTGACGTAGAAGAAGTGGTAAATACGCCATGGGAAGCAGAGCGCGACTACGATCATTGGTTACCCAGTGTAAATGCCAGATACACTGTTTCAGATAGACTTCAGCTTCGCGCTGCCTACACCCAAACTATTTCAAGACCAAAGTTTGAAGATGTAGCGGCATTTCAAATCATCGAGAGCAAAACAGAAGAAGATGATGGCGTATTTGTGACTGAACGAGAGGCGGAAGTTGGCAACCCTCACCTTCAACCTTACGAAGCACAAAACGTTGATTTGTCGATTGAATACTATCCAGGTGACATCGGTGTAATTTCAGCAGGGCTATTCTACAAGAATATCGATAACTTCGTTGTGTATGCTGATGTTGCAGATACAACCGGTTGGGAAGGTTTTGAAGAAGTCATACAGCCAATTAACGGCGACTCTGCCGATTTAACCGGCTTAGAACTTTCTTGGGTGAAAGCTTTCAATAACGGTTTTATTGTTTCCGCTAACGCTACCTTTACCGACTCAGAAGCAACTACCTTCTTGGATGGCGAAAAATTTGAAACCCAGTTACCAAATCAATCAGACCGTATTGGCAACATCACCATTGGGTACGAAGCGAATGACTTCAGTGTACGTCTAGCCACCACCTATAAAAGCGACAATTTCGAAGAGATTGATGGTGACATGCTCAGATTTGAAGACGACCACGTACAGGTTGATTTCATGGCGCGCTACTACATCAACGACAGCATGCAGGTGTATTTCAACGGCATCAACTTAGGTGACGAACCTTTCTACAACTATTTCGATACGCGCAACCAAAACGCTCAGTATGAAGAATACGGCCGCACGTTCGAACTTGGCTTTACTTGGCAGCTTAACTAGGCAGGTATATCGAAAGTTAATTATCGGGTTTGAAGGCCGTAGGTAGTATGGCCTTCAAACCTGCTCTTAATAATCTGTAAGCCATGTTTTAGTCGATGCGCTATGCATGGTTTGATCTCAGTAAGTTTCAGGACAATAACAACAATGACCAATCAGCGTCACACCAAAACAGTTTTTAAAACCACAATTACCACAGCGGCACTTTCAAGCGTACTTTTGACGTTGTTCGGTTGCGCAGCCTCTCACGATACTAATACCAGCGCAGATACCAGTGCGAATATCAAGTTAGCGCACAGCGAAAGCCAGTTAGTAAAAGCAGAAAGCCAAAGCATCGCATTACCGCTAACAAAGCTAAAAAATGGTTTAGGCCTAACTCTGCACTACCAAACGCACGCCGACCATTCTAACACCCAAAGCGCTTACAAAGACGCTTACAAAGACACCCATGCTAACAACACTAGCAAGGACGCCCGCGCCAACAACAAACATAAAGTTTACGATGACACCCACGCTATCAACATTAATGTTAACGAACATAAGGGTATTTCACTAAGTAACTCTGAAGGAAAAAAACACTTCATTGCGGGACATTACACCTTAGCACGTGCCGAAGTTGTGGAATCTAATTCAAAACAATGGGTGTCTTTAGTAGTGTTCAATAACAACACCCAGTACATAGAGGTGTATCGCATTAACGCCGCGTCTCTTGAGGTTTACCAACCGCAAACCCAGTTGACCAAAGGTTCTGAAGCCATTTGTGCTACAACATCAAGCGCTGGCGAACTGCAAATTGTTAATATCGATGCGACAGGCACATTGAATCAGTATGAATTTTACAACGGGCGCTTTTTATCGCTTAGAGACTTTGCGATAGGTCCAGGCATTAAAAGTTGCGCGATAAATGCCAACACCGAAACGCTATACCTTGCTGACGAATTTGCCGGTGTGTGGCAATTAGATACCGATATTGAAAGTGAGCTAGCAAAAACCCTTATTTTTCACGATCAAGATGTGGCCATTGAAGGTGTAGCCACCCTATCTTCAACAACGGTAGATGGCGTGGATATCGCTGCCTGGGTGAGTCCGGATGCCAGCGGGATATGGCTCAAAGCACCATGTCTTACGCAATTTGTCTCGCTAATAAATACGGCGAACGAAAGTAACTCAGCAGATCGCCAATTAAAAGCAACCGACAAGTCTACTTCTATTCAGCCTGAATTCGTTCACCTGTCGTTAAGTGAAGAAGGCTCACACATTTCTCTTGTTGTTGACGATGACGAATCAGGCGACATGTTTACTGCCGAGCTTCCTTCAAAACTAAGTGCAGCTACACTTAATCGACAATGCAGTACCGATTTTAAAGCTACCTCGCTAAAAGAAAATCACATGGAGAAGGCGTATACAAATAACAGCGCATCCCAACATGCAAACCTCACTATCAAGGTTAAACCCGATGTTGAAACTGACCCTGTGGAAAATCATGGCGACGCTGCTGACGACCCTGCCATATGGGTCAACTCGCACAGCGCTTCACAAAGCCGCATAATCGGCACCGACAAAAAAGGCGCATTAAATAGCTATGACTTAGCCGGCAAGCTAGTGCAAAGCCTTCCTGTTGGCAGAGTGAATAACGTTGATGTGGGATACAAGGTATCTGTGGCAGAAACCAAAGCTCGGCAAAGCGATACGCCACTTATCGATATCGCAGTGGCATCAAACCGGTCGAATAACAGTTTGTCTGTATTTGAAATAGATAAACGCGGTCATATGACTCAGCTTGGCCACATAAGCACTACACTCAATGATATATACGGCATGTGTCTGTTTGTGTCAGGCGGAATAGCTCATGTATTTGCTAACGACACCAGTGGCCGCTTCGAACGATATAGCGTGTCTATCTCCCCAGACAAAGCTGTTGATGGACATTTAACACAGTCCTTTTCACTTCCCTCACAGCCAGAAGGATGTGTTGTGGATACTAAAACGAGCACGGCATACTTAGGTGAGGAAGGTGCTGGGATTTGGGCCTTGGATATTACTTCAAACAGCAATCAGCCTCAGTTCATCGCTGAGATAGAAGCCCCGGTAGAAGCTGATATTGAAGGGCTGGCTCTGTTTGATGTAGATTCACAAACTTACCTAATCGCATCGAGTCAGGGTAATAACAGCTATGCTATCTATCACGTACACACTGAGAACCCTGAAGTCTTGGAACTGATGGGGCTTGTTCAAATTACGGCAGATAAAGCCACGCAAATTGACGGCGTGTCGGAAACAGATGGGCTTGATGTAACCAACGCTAACTTGGGAGGAAGGTTCACCGAAGGGCTTTGGGTAGTACAAGATGGAAGAAACGTCATGCCTAGCGAGACCCAAAACTTTAAGCTAGTTGCTGGTGTGTCACTTAAAGATGCGATCAGAAAATTAGCGAGCGCCAAGCGCGAACGCCACTGACACATGTAACGAATAATACGAAAAGTGAATAAATAAGAAGGAGGCGTTAAGCAAGTTAACGCCTCCTTTCTGGTATATGATAAATGCATGGCGTCGCACTAGCTTCTGGCCGTTCTAACCCAGCGCCGCATCTTCATTCATTACGCAACCTGCAGCGCTAAATCCTACCAAGCTAAATAAAAGTGCGTTATCCCAAACAACGTCTAACCCGCGCGCTGGTATCCATCATTCAATTGAACATCAATAGCCCGTAGCACTGCCGTTCGATTAATTGAGCCTAACAGTACCCCGTCATCATCAACAATGGGGTAAACTCTCGGCTTTTCCTTTAACAGTAATTGGGCTAACTCTATTACCGACATATAAGGTTTGATAGAAATTACAGGGGTTTTCATGATTTCCCCTACTCTACAAATTTGTTCGCGATAGTAGCTTGACGCGATCATTTGAGCGATGCAGTCTTGCTCAGACAAAAAGCCCACCACTCTACCTTTGCTATCGAGTACCGGACCCCCACTCTGCCCACTGGCTAATAACACTTCGACAGCCTGCGCAACGGGCATATCGACATTAAGCTTCACTGGGTGAGTATTCATATAATCACTGACTTGCAACGATTCCATTTTCAATTCTCCAGCCGTGGCGCCTAATGTGACCGATACTGCGACTTAATTGGCGTTACGGCACTTCAATTATTTTTAACCACATGTGAAAGCAATTTTCCCCCACACTTTAAGATTAGACGTTTCGTTGCATACAAGCCAGCAGATTTAACATTAAAATAACAAATAGTTTTTCAGAGATTAGTCTTTGTAAATTGCCACTTTCACTTTACCATTTATGTCAACGCTAGCGCGGTACATACCCGCAGAATTGAACGGCATAGCGACGTTACCTTTAGCGTCAATAGCAATCACACCGCCATCGCCACCGGCTTTAACAAGTACGTCGTTAACTACAGTGTTCGCAGCGTCGTTTAACGTTAAACCCTGGTACTTCATTCGCGCACAAATATCTGCTGCCACGTTGTATCGAATAAAATATTCACCATGTCCTGTGGCCGATACCGCGCAGCTTTCATTGTCGGCATAGGTCCCCGCTCCAATAACAGGCGAGTCTCCAATACGTCCATACCGTTTAGCCGTCATTCCGCCAGTGGATGTTCCCGCGACAATGTTGCCCTCTCGGTCCAATACTACTGCTCCAACAGTGCCAAAGCGCTCATTGCCTTGCTGCGAACCGTAACCACTCGAGACCTGTTGCATACGTGCTTTCGCTTTATCTAAAGCCTGTTTGCGAAACTCGGTATCAAAAACGGTGTTGTCTACCTGTTCAAGGCCGTTTTCTTTTGCGTAATCTTCAGCGCCTCTCCCAGAAAGCATAACGTGTGGAGATTCATTCATTACCAATAACGCAGCCTCTATTGGGCTTCTTATTGTTTTCACCCCCGCAACAGCACCTGCATTTTTACTGCCGCCGTGCATTATCGACGCATCAAGCTCGTGCTCACCGTCGAAGGTATATACCGCACCTATGCCAGCATTAAACAATGGCGAGCTTTCAAGAATTTTGATGGTTTCTACTACCGCAACCTCACCTTTTTCACCTTTCTGCAACAACGCGTAGCCATGCTGCACCGCTTGGGTTAATACGCTTTTATAGTCCGCTTCTTTTTCTGGCGTCATCGATGATTTTAAAATGGTTCCTGCACCGCCATGAATAGCGATAGCTACGGGTGTTTTTCCTAATTGTTTGGAATCATCCGCTAATGCTGGAACACTCGTAATGGCAAACGATGCAGCAAGCGCGCCTATTGCATACAGTGCATGTCGAACTTTATTCGGCTGGCGAAAAATACGAGATGGGTTCAAAAGCTTTACTCCTAATAGCTACGTTTTACGTGCGCGCATAATCTGTGAGATGGTTTGAGTACAGATTTCTAGAATCAATTCAACGCGCTCTGTTGATGCGATTTTTACGCGACCTTAGACGTAAGATGACACAATTAGCTTAGGTAGGCTAGGCTACCTCGAGGATCTCTAAGAAAGTATTAAGATCATCGGTGATGGAAGGGAGTAGCGCTTCAGCGTCTTCCCACTTTTTCGCCTTTGACAATTCCCATAAGCTCTCAAAGTCTCGTTGTAACTGTACGGCACCAATATCTGCAGACATACCTTTGAGCTTCAATGAAAGCACCTGAACCTTTTCGAAGTCTCGACTATCAACAGCCTGCTGCAGTAATTTAAGCTTGTCAGGCGCGCTTCTGGAATACAGGTCGCAGACACGAGAAAATAGCGCTTTATCGCCCATTATCCGAGCAATGGCATCGTCTTTTTCCCAACATCCATCAAGCCCCTCTGAATTGTTTTCATCAACTTGAGTTTGATTGACGTTATCAATTTCAGCCTCCTTCTCCGAGCCCTCGCGAGCGGCAATATCATTAGCTATTTTCGCATTCTGTAACGCGGGATCTATTTCTACTCCAGCCTCTGTTCTTGAATCCGATAGCGTGTCGCAGTCCATTTCTTTTGAGATGGCACTCAACAAACTGTCAACCAGTGGAGGTTCGCTGGCAGTGATTCCGGTACTTGACCTCGTATCAGTATCGTTAAGCTCTGCACTTGCTAATGCCGTTATTTGATGCACTAACCATTGTTTCACTTTAGGAATAAGTACATCGGCCATGACAGGCTTTGTCGCAAAGTCGTCCATACCTGCCTCTAAACATTTCTCTTTTTCGCCGAGCATGGCATTGGCTGTCATGGCAATTATAGGTACATCTTTGTGCATCGCTCCTGCCTTACCTTCTCGTATGGCTCGGGTAGCGTCATAACCATTCATATTAGGCATCTGACAATCCATCAATATGCTGTGAATTCTGCGGCCTTTGCTTTCACATTTCGTCAAGAACGCCACAACTTCCTCACCATCGCTGCAGGTAAACAATTTAACAGGTAAACTTTCCAGCACTCCCTTCGCCACCTCGCGATTGATCATATTGTCATCAACTATCAATAAGTTGGCATTCTCAATAGACAATTGCTGCTCAGTATCGTCTGCTGCCTCTTCACCGTCTGAGATGTCCTCAGCTTTCCCTTTACCCGATGAGATATCTGACTGGTTTAATGTATATCCCGACAGCGCAGCGTCTAACCCTTGTTGGACAATTGCAAAACTCGACCTGAATAATGGCTTTGGCAAGTAAAGCGGCACAAGGTGATTGAAGTGGAAAGGTGTCCCTTCTAGTTTTTGAAGAATATAAACCACAGGTAACGAACCAGCGTCTTTAGTGGCAGCTTGTGCCTGCCATATATCATCTAGCTCACGAATGAGTGAACTGGCCTCATCCACAATAATGGCATTAAATTGCGTCCAAGGTACTGTTCCTAACTCAGAATGCTTACCTATTACTTGCGGCTCTGCACCGACGTGTAAGGCTAAACAACAGATGTTTTCCTCTAAAGGTGGATAACTTGCAGAAACACCGATTGTGATCCCGTTAAGCAGCATACTTTCGTTTTCCACCGCCATTTTATGCTCGAACGCGCTGTCGTAAGTTGTTTCAGGAAGTGTAACGAAAAATGAGAAGGTGCTGCCAATGTCAACTTCAGAGTTGAACGTAATGTCTCCTCCCATAAGCTGGCTCAATTGCTTGCAGATAGACAAGCCAAGTCCGGTACCTCCGTATTGGGTAGCAACAGATGCATCAGCCTGCGTAAACGCGGTAAACAGTTTGGGCTGATTTTCTTGTGCTATCCCTACGCCCGTGTCACATACGCTGAAATGAAGTTGTTGTGTCCCCGCATCTACATCACTTAACGATGCTTGTAGCTTTATATGCCCTTCTTCAGTGAATTTAATAGCATTGTTCAATAAATTACTAAGAATTTGGTTGATTCTGTGTGGATCTGAGTTTATTTCCACGGGGGGAAGACCTGTTGTGTCAACAAGAAGCTGTAGTCCTTTAGAAGCTGCTTTAACGGTAAAGACCTTGGCGATAGACTCGATAAGTGCAAGCGGGTCAAAATATTGATTATTAATATCAAGCTTGCCCGCTTCAATTTTAGACAAGTCGAGAACGTCGTTAATCAGCACGCTGAGATTGTTGCAGCTAATTTCCATCATGGAAACAAGCTGTTCAGCTTTCTCATTAAGGGGCTGACGCTTAAGTAGCGCCAACGAGCCAACTACCCCGTTTAACGGTGTTCTCATTTCATGGCTAATATTAGAAATAAAAGAGCTTTTAACACTGCTCGCTTTTCGCGCCTCTTGCGTCGCTTCAACAAGTTCTTTCGTCCTGCTTACCACTTTTTCTTCAAGCTTCAGGTTTACCCTTTCTATCGCGTCTTTTGCCTTGCGTTCGTCGGTCACATCTCTAATTACAACAGCAACGCCTGAAAACTGTGACTGTTCACCCCAAATGGTAGATGCGGTTATAAGTAGCGTGTGCTCTTCTTTTTCGTCATCGGTGTAAGGGGTTGTAAAGGTACTTTGCTTTCCGCCTTTGGTGAGAACCGATTCAAGCCCTAATAGAGAAAGCTCCTCAAATGACGAATAGTGATGATTTAAAATAAGCTGGCTTGGGATCCCAAAAAGTGACTCGGCTGCCATATTCCAACTTTTCACCACGCCAGCAGAATCTACGCTGAAAATCGCATCTTTAGATATAGCGATAATAGCAACGGACTCACCGCGCACCTTAGCCAGCTCAATGTTTTTACTGTTACTTCGGTGTACGAAGAGTAAAACGCTTACAAAAATTAGCGTAACTACCCCAATTACACTGTAAACGCTAATCCTCTTCTCATTGATAAGGGCTGCCACTTCTGACTGAGACAATGCCGTATGAAGAAAAAACGGGGCGGTTTGCTGATTTCCGTTTATCGTAAAAGCACGAGTGACCGTATACAAAGATGAGTTTGTCTGTGCGGTCTGTTTAATTTTAGCCCTGCCTATTTTCGAAGAGCTTTCGAACTCGCTCGCCCAATTCACCATAGGATTTAAATCTCTGGAGAAGGACTTATCACTGTCTGGATGACTGACAAAAAAGCCTTCACTGTCGGTAACAAATAGCAATTGATTGCCGACAAGCGTTTGTTCCATTTGCGACAGTAGAAACTGGGCGTTTACATTCATGATTATAAAACCATAACGCTCACCAGAGCTGCTGAAGATTGGAAGAGAAAGGCGAATAACGCTTTTATAAGGAAACTCGAGCTTCCCATATTCACGATTCAAATTGATATCTGAAATATAAAACTCGCCCTTATTGCGCTTAACACTCTCTATGAAGTAACTTCTCGCTGCTTTAGGTTGTAAATCGTTGTCCTTAACTACTAAAACACTTCCCCCGTTTCTTTCCACCCGAATAAACTCGCTTCCATCCTCATTGGCTTGAATGATTCTTAATTGGTCGACTTCTTCGTTATTTTCGATAAAAGCAACGAAAATCGTTTCTAGTCGCTGCTTCCACTGTTCCAACGTCGTACCGTCTTTGGGGTCTAGATTTTCATTTTCAGTCGCGCGGACGATGCCGCTTATAGGTGGTGTCTGATGTAGAAAGTTAAGCGCATTGATATACTTTCTCACCTGAGAGTTTGCAGCATTTTCAGCACTGGCGGCACTCTCTTCTAATGCCGTGAAAGTTTGAGATTCAGCCGTCGCTTTGATATTACTTTCGAACAAACCAACAACAAGTACAACAAGCACTGTTGCAAGTACTAACGCTAAGCCTAAAGTACTCTTAGCTTCACTGATGGATGAACTGGATTTAAGGAACGACAAACAGGCAATATCCGTATAAATTTTGATAACTTAAAGCTAGTCATCATTTTGTTAATGCGCAAGTTTCGCGCGATACATCAAAACGCAAAATACTCAAAAAAAGACAATGATTAACGCGTTTTTTTAAGTCTTGCCGATGGCTAACAAATAAATCACTGTTCATATTAACGCCAGCATTTGGTATTCAATTTCTCGCGGTGTACACTGCCATCAATATTTCTCTAACATCGCAATAGTGGTTATGCACGCACCTACGTTTTTGTGGCACGATTTTGAAACCTTTGGCACCAGCCCACAAAAAGATCTCCCCTGCCAATTCGCTGCAGTAAGAACTGATATGGATTTAAATGTGATTGGTAAACCCATAAATATCATGAGCGCCATTGCGAATGATTATTTACCACATCCAGAAGCGTGTTTGGTGACCGGCATAACACCGCAGCAAACCATTCGCGACGGTTCTAACGAAGCTGACTTCGCGGCGCGAATTTATCAGGAAATGTCGACGCCAAATACCTGTAGTGTGGGCTTTAATAGTATCCGATTCGACGATGAAGTTTCCCGCTACCTGTTTTATAGAAACTTTTACGACCCATATTCACGTGAATGGCGAAATGGAAATAGCCGTTGGGATATAATCGATTTAGCGCGAGCGTGCTATGCGCTGAGACCCGATGGTATTAATTGGCCACGCCGAGAAGATGGTGCACCAAGCTTTAAACTTGAGGCGTTAACTGCAGCTAATAATATTGGCCACGAAAACGCTCACGATGCTTTGAGTGACGTCTACGCCACAATAGCCCTTGCTAAACTGATAAAAGAAAAGCAGCCTCGCCTTTTCGATTATGCGCTGTCATTACGCAGTAAACACACGGTTATGCAGCAAATTGATCTCACTAAACCATCGGTATTGCTTCATATCTCGTCTAAACTCCCAGCCTCTCAAGGCTGTTGCACTTGGGTTATGCCTGTGGCAAAGCACCCAACCAACAACAATGCATTTATCGCTATTGATTTATCGCATGACATTGACAGTTTAGTGAATGACACACCAGAAGAGATTAGACAGGCGCTTTATGCCCCGGCAGATACATTTGACGATGCGTTAGAAAGACCAGGGCTTAAGCTCATTCACGTCAACCGCTCGCCGTTTATTACCACAGCTAAAGCAATGACAGAAGACAATGCCGCACGACTAGGACTGGATCGCGAGCGCTGCTTAGACAATTACAAAGTACTTGCCAGTATGCCCGAACTCGCCACTAAAATCGTAGATGTCTATGATGACGACATTCAAAGTGGTGAACTGGATATAGATCACGCGCTATATAGTGGTGGGTTTCTTAATGACGAAGACAGAAGGTGGTGTGAGCGTGTAATTGAAGCACAGCCCGATGATTTAGCCACTCTGAGTGAAAAAACACAGCACGAAGGGCTCAGAAAGCAGCTATTTCGATACCGCGCTAGAAATTATCCTAATACACTGACCGCAGATGAAATGACCAGGTGGCAGCATCATCGCCAAGCTCGCTTGACTGATTCAGCTTTTCACGGCTCAATCACATTAGAAAACTATATGATGCGGTTGGAATCATTGGCGCATGAACACAGCGACAATCCTGAGAAGCAGGCCATATTACGCGCACTTTACCAATATGCCGAAAACCTTTGACGGGCGTTTTAGAACGCCTTAAATTAGTAGATGAAAAAAAAATAGATAGGCCGAGAACAAGTCAACGTCAAGTAATCGATAGATGCCGCCGATAAAAAGAATACACGTGCGCAAGGGAATAAAGAAGTTATGAATGGCGTAACAATAAGCTTCGATAAATCAAGAACCTACATTAACTTACAGTTAAATCCGTCTGATTTCACGTCAGAAGTTGATAGTAGGGAAATAAGAAAGCAACTAGAGAGCGGTGAAACTAAGCGGCTGTATGTTTCTGAAAAAGCGTTAAAGTCGGCCTGTGATACAGCTAATCATTATTTTAAGACGGGTGATAGCACTGTTGTTCAGGAACGCATTGGCGAGCGCAAAAATGCTGAAATTGAATTTCGCATTCCCGAGGATGGGATGCAAGCGAACCTTGTGCTGACCACACCCTATGGCGGTAAACTTCCCTCATTAAGTACCGTTAAATCTCTAGCAGTAAAAAACAGAATCATACGTGGCTTAAGCACCAAAACCATTGAATCTATGCTTACCCAAGCAAGGCAGTCTCCTCCAGGCACAGTACTAGAGCAAATTGTCGCGAAGGGCCTACCAGCTAGAAATGGCAAAAACTCAAAATTTATTCCCCTGGTACCAAACGCACTTGAAAGGGTGTTAAAACCCCAGACGGGTGATGGCGAGCGCGTGGACATGCGTAATTTAGGCGAAGTAATTTGCGTTAAAGTGAACACGCCTGTGCTGAGAAGAACCGAGCCAACTCAGGGCCGTTCTGGCTTCGATATCAAAGGGAATAAAATTCCAGCCGTTGCGGGCGAATGGGTTAACTTTAAAATGGGCAGCGGCACCGTGGTGTCCGACAGCGACGCCAATTTATTAATGTCTGCAATTTCTGGTATGCCGAAATACCGAGACCAGATAATGAACATTGACGATACCTTCATTTGTAGCGGCGTGAACGTAGGCTCTGGGCACGTGAATTACGAAGGTGCAGTATTGGTAAACGGCGACGTTACAGAGAAAATGCAAATCAAGGCCGCTGGTGATGTAACCATTAACGGCTTTGTGGAGTCGGCGTATATCGAGTCTGGCGGCGACATCATCATTACCGAAGGCGCGATGGGAAAAGTTAACGATACCCAAGGTGAATTCCAATGCCAACTAGTCGCAGCCGGCAGTATCCACGTTCAACACGGTCAAGGCATTGATATACAATGTAGCGGTAATATTACCGTTGGTCGTCAGTTGGCGTATAGTCGCCTGCGTTGCGGCGGCGCAGTCATAGTTGGACAAATTGATAAGCCCATGGGAAATCTATTTGCTTGTGACATTATCAGCCAAGATCGCGTTGAAGCTGGCACTTTAGGCGCTGTATCTGGCAGTACGTTGAAAGTTGATTTTAGCCCGGGCTTTAACCAACTGTTAGAGCGCAAAGACTCTTTAGATGAATTGTTGAAGCAAATTCGCGAAAACAATCTTAAACACAAAGAAAAAATTAACCTTATTCAAGGTAAGAAAGTACCTAAAGAGCTTCAACGTAAAGTAGCTGAAGCGTTAGAGCTTTTTAATAATGAGAGCGCATTGCTGGAGTGGCTTGAAAACAAAGCCAACGATGTTAAAGCAGCAAAAGAAAACTACCAATCAGATATAAAACTTATCGCAAACAAACGTCTTTATCCGGGGGTCTCGGCGAAGCTTAATAACCGTAACTGGCGTTCTGAGCGAGAATACGACAGGGCGCAAATTCGTTACGATTCGCACCAATGGCACTACGACCCTTTAATTTAGCCGAACTAGTTCACTGAAGTTACTGTGCTACAGTTACGTTGCCATACCCTTGGCGCTTTGACTGGTACAGTGCCTTCATGGTGCGTTCAAACCACTCTGTGAATTCCTCAGACTCCCTGAGCTCAGATAAACCCATGGCCGTTTTAAAGCTCTCGACAAGCGAGTGATGGGTAGAAATGCAGTCTAACAATCTGTCTGCAAGGTTTTTAGCTGCGTTTAACTCGGTTTGAGGGCACAAGATAATGAACTGTTCACCGCTAAAACGCGAAACAACATCGACTTCTCGAACGGTATTTAGACAATTCGTTGCCACGGCTTTTAGCGCCTCTTCTTTAGCCGAGGGCTCAATTGAATCTCTGTCATCGCTTACAGGGGTTAGTTCGATAACAATTAACGAAGCCGTAGTGTGAAATCGATGGAAACGTGAGATTTCTTCTTCCGCACGCTGGATCATATGATTGCGGTTATATAGCCCAGTTACCGTGTCGTGAGCAGACAAAAAAGCAAGGGTCTTGTTCTTTTCTAACAAGGTTGCTTGTAACGCACCTATTTCCTCGTTTTTCTGGTTAATAATACGCTTGTAGCCGCTAACGTTTCTATTTCTAAAAGTAAAAAGCAAGAAAACTAAAATGACAATTGCGGTGCTCAAAACCATAACGACATAGTTACGACTATAGCGAACTTGGACATTATTCCACTGCTTATAAATTTCTACCTTTCGCGTTTCTGGGATACGCTCAATGGCAAAGTTAAGCTTGTCCACCAGGTGGCCATAGGTTTTGTTCACACCAAAAGCTAATGAGTCGAAGGGCTCGGCGTAACCAACAATATTGAGGTCTTTCAGCTTCAAATTATTGATGTGCATATTCACGCTCATTAATGAGCCCACCATTACATCAAACTCATCATTCGCCAGCTGCTTTAGCCCTTCTTCTTCAGACGGAATAAGCTTTAAACGTAACCCCGGATAGTGTCGTGAAATATATTCAACTTGGCGATAACCCTGAACAATCCCTACTACTCGATTTCCCACTCCAGCGTAGCCTTGTATCATTGGCATACCAGACTTAGCCACCAGCACATTGGGCGCTTCAAAATACGGCACACTAAAGTCGAGGAACTGCTTTCGATAGTCGGAAGTATTTAGCATGGGGATAACTTGGCACTTCCCCTGCTGAACGTACTCTAGGCTCTGTTGCCAGCTCTCAGTGGGCACTAGGGTAAACGTTAACTCAGATATTTCAGCAATAAGCTGCATATATTGGGCAGAAATCCCCACATGGATACCGTTTCTGATTGCTTCGTAAGGCGCCCAGTTAGGATCTATACAGTACGTTACATTATTAGATTGTTCAGATGCCGCCTTTTGACCAGCTTCTGCTTGTAGGAGCGCGCTAAAACAACTCGCTCCTACAAACAACATGGTACAAAGCAGATATTTTCTTATTTTTTTCAACTGCACACCCAAAACATGTGAAGATATCGATGACAACCGCGAAGTATTAAGCGTAAATTCAAAAATTGCAATTATTTAGCTGATAATCTCGCTTTTCAGCTAGGTAACGCTCTGTCTTTGCTGAAACTCATCGTTTTCATAGCGCTTTTCATTCATAATTTTGGTCAGGCTTGCCACCGCTTTTTCAATATCGACGAAACTTAAATACAATGGCGCAAAACCTATTCGCAGAATATTTGGTGCACGGAAATCTGCAATCACCCCCTCAGCGATCCAAGCTTGGCAAATGGCGTAAGCGTGGTCGTGCGCGAAAGCAAGCTGACTACCTCGATTATCGATGCTGGGGCTTACAATGGAAAACTTGTCCAGAAGGCCTGCGCGCTTGGCTTCAGCGATGAAAAATGCCTGTAGCTTTTTGGATTTTTCATCAATAGCTTTAAGTGATACATCTTCAAATACGTCTAATGCCGCATCTAAAATGCTCATTCCAACAATTCCTGGCGTACCGCACAAGTTTTGCTTCACGGAATTGTCGCCAGCGTAATCAGGAGAAAATGAGAAAGGCGAGCTGTGCCCCATCCAACCAGACAAAGGTTGTTGATACTGTGCTTGATGTCGTTTAGCGACATAGATAAACGCTGGCGCACCAGGGCCGCCATTTAGATATTTGTAGGTACAGCCGACTGCAAAGTCCACATTACATGCGTCTAGGCTGACAGGAAATGCTCCAGCACTGTGCGCTAAATCCCACAAAGTTAAAATGCCCTTTTGGTGGGCTTGCTCGGTAATGATTTGCATATCGAGTTTATTGCCACTTCTGAAATTTACCTGTGTCAGCATCAGAACGGCAATATCGTCAGTTAGCTGCGACCCAATGCATGCTTCGTCAACATAGCGAATACTGTAATCGCTGCCGAGTAAGTCAAGCAGGCCTTGCACCATGTATATGTCGGTAGGAAAATTATCGCGGGTAGTCGCTATTACCTTGCGACTTGGGTGCATTTTCAACGCCGCACTTAATACTTTAAACAGATTAATAGAAATGGAGTCACAACAAATAACTTGGCCACTTTTAGCGCCAATCAGGCCGCCAATCTTATCACCCACTATTTGAGGTAGATGGATCCACTGATGCTTGTTCCAGCTTGTAATGAGCCCCTTTCCCCACTGTTCATTGACAACTTCGTCAGCTCGCTGTTTGGCTGCCTTAGGCAGAGGCCCTAGCGAATTGCCGTCTAAATAGACCGTATTAGCGGGAAGCGAAAACGCCTGCGCCTTGTCACGGAGTGGATCTTTAATATCAAGTTGTTCAGCTGAAAAAACCTTATTCATCATGTTCACTAATAACCTCAAGTAAAGCATCAAAGGATGTTGATTCAGGGTGAAGCCAATCGAAATGGCCACCATTTTTAATTATTTTTTGGTTGGTTCCAGATAATACAGCGTGGCGCGCTGGCACAATACTATCAGCATCGCCTTGGAGTAGTGTAATTGGCAAACCGCCATGGGTTGGGCTTGGTGTCGCCCTTTGATACGCGGTTGGAACATTGTCAGGCGTTCCATTCATGAACTTCGCTGTAGCCGACTGGCAACTGTTATGGCCCATGGCATAGGACTGGATGTCCGTAATTGCTGCTAACCCGATAATCCGTTTTATGTTTGCGCGCGATAGGCTCAAGGATGACGAAGAAAGACGTTGCGCAGCAAGCAGAGCTAAGTGCCCACCAGCAGAATGCCCCGCAATGTAAATGTTGGTGTAGCGCCCTTCGTTCTCTATTCGTTTTAAGGCTGTACTTATTGCTTGTGTCACGTCGTCTAAACTACCGGGCCAGCCACCACCTTCATCACCTACACGCCGATACTCTGTTACGTAGACACCCATCCCAAGCTCTGCTAAAGCATGATACATCCCTTTCGCATGTTCGTAACCGTAGGCATTAAGCCAACACCCACCGTGAATAAATATTAACGCTTTATCAGCATACATTGCGTTCGCAGACAAACGTCCGTGCCAAGTATAAATCGTTTGTAATGGGTCATCGCCGTAGCTGAATTGTTCATCAGCTTCGCTTGTTGGCAAGACACCCAACGCTGAATAAGGTACCTGGCTTATTTTCTTGGGGTAGATAGCTGACGATTCACTGTTGGCATGGGCACTGTTGGCATGGGTGTCACCCGAAGTCTTTTTTTCTTCGTTAGTGTGGGTGTCTTCCGAAACAGCGTTGTTAGAAACATCAACGGTTGATTGAGTTTCGTGAAGCGCAGACAGAGTTAAGTCATCGTAGGTGTCTTCATTATTCGATAAAGAACGTGATTCCTCGTAGTGAGTGCCATTGTTACCGTGGGTGTCTGCGTAAGTCGAGTTTACTGAAAACGATGAGTCAGCTTGGACTTTCGCAACAAGCGTTAAAGTGGATAGCGCAACCGCAAGGGTTATAGAATTGATAACGTTAGTCACTGTCTTCATGCTTTTGTATCTTTCTTTATATTGAACCACAGAGCGAAATCAATGTGATTAGGCTCCGTGATTAAATATTTTACATATTAGCTATCTATAGTGGCTTAGAGCAGTGGCTTAGAGCATTTCAACGGCAAGCGCTACACCCTCACCACCACCAATACATAAAGATGCAATACCTTTGCGACCACCGCGTTGCTTAAGCGCGTGAAGTAGTGTTACCAAAATGCGTGCACCAGAGGCTCCAATTGGGTGACCCAACGCACAAGCGCCGCCTTTTACGTTTACTTTACTTTCATCTAGTCCAAGCTTCTTGACAGCCAACATGGTTACCATGGCAAATGCTTCGTTAATTTCGAAAAGATCGACTTCTTCTTTCGTCCAACCTGCTTTATCCAGCACTTTTTCCATAGCGCCAACAGGCGCAACGGTGAAGTTTTCAGGTTCAATAGAATTTGTAGCGTGAGCAACCACGCGCGCAAGCGGTGCTAGACCAAGTTCATTTGCTTTGCTTTCGCTCATTACAACCAGTGCCGCTGCACCATCAGAGATTGAGCTTGAGTTAGCAGCCGTGACCGTACCGTCTTTTTTGAAAGCCGGTCTTAGTGTTGGAATTTTTTCTGGGCGAGCGGAACCTGGGCCTTCATCGGTATCAACAACAGTATCGCCCTTACGAGAAGAAACTGTAACAGGTACTATTTCATCGACGAAAGTTCCGCTGTTTATTGCTTCATGAGCCTTGGAAAGCGAGCTTAGAGCAAACTCATCCATTTCACCGCGAGAAATATTTTCTTCATCAGCAGTATCCTGTGCGAAGCAGCCCATTGCTTTGCCGTCATAGGCATTTTCTAGACCGTCTAACATCATATGGTCAAGTACTTGACCATGACCCATACGATATCCCGTTCTAGCTTTAGGCAACATATATGGCGCATTACTCATGCTTTCCATTCCGCCTGCCACGACTGCTGTCGCACTGCCTGCTTTAATTAAGTCGTGCGCCATCATTACCGCTTTTAAGCCCGACCCGCATACTTTGTTGATAGTTGTCACACCTGCACTTAGCGGAAGCCCCGCCCCCAGTGACGCTTGTCGCGCTGGAGATTGACCAAGACCAGCAGGTAATACACACCCCATGATGACTTCATCAATTACAGAGACATCCATCTCTTCACAGGCTGCTTTAATCGCAACTTCTCCAAGTTTGGTCGCAGCAAGCGAAGATAAATTACCGTTGAAACCACCCATTGGTGTGCGCTTAGCCGCGACAATAACTACTGATTCGTTACTCATAACCGTGCCCTTAAAATTCATTAAAATTATAGAGTTAAGTGAAGAAAGCTACGTAGATGTATACAAAAGTAAACACCCCTAACAGCTACAACGTCTTGCCTTCACCATGAAAAATTGACGTTAGCAAAATGTTACTTTACCTTAACGTAAAATGTAATTAACGTTAACGTAAACCTGTACTAAGTATGTGTCAACCAAACACTACGTTTTAATATAGCGGTATATAAAACCATCTACCTTAAAACGATAGTGCTATTGCAATGACACCCAACCTACTACAGAGAATTTAATTACAAAGACACCCACGTCAAAACAAGGGTGTTAAACAGCGCTGAAATACAAGGTACGTGTAATGAGCAAGTACGACGACGAAACAACATATGCAATAGGCGAACTCGCTCGAGAGTTTGACATTACTCCTCGTTCAATTCGTTTTTACGAAGAACAAGGCCTAATGTCACCGTCAAGAACGGGACAAAATCGCGTTTATCTGAACAAAGATAGAGTGCGCTTAAAGCTGATCTTGCGAGGAAAACGACTAGGATTTTCCCTTGCTGAAGTCAAAACACTGTTCGACATGTACGACACCAACCCCAATTCGGCTATTCAGTTAGAAGCCATGCTCGAAATGACTGAACAGAAAAGAGCGGTGCTTAAACAGCAGCTAGAAGACATCCAGATGTTAATGACTGAACTGGATGATGTTGAAGCACGTTGCCGTGAAGAACTCGCAGAACTCAAACGAGGAAATATCGCATGAACACCTCCTACCCTACTTTAAATTTTGGACTTGGCGAAGACATCGAGATGTTACGTGATCAGGTCTATCAATTTGCACAAAATGAGATTGCTCCTCTTGCTGAACAAGCAGACGCAGACAACCAATTCCCAAACCAATTGTGGACAAAACTTGGCGATATGGGCCTATTGGGCGTTACAGTTTCAGAGCAATATGGTGGCTCTGATATGGGCTACCTTGCGCATACTATCGCAATGGAAGAAGTTAGCCGCGCGTCAGGTGGTATCGGTTTGAGCTATGGCGCGCATTCGAACCTTTGTGTTAACCAGATTTTTAAAAACGGTAACGATGCCCAGCGTGAAAAGTACCTGCCTAAGTTAGTAAGCGGTGAACACATTGGTGCACTGGCAATGAGCGAGCCCAATGCAGGTTCGGACGTTGTTAGTATGAAGTTGAAAGCTGAAAAACGCGGCGACAAATACATCCTAAACGGCAATAAGATGTGGATCACAAACGGTCCTGATGCACATACATTTGTTATCTACGCGAAAACCGACCCTAACGCAGGGCCAAGAGGGATCACAGCGTTTATCGTAGAGCGCGATTTCCCTGGCTTTAGCCGCGCACAGAAACTCGACAAACTAGGTATGCGCTCTTCTAATACCTGTGAATTAGTTTTCGAAGATTGCGAAGTACCAGCTGAGAACATTCTTGGCAAAGAAGGCGAAGGTGTTCGCGTACTTATGAGTGGCCTAGATTACGAGCGCCTTGTTTTATCAGGTGGCCCGCTAGGCATTATGCAGTCGTGCATGGATATCGTAGTACCTTACATTCACGACCGTCAGCAGTTTGGTCAATCAATTGGTCAATTCCAGCTAGTACAAGGCAAAGTAGCTGACATGTACACGCAAATGAATGCCGCACGCGCGTATGTCTACACCGTTGCACAATCATGCGATCGCGGTGAAACAACGCGAAAAGATGCTGCTGGCGCTATTCTTTACTCAGCGGAACTGGCAACCAAAATGGCATTAGATGCCATTCAGCTACTTGGTGGTAATGGCTACATCAACGAATACCCAACGGGACGCTTATTACGTGATGCCAAGCTTTATGAAATTGGCGCAGGAACGTCTGAAATTCGCCGAATGCTTATAGGCCGCGAGCTATTTAACGAATCGAAATAACACGGAGTTCTGGGTGGAAACAAACTTCGTTTGAAACAGGGAAAGCTTAGGCATTCCCTGTGTCATAGAAATTAGGAAGACACCCACCCTACTCTATTTAAAGTAGATTTAGAAACGCTGAACTTTATTAATAGGCTAATGAATTGCAAAGACACCCACCGCAGCGAAAGCGCTTAGCATGGGTGTCTTGCTAATCATCTTGCTAACTAGTGGCTAACGCGACAGCCGTCGCCTAGGCCCAACACAAGGAGGGGTTATGCCCGTTCTTCGCTCAAGTATAAATACTAAATCCGAAACATTTATCGCAAATGCTGAACACATGCAGGCTCAGGTAAATGATCTCCTCGAAAAAATCGAACAAATTTGCCAAGGTGGCGGTGAAAAAGCGGCGGAGCGCCACGTGTCTCGAGGAAAACTTCTACCTCGCGACCGAATCAACGCACTGATTGACCCAGACACGCCCTTTCTGGAAATAGGCCAACTGGCAGCATGGGAAGTCTATGAAGACTATGTACCTTGTGCCGGAGTCGTTGCCGGTATCGGTATTGTTGCAGGTATCGAGTGTATGATTGTAGCTAACGATGCCACTGTAAAAGGCGGGACGTACTACCCCCTTACCGTTAAAAAGCACCTTCGCGCTCAGACTATCGCAGAGCAAAATAACCTACCTTGTATTTACTTAGTAGATTCAGGTGGCGCTAACTTACCTCGCCAAGATGATGTATTCCCAGATAGAGAGCACTTTGGTCGCATCTTTTTTAATCAAGCGAATATGTCTGCTAAGAATATTCCTCAAATTGCGGTAGTAATGGGTTCCTGTACAGCTGGTGGTGCTTATGTTCCCGCCATGGCTGATGAAAGCATTATCGTTAAAGAACAAGCGACTATTTTTCTGGGCGGCCCACCGCTTGTTAAAGCTGCAACAGGTGAAGTTGTTTCCGCAGAAGAGCTTGGCGGTGGTGACGTTCATACTCGAATTTCGGGCGTTGCCGACCATCTCGCCAACAACGACCACCACGCACTCTCATTAGCGCGTAATGCTGTCTCCAGACTAAACCGAAAGAAGCCAGAATGCCTAGATGTGGCCGAGGTAAAACCTCCACGCTACGACACTAAAGAAATTTACGGCATTGTGCCTGCTGATAGTCGTCATACATACGATGTAAGAGAAATCATTGCGCGTGTTGTGGATGACTCAGACTTTGATGAGTTCAAACCGCTTTACGGCACAACCTTGGTTTGTGGTTTTGCGCGCATTTTCGGTTTCCCCGTAGGCATTGTGGCTAACAACGGCATACTTTTCGGTGAAAGCGCGCTTAAAGGTGCTCATTTTGTCGAACTATGCGCCATGCGAAAAATCCCTCTCGTGTTTTTGCAAAACATCACAGGCTTTATGGTCGGTAAGCAATACGAGCATGGCGGTATCGCAAAACACGGCGCAAAAATGGTAACCGCCGTTGCATGTGCGAATGTGCCAAAGCTCACAGTGCTTATCGGCGGAAGTTTCGGTGCAGGTAACTACGGCATGTGCGGCAGAGCCTATGACCCACGCTTCCTTTTCATGTGGCCAAACGCTCGAATTTCTGTAATGGGTGGTGAACAAGCTGCTGGCGTTCTCGCTCAAGTTAAGCGCGACCAAAAAGAGCGCTCAGGCGAATCATGGTCTGCAGAAGAAGAAAAGGCATTTAAACAACCTGTTATCGACACTTACGAAAAACAAGGGCATCCATACTATGCGTCTGCAAGGCTTTGGGATGATGGTGTTATTGACCCTGCGGATACTCGATTAGTGCTTGGCCTATCGCTTTCAGCGGCGCTTAACAAGCCTATCGAAGACACCCAATTTGGCATATTTAGAATGTAGGAGTGCAGGTAATGGAACAATCAGTTATTTACAGCGTAGATGAAAGAAACATTGCCACTGTTACTTTAAACAGAGCTGAAAAACATAATGCCTTTGACGACGAAATGATAAACGAGCTTACTCGCGTTTTTAAAAAAGCGGGGGAAGATAAAAGCGTTAGGGCACTAATCCTGAGAGCTGAAGGCAAAAGTTTCAGTGCAGGAGCCGATCTTAACTGGATGAAAAAAATGGCCAGCTATACCGAAGCGCAAAATGAAAGTGATGCACTTGCATTAGCAACCATGCTGCAGACGCTTTATAAAATGCCGAAGCCCACGATAGCAAGAGTACAAGGTGCAGCTTTTGGCGGTGCTGTTGGTTTAATTGCATGTTGCGATATTGCTATTGGAAGCAAGCTCAGTAAATTTTGCTTAAGTGAAGTTAAAATTGGCCTTATTCCAGCAACCATCAGCCCTTACGTGGTTGAAGCTATGGGCGCACGAGTATGCCGACGCTACTTCCAGACCGCTGAAGTATTTTCTGCGCGCAGAGCGAGACGACTTGGACTTTTGAGCGAATCAGTAACAGAAGACGAACTCGATAGCACTATCGACAATATTTTATCAAACATACTGAAAAACGGCCCCCAAGCAGTGGCGAAAGCAAAAGACTTAGTGCAATGGGTGTCTACGCAAGAGATTAACGATGCCCTTCTCACAAAGACGAGCAAACTTATCGCACAAGTTAGGACATCTCAAGAAGGTCAAGAAGGTCTGTCAGCCTTTTTAGAAAAGCGCAGTGCTTCATGGGTGGAGGTTAAGAATGATAAATAAATTACTAATTGCAAACCGTGGTGAAATTGCATGCCGCGTTATAAGGACAGCCAACGCTCAAGGTATAAAGACGGTAGCCGTTTACTCTGACGCCGACAAAAATGCCCTTCATGTACAAATGGCTGAAGAAGCTGTTTATCTAGGGCCATCACCATCGAAGGAAAGTTATTTACGAGGCGAGTTGATCATTGAGAAAGCGAAGCACCTTGGTGTGGACGCTATTCACCCAGGCTATGGCTTTCTCTCAGAAAATGCTGAGTTTGCGAATCTATGCGCCAAAAACAATATTATCTTCGTAGGCCCACCAGCATCTGCAATTGAAGCGATGGGGTCTAAGTCTGCCGCTAAACACATTATGGAAAAAGCAGGCGTTCCTTTGGTTCCAGGCTATCACGGCGACGATCAAAGTGAAGCGGTATTAAAAGGCGCTGCCGATGAAATGGGCTACCCAGTCCTACTAAAAGCCGCTGCTGGCGGTGGCGGTAAGGGCATGCGCCAAGTGTGGAGTGAAAAAGAGTTTTCTCAAGCATTAAGCGCAGCCAAACGTGAATCTATGGCGAGCTTTGGTGACGACCACATGCTGGTTGAAAAGTACCTGACGCGCCCTCGTCATGTTGAAATTCAAGTTTTCTGTGACACCCATGGCAACGGCGTATACCTTTTTGAACGTGATTGTTCGGTTCAACGCCGACACCAAAAGATTATTGAAGAAGCCCCTGCCCCCAATATGTCTCAGTCAGTGAGAGAAAAAATGGGTGAAGCGGCGATACTCGCGGCGAAAGCCATTAACTACGTCGGTGCGGGAACGGTTGAGTTTTTACTTGATGAAGACGATTCGTTTTACTTCATGGAAATGAATACACGCTTGCAAGTAGAGCATCCTGTGACAGAAATGATCACCCGTGAGGATTTGGTTCACTGGCAATTAACTATTGCCGAAGGAAAGCCCCTTCCTAAACAACAAAATGAACTTACGTTAACAGGACACGCATTCGAAGCGCGCATTTATGCTGAAGATCCAAACAACGAGTTTCTGCCTTCTACCGGCACGCTGTGCCTTTTACGTACGCCAAAAGAAAACGACGTAGTTCGCGTTGATACAGGTGTTGTTGAAGGTGATGAGGTAAGCGTTTTTTACGACCCTATGATTGCCAAGCTTGTGGTTTGGGGAGAGAACCGTGAAATAGCGCTCAAGCGCTTAATTAGTGCACTGGGTGACTACTACATCGACGGTGTAAGCACAAACATCGACTTCTTAAAGCGTGTCGCTACACACCCTGCGTTCGTTGCCGCTGAGCTTACAACTACGTTTGTGGAGAAACACCATGATTCGTTGTTTAGCGCGACAAGTAATGATGCAGCTAGCGATGACACCCAAGTAAACATTCCTGTGATGGCATTGCTTTCACTTTTAAATAGAAAAGTTTCTAGAAGCGATAAAACCCCATCTGTGTGGTCAACCGCCGGTGCGTGGCGCGCTAATGCAAATCATACAGAAACTCTCACCTTGCTTTGCAACCAAGAAGAAGTGCATGTTGGGGTCAAACACCAGCGTCACGGAACTGAAGATGCTTGGGAGCTATCTGTTGGAGACAATTCCTATAACGTTAAAGGCAAGCTGGTAGATAGTGCTTTGCATGCAACAATTAATGGGTACAAATCAACATTTACGTATTCAGATAATGATGGCGTGTTTACACTCTTCAACAAAGACACCCATGCTAAGTTCAGCCTAATCTCAGCATCTCTTGGTGATGATAACGATGATAATGGCGACGCTAATTTCAGTGCCCCGATGAACGGAACCATAGTGGCGCATTTGGTCGAAAAGGGTGTGTTGGTCAAAAAAGGCGAGCCTATACTAGTTATGGAAGCGATGAAAATGGAGCACAGCATCATTGCCCCGCACGATGGTGCAGTGGAAGAGTTCTTTTTCAATCCCGGTGAACTAGTTGACGGTGGCGCAACACTGTTGGCGTTCTCCACTAAAGAAGCTGCCGAGGTTTGATGTGATGTTTCCTAAAGAAGTGAGTATTGTTGAAGTAGGTCCTCGAGATGGCCTTCAGAATGAAAAGCAGGCCTTAAGCGCCGAACAAAAGATTGAACTTATTCAACTTCTTTCTAAAACTGGCCTTAACCGTATCGAAGCAGGAAGCTTTGTATCGCCCAAATGGGTGCCCCAAATGGCGAACTCGGATGCGGTTTTTAAGGCGCTTAGCCCCGAAGACAAGATTCATTATTCTGCATTGACACCCAACCTTAAAGGCTTGGAAGCAGCCATTGAAGCGGGTGCGAAAGAGGTTGCAGTATTCGGTGCTGCCTCTGAGTCCTTTTCACTAAAGAACATTAACTGCTCTATAAGCGAGAGCTTAAAGCGTTTCGAGGCTGTGTTTGACCTGGCAAGCGAAAACAAAATCAAAGTGAGGGGCTACGTTTCGTGCGTAATGGGGTGTCCTTATGAAGGTAAAATTTCACCTAGTGCCGTTACACAGGTGAGTAAGGAACTTATTGACATGGGGTGTTACGAAGTATCCCTTGGCGATACTATCGGCGTAGGTACACCAATGTCTACAAAACTGCTATTAGATGACGTCTTAAATGAGGTTGATGTCAGCAAAGTTGCCGCCCATTTCCATGATACTTATGGACAAGCGCTAGTGAATTTATACACTGCCCTTGGATATGGCATCTCTTCCATTGATTCAGCTGTTGCAGGACTTGGAGGCTGCCCGTATGCCAAAGGTGCAAGTGGGAATGTTGCAACTGAAGACGTCCTATATATGTTAAACGGTATGGGTATATCAACAGGTATAGACATGACGAAGTTGTTAAAAGCGTCTTCTTACATTTCAGAACTTTTAGGCCGCTCTCCCGTGTCGAAAGCAGCTAATGCGCTTCTAGCGAAATAAAAAACTGATGGGGGATGCGGTAATACGCTCCCTCTAAGAAAGACACCCACCCTAATTGTGAAGTTTCACTTGAAATCACCGTTTATGTAATGGGTGTCTTTATAAGTTTGTAGGCACAAACTCAAAAATACATTCTTTCACGCTCAGCAAGTTAGCTTTGCAATGGATGTCTCTCCAAATATTCATTACTTTTCATCGAAAAGTCTTACGTTGGGTGTCTCTTCTAAAACAAAACAAGTCCATCGGTCAGGTCACAACTCAATATTCTCAATGCTAAGGTCACACAATGACTAATTACCTTGCATTTATCTAACATGGCTCAAAGCAGAAAATCTCTCATTAGTTTAAAAGATACACCCTACTATCATTGTATATCTCGCTGCGTGCGCCGTAGCTACCTCTGCGGGTACGACCGAAACAATAGAGTTAGTTACGAGCATCGAAAATCGTGGGTAGAACAACGGCTGTTATTTTTGAGCCGGGTATTCGCGATAGATATTTGTGCTTACGCTGTTATGAGCAACCATGTCCATATCGTTTTATGCGTGAATAAAGAGGCAGCGCTCTCATGGTCATTACAAACTGTGTTACATCAATGGCATAAAATGCACAAAGGAACCGTACTTACTCAAAAGTTTATGAAGGGCGAGATCTTGAGCGAGAGTGAGTATGAGACAGTTAAAAGTACTGCTGATGTGTATAGAAAAAGGCTCTACGACATAAGCTGGTTTATGAGAAATTTAAACGAGTATATTGCGAGAAAAGCAAACGAAGAGGACAATTGTACTGGCAGATTTTGGGAAGATCGCTTCCGTTCACAAGCATTGCTAACAGAAAAAGCCCTACTGTCATGTATGGCATATGTTGACTTAAACCCTATACGCGCAAAGGTCGCAACGGACCTACAAGACTCATATCACACAAGCATTAATAAGAGATTGAACACGAATATTTCACAAAACAAGACAATAAAAGGGTTAATGCCATTAAAGAGCCACCAACGATGTAGAAACACTCGCAGCTTAGATTTCACATTGAATGACTATTGCGATCTTCTTAACCAGTCAATCGAACTGTTGCGCGACACCGATTTGACAGCCGCTCAAACGAGACCCATTCAACATGTAAAACCTCTTGGTGTATGCCAACATCATTGGCATCACATTATCAGTGATTTCGAAAACGTGTTTTCAGTCGCGGCAGGAGACGGTTCATCTATGCGGAAGTTCCAAGCAAATACTAAAAGAAAACGAATGGCCAAAATATCTTCGGCAGCGATATGTTTTGACTAAACCATTCTACTTCTCGTCAGGTAAGATAACAGTAGTGATAATTGCCAGTAACAGCATACCAGCCATAATATAAACCACTGAAAAGGTTAAAACAGGGGTTAATGCAGCGTAAAGTGCACCGAATGCTAATAAAATCATACCTATAGCCGTGTTTGAGAAGCCAACCAGCTCTGTTCTTTCATGGCCTTCTTTAACATCTAAACTATATGTTTTCCGTCCGGTTCTTACGCCAGCATGGGATACGGATAACAAGAAAAACAACAGTGCAGAGGTTACAATCGTCGTCGTTTGCAATGTAAGCAAACCAATGCATGAAATTATTGCGAGTAACCCTGAAATTTGAAGTGTTAACTTTGCGCTTTTGTCTGCAATCTTTCCCCAAATTATTGATGATAAAAGAGCAGCAGTTGCTTCGGCTCCTATATAAATAGGAAGCAGCTCTTTTACATCTCCATTTTTTTCTATCATAAAATAAGGCGCAACCAAGGCTGAGTGAACGAAAAGCCCTCTTACCAAAATGAATTTGTAAACCGTGGCGTCGAAGTCAATACTAAACGCTTTTTCCTCTTTACTACCCACATCTACCGTCGTTTTAACAGGCCATACACATATAAGGGTCAAAACAAATGATAAAAGACTCCCGCACAAGACTATCAGCAGCACGTTCGAAGAAAGAGAGCCGTCGTAAATTGTCAAAGGTATAGCTATAACAAGGGTGACCATGCCTGAAACGGTAGATGCAATTCCGATTAGGTTACCCCGCTCTCCTTTCTTAGCTACGTCAGCCTCCATATCTTTCACGGTAAGAGAACAGGCAGAGCGACCCAGGCTCAAGAAGACAAGGGAAATAAGTATCAAGGTACCCGCCAAGCCCCCTGAAAATGAAATGACCGCGAGCAGCAT
Organism: Alteromonas sp. R7; assembly: GCF_055755235.1. Classification (NCBI taxonomy): domain Bacteria; kingdom Pseudomonadati; phylum Pseudomonadota; class Gammaproteobacteria; order Alteromonadales; family Alteromonadaceae; genus Alteromonas; species Alteromonas sp. R7. The sequence goes on along the minus strand of NZ_JBVTQX010000008.1, from coordinate 176,782 downwards.
ACAGAAAACTGAAAGCGTTTGTGTGAGCATACCGACACGCCAAACCAAGTGCCGCTGAGTATGTTTTCGAAGATAAATGCTAATAAGTACTTGAGGCAGAAGCGCGCCCGACTCTCTAATTGGAACCAGCCAGCCTATCATCCAAACTGGTGCGCCAATGCTAATAAGAAGTGCGGTCAAGGTTGTTTTAGCAGAGATCAGAAGGTCGGCTAGTTTATTAAGCGAAAGGCCTGTAATAAGTAAATTTTTTTGTTTCATGGAAGGTAAGCATGCACCGCAATTTGATTGAACATATACGGTGCACTTATTCAGTCAGATCAGAAAGTTGTATGCCCTACCCAGCGTTTTCGGCGAGTATTTTGAGATTTTCTAGACCCATTTCGAAATCAGGACCAATCATGCTGTCCATCATCAAAGCAAAATATTTGTTTATTGGGTTATTATCTACCGAACCTTCATCTCTCCAGGTTACAAGAGAACCATTTTCTGTAGGCTCAATTTCTACGACGCCCGATGAACCCATGTCAAAATCGGGAAAATATAATCGGTACATCACACGTCTGTTATGCTCTAGTTGCGTAATCTCCATTTCTCCATTTCCCTCGGTTTCACTTAACCACTCGGAACGCATCCCAATAGCTCTATCAGGCCCTGAATAATCAAGTTTCATATCAGGATCACGCTTGAACCATACGCCCCATTTCTTCCACTCTTTCAAATCAACGACATAGGGATATATTTCTGATGGCTGAGCATCAATATTAATTGTTCTTTCAACGCTGTAATCTTTAGGAATAAAAAAGCTTGTTGCGACAAATAATACGATAACAACACCTACGACCATTAAGAGTTTTTTTAACGCTCCCATCTGAGACTCCATAAAAGAATTGACCCTTCAAATATAACATTTAATTAACATTTGTCACTTAAAGATCTTTCTTGCTCATTTTACTGTTAGATAGACACCCATCCCGTCATGTTTAACGCAGTTGAAAGCAAATTTATACTCAACATAACTATTATGAGCCTTCTCTTTCGCGTTACCGAGAAAGGACACTCAGCAATAAAACCTTATGATGCATGAAGTAACCACTTCGTTTATCGAGCAAAGTGTAGACTAACTTTCTACAGTTTAAAAATGGGTGTCTACACAGTGACTTGCTTTGATCGAGGGTCTTTTCTGGATGCGCATGATGAAATTGAATTGTGTGTCTCGCTAATTTTTTTATCGTCAAATTTACTAAGTAACTAACTCATAGTAGCGATATAGTAGCGATGGGTGTCATGCTAAAATTTTAATTCAAGAATTCTATTCCAGAGTAAGAATAAGAGATAATGGTGGGTGTCTTTGTAAGAGCAACAGTTGAATGCCATTGGATGAGATTAAGGGAATTAGGGTGGGTGTCTCTGTAAGGGCGAGAGCCCCCCAACCTACAATTTTTTAAAAACATTTACCATTTCATCACAAAGCATGAAAATCGCGCTGTCATTCTAAATTATCTTGTGTAATATGGATTTAGGTTATCAAGAAAGCCTGTTCAATCAGGCCTATCATGCATAGCGCAGTCAATCGCAACACTTCGTTTTCTTTTTATATTTCTATCGATACACAGTTGTCGCTTTATTACAGGAGTTTATAGGAAATGGCAGATCAAAGTTCTCGTTACATCAGTAACCTTACTCGCGATACATATGCGCTCATCCTCGCGGGAGGTAAAGGTTCTAGACTACACGAGCTCACTAATTGGCGAGCCAAACCGGCACTTTATTTCGGCGGTAAATTTAGAATTATCGATTTCCCGCTATCAAATTGTGTTAATTCAGGTATCCGTCGAATAGGCGTGGTTACCCAATACAAGTCGCATTCTCTTATTCGTCACTTGGTTCGCGGTTGGGGTCATTTCAAAAAAGAACTTGGCGAATCTGTAGAAATCCTACCCGCTTCTCAACGTTTCTCCGACAGTTGGTATGAAGGAACCGCAGACGCGGTCTTCCAAAACATAGATATCATTCGTGATGAGCTTCCAAAATATGTCATGATCCTTTCGGGCGACCACATATACCGTATGGACTACGGTGATATGTTGGCCAAGCACAAAGAATCTGGTGCAAAAATGACGGTTTCATGTATGTCAGTGCCCTTGGAAGAAGCCGCGGGTGCGTTTGGCGTTATGTCGGTTGATGAAAACTATCGTATTAACGGATTTGAAGAGAAGCCAGCTAACCCGACTCCACTTCCTAATGACCCAACGCGCTGCTTAGCATCTATGGGCAATTACGTGTTTGATACAGAGTTTTTATTCGAGCAATTACGTGTTGATGCTGAAAATATGGGCTCGCAGCGAGACTTCGGTAAAGACATCATTCCATCAATCATCGCCGACCACCCTGTATACGCCTATCCTTTTGAGAAAAGTGGCGGAGACAACGCCTATTGGCGCGACGTAGGTACTATCGATTCATTTTGGGAAGCCAATATGGAAATGGTTGCTCCTGTACCTCAATTGAACCTCTACGATAGAAAATGGCCTATATGGACATACCAAGAGCAACTGCCACCAGCAAAGTTTGTTTGGGAAGACCACGACAGACGTGGTGAAGCGATTAACTCCGTAGTTTCTGGGGGCTGTATAATTTCAGGCTCTACACTTCGTTCATCTATTTGCTTTTCCAACGTACGCGTACATTCCTATGGCCTTATTGAAGACGCCGTAATTCTTCCTGATGTGGAAATTAAACGCCATTGCAAGCTGAAAAAGGTGATTATCGATCGAGGTTGTGTCATTCCTGAAGGTACTACAATTGGTTACGATCACGAGCAAGACAAGGCACGTGGATTCCGCGTATCTGAAAAAGGCGTGGTACTGGTGACGCGAGAAATGTTAGGTCAGCCCGTGGGTGGACTAAGCAAGCCTAGAAAGCACGACTAACTCATTTATCCTAATGTTATGGCGAGATTGATTTTGGCGTTAAAACGCTTAAATCAATCTACGTAATGTTTAATTCGCCTCATTACTCCACTGCGTTAAAGTACGCTCAATAAAGCTCGCTACCTGCTCAGGGTGTTCTAGTGGAAACATATGCCCACCATCGAGCACGCTATGCTCAATAGCATTATGCTTCAGAAGCCGCGAGTACATTTCTGGCTTACACACGTTACTTTTGCTTCCTGTCGCCAATACGGCCGGACACTTAAGCTTTCCTTTATATTTACCCAAATTGTGCGGAACATTGCGAAACAAATCTGCTTCTACTTCTGCACGAAATGTGAGCGAAATATTGTCCCCCTTCAAGGCGGTTACAGATTTTACATAATCGCGCACGCATCGTTTATCCATATCCCTAAACAATGCTTTGCTGTGAAAGTACGCCACCATATCGGTATTGCTTGGCCAACTGGTATTGCGTGTTTGCGCGAGTTTCGCTGGCGTAAGCTTGTTAATTAACGGCGTGTGTTTCGCGAATTTAAAAAAGTAACTTAACGGGCCGACAACAAGTGGCGGATCGAATAAAATGATGCCTCTGAACAGCTCTGGCGCTTCGCAAGCCGCCATGTAGGTAATTACAGCACCAAATGAATGCCCAATACCATACACGCCTCGCGGATCCTTGTTCTCTTTTTTTATATGCTTGATAAGTTCTTGAACTTGATTGCGCCAGTTACCATTCACAGGAAGCTGAGGATCGTGTCCGAAGCGCTCAACATGAAGACGGTGAAAGTGATCAGGTAACGCTGAAAACATCGCATTATAACTACCTGCCGGAAATCCATTTGCATGGGCAAAATGAAAACTCAACTCTGACGACGTCACCAATACACTCCTTTATACTTAAACAACAAAGGGGCTTTAAATCAGCCCCTTAGCATGAAAGTTCGATAATACTATAAGCCTCTGGCTTCTGCCATTTCCCAATCTTTTACAATCTTCGTGCTCGTCCATAAGAACACGGCAATAGAAAGCGCGTAAGGAACTACTAGGTAGATGAGTGCCTGTCTCAATGCCTCCGTCTCGCCTAAAGATGGCACCAATGCTTGGCTAATAATACCCGTCAGCGTTGGGCCACCGCCCAGCGCAATGATGTTCAATACGAAGAAGAACAACGCTGTCGACATGGCTCTTACGTTTATTGGAGCTAGTGTCTGTGCCATCGCAAAACTTGGCCCTAGGTATGAACCACTGGTGAATAACAACAGCGCCATGAGCCCTACTGATAACCACAAATCTTGCACTTGTAACGATGCATAAAATGCCGGCACACCAATAATAAGTGCGATAGCGGGCAATAACGCATAAGCTTTTTTATTGTGCTTACCCCACCTATCAGCAATATAGCCTCCTAGCCATACACCGAGCGCATAGGCGGTGCCATTGATAATGCCAAAAACGATTAGCAACTGTGTAATATCTAAACCCGCAAAGGCGCGAACGTAGTAATCAATTACCCACGTCGATATGGCATAGTTACCGAATGATCCAAAGGAAATACCCAGTGCCATTCCCCACCACGTCGGAATTTTCAGTAGCATCTTGAGGGACGACTTTACACTCGGCTTATTCGCATCATCTGCGCTTGGTAAAGAGACCGTTCTGGCAGGTTCCTTGACCGTGAGCTTAAGCAAAATAGCCAGTAACACCCCTGGAATACCCACGCTGTACATTACCGTTCGCCAGTCGGCAGAACCGCCCTGTAAAAAGAACGCTGATGCAAAAAACGCAAGCATGACGCCAAAAGGAATACCTAAAGAGTATATTGCGAGCGCGCCCGCGCGTTTTTCTTTAGGGAATAAGTCAGAAATAATACTGTGGGACGGTGGACTACCACCCGCTTCACCAATGCCGACACCAATACGTGCTATGGCAAGCTGCATGTAATTGGCAGCTAACCCAGATGCAGCGGTAAATCCACTCCAAAGTGTTAGAGAGATCGCAATGATATTAACGCGGCTGTACCTGTCGGCAAGCCATGCAATTGGGATCCCCATCACGGTATAAAGTAGCGCAAAGTAGATGCCTTTAAGCCACCCAAGTTGGGCGTCATCTAACCCCAAATCGGCTTTGATAAAAGGAGATAGAATCCCAATGATTTGCCTGTCTATAAAGTTAAAGGCATACACCAAGGTTAATATGAATAGAACGTAATTCCGGTAACTTCTAGATGCTCCTGCTTCTGCAGCGGGAATACCTTCAACGTGAGTATGGGCCATAACAGTCCTTTTGAGTGACAATAGCCCAGTCTATGCATTAGGCAAAAAAATAAACAACTAATTGTTACTTATTTGTTAACATAACGAAAATTTCTAACTGAGGCTTTTCGTTCTATAGCGCTTAAGGTACGATGACAAACACTTAACTCATCAGACCAGACAAGCAAATATGACAGTAGATGAATTGCTCAATATTCCTCAATTATCTCAAACTTCGGAAAACACATGGAAAGTTGATGGACTAGTTATCCCCAAGACGTGGGGACAGGGACGAACTGCGTTTGGAGGAATTTCTGCCGGTATGCTTTACACCGCAGTAAAGCAGCAAGTCACCGATAACCGCGTGCTGCGCTCTTTTACCACTAACTTTGTTGGTCCCCTATCTCTTGAAATGCCTTTTTCTATCGAAGTAACGCTACTTAGAACAGGGAAAAATGTCTCTCAGTTCACTGCTCATGCTATTCAAGACGGCAAAAGCTGTGTTTTTTCGCAAGCCTGTTTTGGTGTTGCGCGTCAGTCAGGTATTCAAGTTGAGAATACAGATACACACGACATGCCTCAGCCGAATAAAGCAAAGTTCATCCCGCAAATACCTAAAGTTACGCCTAAATTCTTACGCTATTTTGATTTGGCAATTGAAGATGGCGGCATTCCATTTACGCGCAGAAAAACCAGCCATTATCACGGCTTTATGCGCTTCAAGCAGCCCCCCGAAGCCATCACTGATGCACATATCATTACTATGATCGACGCATGGCCACCTACACTTTTACAAATGATGAAGCTTCCGGCACCAGCCAGTACAGTAAGTTGGAACTTGGAATTTATCCATCCTCACAAGCCGGTAAGCCCGACAGACTGGTTTGCTTATAAAGCTCACACAAGACAAGCTGCAGATGGTTATGGCCATACTGAAGCGACGATTTGGGATAAGGATAATGAAGTGATTGCCATCAGTAGACAAACCGTAGCGATTTTCGACTGATCGCTACGGCATTTCGAAAAGCACGTTATAAACGTTACATTAATACAACATAAACGCGTTAGGGTTAAACAAGGAAATCACCGAAATACACTGCAGATTGGTTATATCTAGCGCGTCTTCTAAATCTTCGCGATTAAGCGACAATGCCTCATGCAATTCTGGCTTTAAGTTGTGATAACTCGGGTAGATCTCAGGGTTAACGTTATCGAGTGCCAACACATACGAGAGTTGTAGAATCTTCTCATCTGTAGAAGCAGACTCCTCCTCTTCTTTGTGGATACTGGCAATTGGCGTATAAATGGAGCTTGGAATATCCCACTTTTCAATTAATCTTGCCGATAATTCCGCATACGTGAACCCTAGCACTCCAAATTGAAGTTCAGCAGGACTTACTCTGGTGTTGAATGCCTGACAACGGGTTGCCGACTCAGGCAAAACCGAAACGGTTACCAGCTCGCCTATGTTGTGAAGCAGCCCCGAAACAAAGAGTCGCTCAGGCTCACGAATATTGCGCATATCCGCAAAGTACTTTGCCAGAAGACCGCACGAAACACTTTGCTCCCAAAACTTGTCGAGATCGATACGTTGACCGTCTACATCACTGAATGCTTGGCTTACGCCATAAGCCAGTGCCAAGTCGTAAGTGGAGCGAGTCCCCACTACCTGGATGGCTCTTGTGACGGTGTCTATTTTATTAGGAAAACGATAGAGCGCTGAGTTTGCTACTCTTAGCAATTGCGTTGCCAATGACGGATCGAAAGCAATAATATCGCCGATGTCGTCAATGCTTGAAGCTTCATCATCCATACAAGCTTTAAGTCGAGTTACCGAATCAGGTAAAACAAAGAGGTTTTCCGCTTTCGAAACTAATTCATCTAAATTCATTCGTGCACTCTCTTTCATGCCGCCTTTGTCAATATAGCGTTGAAGGCACCTCCATTCGCCTTGTGTCCATTAAGGTATAGGCACAAAAATGTAGTTGGTCAATAAGTATCAACTAGTAAAAAAGTATGATTTCTTTACTAATCATTAAGTTAACCTGAATCCTTCATAAGCCGTGATACCGCGGGGCTCATTTTCAATTTGAAAATCTTGCTTTACGCTGAACATCAACAATTCACGCAACGCCGCTGATACGCACTGCCCTCGTGTATTCAGCGCATCTCTGGAAGGCCTGTATTATAGCTTTTTGCCCCTTTTTACATACAAATAATTCTAATACACAGAAAAACTTAGGGTAATTACCTATAAGAATTAGATTTTCTAAGGAACACTTGCTTTTGTAATGACCAATTCAAATTTATGGTAGTATTTGCATACTATTCACTATGCCCTTGATGGCAAAATTCTTAAAGCAAAAGTTGTAATCCATCCATGTTAAATGTCGCTGTTATCGGTTATGTGTGGCCTGAGCCAAATTCTTCGGCCGCGGGCCAAAATATGTTAGCTATTATTAAACGTTGCTTATCTGCCGATTTCAATGTGACATTTCTGACCGCTGCCACCGATAGCGACCATAAAGAAGACCTTACAGCATTAGGCGTTGATGTGCATTCTGTGGCATTGAATTGTAGTTCTTTTAATAGCCAAATAGCGCATATAAAGCCTGACGTTGTTATATTCGACCGCTACATGACAGAAGAGCAATTTTCCTGGCGAGTAAAAGAAGCGTGCCCAGATGCACTTCGAGTTTTAAACACTGAAGATTTGCACAGCCTGCGTCAGGCTAGGCACGAAGCGGTAAAACAGGACAATGATGCTCGCCTTGCTCAGTTAAATAGCGAATTGGCGCAAAGAGAAGTTGCAGCAATACTAAGAAGCGACCTTACATTAGTAATTTCAAAACGAGAAATGGCGCTTTTGACGGAACATTACGGTGTACCTAGAGCGCAGCTCCAATACCACCCTCTTGTTGTAGGAAAAACGCCCCTCGTCACGCTTCCTTTTGAGGAAAGAGCGCACTTTGTTCATATTGGAAACTTTCGCCATGCGCCTAATTGGGACGCGGTTCTGCAACTTAAGCAAAGCATATGGCCTGAGATAAGAAAAGCGCTACCCAAAGCAGAATTGCACATATACGGCGCTTACCCGCCTAAAAAGGCCACCCAACTGCACAACGAAAAACAAGGCTTTTTGGTAAAAGGTTGGGCTGAAAATGTGGAGTCTATAATGTTGAGTGCAAAGGCGCTGATCGCTCCTTTACGATTTGGCGCAGGCATTAAAGGCAAACTAATTGATGCGATGCGCTGCGCTACTCCTAGTATCACCACGTGGGTAGGTGCAGAAGGTATCACCTCAACCAGTTCAATCACTGCTAATAGCAATATACAGGAAATCGATGCTCCAAAGCAGCTAGCGCAATGGCCTGGTGCGCTTTGTAGCGCGAATACAACTGACGCAGCGGTTATTCAAGACTACGTCAGACAAGCTGTGGCACTTCACAATGATAAGTCTACGTGGGATAGCGCTAGTAACTTAACGGCGACAATACTTAGCTCATTTGAAAGCGAACAGCCAGAAGTGCCGTTAATTGAAAGAATCATTGGTTTAAAACAGTCGCTTAACACGCATAGAAACGGTTTATTTATGCAAAGCTTGTTGTGGCATCAAACACTGACAGCGAGCAAGTACATGAGCCAGTGGATTGAAGCAAAAAACAAATAACGGCAGCCACTAGTTTAGCGGCTAGATGCTCTTTAATTTAGCTATTACAGATTTAATCCCGTTTCCACGGGACTGACTTAAGTAGCGTTCCAGCTGACAGCGAGACAAATATCTCTCAAAGTCGAATTCACTGCGCTGCTGCGGGGTTAACTCGTTTGCTTTTTCTAACAATACTGCAAGCACGCCGCGAATCACTTTGCTAGGCGAGTAAGCCATCAAACTGCCTTGTTCGTCAGAAGTGGCGAGCCATACCGGACTTTCACACCCTTCTACTTCTGTTTCAGCCAAACGTTTTTCCGCTGGAAGCGGGACAAGCGATTTACCCGCAAGCATCAGTGTACGAGTAAAATCGTCCCATCCTTTCGCGTTAGCCAATGATGAAGCCAGAGGAAGCAAAGTTTCGAGAGAACTCATGATCTCTATACCTTGCTTAATTTCCGCTAAGCTCTGAGGCTAAGTCATCTGCAGTCATAACTAGGTTTTCAACATCACTCGTGGTGGGGAACATTACTAGCTCAACGCCATTCTTATCAAGGCCTGGCAACCAAGTTTGCATAAACTCATCGAGTGTAATATTCACGCATTGACCTTCAATTTCGTTTATATCTACAAACTTTTGAGCTAAATCGTGATGCGGGAATACTGGTAGCTGAACGCTTTCACCACCTTCAAACATCACAAAACCTTCACTACCTTGCACCATCCAAATTTCATTTGCTTTTGCAATATAGCTCACTACAAGCTCTTGTCGGTCTTCTGCACTTAGCTTCATCGCTTGCTCGATAACCGCATCACTTAATTTGTCTGCAACTGTTTCTGGAAACACGTTATTTCACCTATCTCAAATTTTGCGGCAAGTATACCTGCCCCAGTAATAGGCGCAATGCAATAAGCGTTAAAAAAGTCCCCTCGGCTAACCCACTTACAAAGACACCCATCCATAGCTCTTCTTCATCATCAAAAACATTATTAAGAAGACACCCAAGTTTACCCCTGAAATTACGGGAATCACTCCCGGTTGTAACTCGATCAGCCATTACATTATTAACATTGACATTTTTCGCCCGTTACGAAGACACCCATGATAAAGTTAGAGCAAATCATCCAACGCTGTGAAAGCTTAAACGCAAAGACCTTTACCTCATGCGCAATCTATTTACTGCTCTTAAGCAAGACACCCATGCCAACCACGCTATCTTGGAAAATACCTTTCCCTTCTCTATGTACCACAAAGATAGTGACTTTAACCATGAGGCCTATCTTGCCATCCTTAACATCATGAGGGTGTTTCACCAAACAACAGCAGCAACCGTAAAACAGGCTGCACTCCAGACCCCTTCCCTTAGCCGCATCGCCTCAATGCTCAATAGCGAAGTTGTTCTACTAGCGCTTAACAATGACACCCACGCGTTGTCGTCCGCAACACTGTCTGCTCAACAACGTTACAATGACACCCATGCCAAGCTCGAACCTACTACAAGAATAAAAAACAAAGATGAGCCAGTCTTAAACGCCCAGGCTATCGCACAGTTAACTCCTTGCTCCAATTCAACCACCAGCCATGCCATCGCAGCCATCTATGTATGGTTGGGCTCATCAATGGGCGCCAACATTATTGTTAGGCGGTTACAAGCCATGACGTTAGATATTCCTACCGAGTATTATCAAGCGATGGCGGGATGTGCCAAAGCATGGGTGTCTTTCAAACAAGAAGTAGAAACACTCTTACCCGAGCTCGGCCTAGATAATGAAAGCTTTGTTAAGAACGCGGTGCAAGACGCAAATGCTTGGTTTGAGTTCTTGATTTCACTCGGTAAGCGCACGGCACCAAATGACACTCCCTACCATGAGGCAAACGTGTGATTAAGGGATGACTAAATTTATGCTAATGACGAGCTTTTATACACAGCGATTTCACCATTAGCTATAAATAAACTTAATCTAGCCAATCGACTGAATGCATTAATATAGTGGCAAAACGTCGTTAAGTGGCCGTGCAGTTTCTGGTAAACTCTGGCCAAATTCGAAGCAACCACTAAAAAAGCATGAAAGTAATCTCATTTAATATAAACGGTATTCGCGCTCGTCTACATCAACTTCAGGCGGTTATCGACGCACACCAACCCGATATTATTGGCTTACAGGAAATTAAAGTTCACAACGAACAGTTTCCGGTAGAAGCCGTTGAGGCCATGGGCTATCACGTTTATTTCCACGGACAAAAGAGCCATTACGGCGTTGCTTTTTTGGCGAAGAAAGAGCCGCTTTCTGTGTCGATGGGTTTCCCAACAGATGACGAAGACGCCCAACGTCGCATGATTATTTTAAAAACCACCGATGATGCTGGCGAGCCCGTTACCGTTCTAAATGGTTACTTCCCTCAGGGCGAAAACGAAAAGCATGAAACCAAGTACCCAGCTAAGCGTAAGTTCTACAAAGACTTAATGACTTATTTAGATGATAACCACACACCAGATGACAATGTAATTGTTATGGGCGATGTCAACATCTCTCATACAGACTTGGACATTGGCATTGGTGAAGACAACCGCAAACGTTGGCTGAAAACTGGAAAATGCAGCTTCTTGCCGGAAGAGCGTGAGTGGTTGAACACAGTAATTGACTGGGGCTTTGAAGATAGTTTTCGAACACTCAACCCAGAGACAAATGACAAGTTTTCATGGTTCGATTACCGCTCAAAAGGATTCAACGATAATCGTGGCCTTCGCATAGATTTGATTTTGGCAACAAAACCGCTTCATGCAAAACTACATGACGCCGGTATTGATTATGAGCTAAGAGGCATCGAAAAGCCGTCTGATCACGCGCCTATTTGGGCTGAGTATAAAGGATAAACAGTACTAAATACTGCTCCCCGCCATTAACTAAGGAGTAAAAGTGAGTTCACTACAACTGCTAGCATTGCTGATTTACGGTGTATTTTTACTCGGTGCGGTCAGGCATGTGGACTTTACTCATTTTGCGAGTAACAAGCAGCAGCAACACCTTATTTTTGGAACTGCTGCTTCGCTTTTCGTTCTCTGGTTGTTTAAAGCAGGCATCTTCGAGGGCCTAGATGTTCATTTTCTAGGCCTTTCAGTGTTGACATTAATGCTCGGCTTTAGAAATGCTATTATTGCATCGTTTATCGCGCTATTAGGCGCAAACGCAGTCGGCTACGGAAGTTGGGAAAACTTTGGCGTTAACGGGCTACTCGGCACCGTTCTGCCTATTGGCATAACCTATCTATTTTATATGCTTTCTTTTCACCGTATCCCTCGACAACTTTTCGTGTACATTTTTGTTTGTGCCTTTTTCCCTGCCGCTCTTTCTATTGCATTAAAGACGCTAACGCTCGGTGCGTTTTATTATATTGAGGGTACATACACTTGGGACATCATTTTTGACAACTACGTTTTGCTTATACCACTTTTGGTCTTTCCTGAAGCTCTGTTAAACGGTATGGCGATAACGCTTTTAGTGATCTACCAGCCAACGTGGGTTTATACCTTTCACGACAAGTTTTACCTCGATAATTAAGTTCTCTTCAACACAGTTACTGTAACTCGTGTAACTCTTCAACTAATGTTTAATAAGCTTTTCCTAATTTCAATCTATTATTAAAGAGTATGGTTGAGTGGTAAAGGCCGAATGTATATACAAACATTTTCGTTGGAGTGTAACGACGCACCTAGTATGGCGTCCGAAATAGATAGGTTATTTAGTGAAAATACACCTTCACTCGTTATTGGCTACGGCAATGCAGACTTACCTTTTAACGAGCTTCAACATGGCCTTAGCGCGTTTACCGCGCCTTATTTCATTTCCAGCTCTTGTTTAGGAGCGCTACTTTGCGACGGCAGTACCGTTGACGCGGGGTGCCAGTTAGCGCTTTTTTGTGTGAATGACGATGGTGGAGCCTACGACGTTGGAAGTGCAGACGCCTCCTGCTACAGTGCCTTTGAAGCTGGCGCCATCGCGTTACAAAATGCGCTAAACAATGCGGGAAGACCTTATGAAAGCCCAGCGTTAATTTGGTGTGCGTTGCCGCCAGGAGAAGAAGAAAGAATACTTGAAGGTTTCGCCAGCATTGTAGGGACTCAAGTTCCTATTTTTGGTGGTTCAATGGCAGACAACACGGTTTCAGGCGACTGGACAACCGTTACAAAAGATGCGTGCGGACCACACACTGTGGTAGTTGCAGTTATGTATCCCTCTACTCCATTAGGGGTGAGTTATAGCTCAGGATACAAGCCAACCGATACCCTATTTAAAGCAACGAAAGCGAAAGGACGCCAACTACAACAGCTTAACAATAGCGGTGCAAGCACCGTTTATAACAAAGCGACCAATAACCTTATCGCTCAACAGCTATATGGCGGTCAAATTTTAGGACTAACATCGTCAGCACCGCTAGGCAGACCAGTAGAATTAGACAACGGTGCGGTGAATTACCTTCTGTGCCACCCCGATTCTGTCGATGAAAGTGGTGCACTACATGTTTTTTCAGAAGTAGAAGAAGGTGAAGAGTTGGTGTTGATGGAAGGTAGCATTTCTAGCCTTACGTCTCGTGCAGAGCGTGTGATAAACAATGCGGTTATGTTGCTGCCCGAAAATAGAAAGCCTGTTGGCGTACTAATGATTTACTGCGCAGGATGTCGCTTGATGGTTGGAGACGAAATTAATTTCATGCTGAATTCGCTGCAAGAAAAATTTCCAGCATTACCTATTTGCGGCCCGTTTACTTTTGGCGAGCAAGGGCGCTTTTTAGATGGCAAGAACAGACACGGCAACCTTATGATATCAGCGGTAGTGTTCTCTCAATGAATAAAGATTACGAAAATGTTTTAGAAGATCTAGCGCTTGTTTACCGCCTTAAACAGCAGGCTGAGGCACATAAGAAGGAAAGCGATGCTTTGCTAGAAGGCACTCGTGTGTTACTTACCGCAGAGGACGAACAAGACCTTTATAAAAAAATGTTTAGTGTGTTCAAAGGACTATATAATTATCAAGTTTGCTTTGTTCTCGAGAACGAAAGCGCTGGCAAAATGAGGTGCATTAACAGCACCCATCCACCGCTACTTAACACCGTATGGCAAATCGATGACACACTCTCCCGCGCGGTTAAAAGTGAACCCATAGCACTATTCAACATCAAACAGCAAGCGACGTGGCAACGCCACCTATCCTTATTCGACACGCCCGTCACCTCTGTACTTTATTGTCCATTTAAAGTACATCAGCAACACGCAGTTATTGTGTTTTGCCATCAAGCACTGGGTTATTACACCCAAGAATTTGTGGATATGGCTAACAGATACCGTACCTTTACCGAGCAAATGGCCATGGGGATGCAGGCTAAGTTAATGGCGCTTGAAACGGTGAGGTTGAAAGAAGAAAAAGCCATTGTAGAAAAAAGCCTTATCGATTCAGAAAAAATGGCATCGCTAGGTTTGCTTGCCGCTGGTGTTGCCCATGAAATTAATAACCCTGTTGCTTTCATTAATAGCAACATTCACTTTTTACGGAACGTGCTGCCTGCGCTATCGCAAATGCAAGACATCGTCTTACAATTGGCGGCTAGCGCAACCGACGATGAGAGGCTGAAGGTAGCTGAAGCTGCGAAACAGTGGAAGGTTGAAAATAAGATTGATTCATTAAGCGACGAAATTGCAGATATTTGCAGCGAATCAGAGGAAGGCCTAAATAGAGTTACAGACATTATCACCAGTCTTCGCTCTTTTTCCCACGATGCAGATATTCCCGATGATGAAACCGTAAACGTGAACGACTGCATTGCTCACGCCTTGCGATTAGTAAACAGTGAATTGAAGCACCGAATAAAGATTCAACAGCACCTAAGCGATGTGCCTTTAATTAAGGGAAAAACAGGAAAATTAAACCAAGTATTAGTCAATTTATTCGTAAATGCTGCGCAAGCGATGGAAGATGGCGATAAATTAACTATTTCTTCGTTTGAAGAAAAAGATCACACCGTCATTACGGTAAAAGATACGGGCTGCGGTATAGAAAAGCATGCCCTTCAAAAGCTCTTTGAACCGTTTTACACCACCAAACCAACCGGCAAAGGCACTGGATTAGGACTTTATATCTCGTTCTCCATCGTTGAAGCGATGGGGGGAACCATTAGCGTAGAAAGTGAAGTAAACGTGGGCACCACATTTACCCTATCTTTTCCAACAAAGTTGGAAGATAAAAAAACCGCACAAGCGTGCGGTTTAGATACGTTTGACAGCAACTCCTAGTCGCTTATATCAAGCAATTACTCACTACTTTTTGAACAAAATGTCCATAACGTCAGCCAGCTCGCCTTTGCCTTCACGAATTTCTTCTTCCGACAAACCCGCAATTTCATGAGGGAAAACTAGCCATTCATCACTTTCGTTAACGTAATAATCTGGCACGATGTCTGTTGTGTTGTTTTGCGGCTTGTACCACGGACATGCAATGCGAATATCTTTAGGCATGTTCAAACGCATTAGTTTATTAATTTGCTTAATAAGTGCATCTACGCTGCGGCCTGAATCGAAAACATCATCAACAATCAACAACTTGTCATCAGCATTCGCGTTTTCTACCAAGTAGTGTAATCCGTGTACACGGATCTCTTTCGATTGTTTGTTTATTCCGTAGTAAGACGATGTACGTACTGCGATATGGTCGGTTGACGTATTCTTAAATTCAAAGAATTCTTGAACCGCGATACCAATGGGAGCACCACCACGCCAGATACCAATAATAAAGTCAGGGCGAAAGCCGTCTTCATACACCTTTGCCGCTAGGCGAAAGGAATCCTGTAGAAGCGATTGCGAGGTGATAAAATTCTTGTTCATGACGTCTCACTGGGCAAAATTTAAAAGACCGCGAGTATAGTGAATTTTGCACTAACTTGCACGGTAAATTCAGCGATTTATTCGTTTTGGAGCGCTTGCGATGGTGCAATTTTCATCGCTTTGCGCGCTGGATAAACGCTGGCTAAAACACACAGTAGCAAAGACAGCAAAGCAATGCCTGCAATTTGTACAACGTCCATTTCAATTGGCAGCCCTCTACCGTCTGCCGCTAAGGCTAACGGCGACCCGATAAGGTCCAAAATGTTATTTAATTGGAGCGTAATCACTACGCCTAATACTAGACCAATGCCTGCGCCTTTAATGCCGTTAAACAAACCGTTTAACACAAAAATCCACATTACTGAACTGGGTAACATACCTTGAGTTTGGAGTACTGCGATATCGCCTTGTTTTTCCGTTACCACCATTACCAGTGCCGAAACGATATTAAATGCCGCTACCGCGATAATAAGCAGCAACATGAGTGTCATCATGTTCTTCTCCATCTTGACGGCATCAAATAGCGGCCCCTGACGCTCACGCCAAGTCTTCATATTATTTACAGAGACACCCACCCTATCGGTGAGCGCGCTAACAACTGCTTGATAGTTAAAAGCGTCATTTAAAAAGAGTCGAAGCGATTGTTCGCTACCTTTAGGATCTCGCATTAAGCGGTTCACATCCTTAAGATTCATATACATCACTTTGTCATCCATCTGCGAGCCCATATCGAAGACACCCACCACGGTTACAAGCCGTTGACTTGGCATTCTTCCAAAAGGTGTATACACACTTGCGCCTGCCACCATAACCCGCAATCGGTCTCCAACCCGCGCTTCAAGTTTAATGGCAAGTGAGCGCCCAATAATGGCAGCAAAACTCCCCTCAGTTAAATCGCTAAATCGCCCCTGTTCCATGTGGCTTGCTACCAAAGTGTGCTCAATCATTACTTCAGGTTGAACACCGTGAACCTGAACACCACGCAAGTCCGAGCGAGACTGCACTACTGCTTCAGCTTCCCTGTAAGCCATAGTGGCAACAACGCCTTCGATGGGTGTCTCGCTAATTTCTTTTAAAGTCACTTCCTGCGTTTTTTCTGCAGTTTGCGTGGGTGTCTCTGTAATTGCGTTTTCGTTGGATGTCTTGCTAGGGTTCTCGCTTATGATGGGTGTCTTTGTAATTTCAATATGAGGGACAATGCCTAAGATGCGCTGTTTTAGTTGACCTTCTAGGCCGTTCATAACAGACACAACGATAATCAGCGCCATCAATCCCAGTGCAATACCGGCCACTGAAAATCGATTAATAAATGAAACAAAACTGGTTTGGCTTGCTTTGTTAGACTTGGCATAACGATAAGCAATGAATGCAGAAAGAGGATAAAACATAGCGCCTTGCTTTTCAGTAATACGGTAATCTGCCTTATGTTTAGCTATGCTTAATGAATGAGAAATTCAGATAAGTAGCCCAAAGACGAGATGACGGGTTAACCCCAAAATAGTAAAGTGAGTATACTACGTGTGATCGGTATACTACTTATAAGTTACTAACTGCACAAGAATTAGTGGCAGAGGAATGATGTGAGCGAACTTAGCCTAGAACAAAAAAAAGCCCAATTCGATGAATATTTTTCAATCGCACATCGCATAAACGCCAATATGCGCCCGTTAGGTGAAGACGAAGTAGTGCCTGATGAAGAAAACTTAGAGGAGTCGATGCCGTATGCATTTCGCATTGCCAGCGAAATGGCCGCTATTGAAGCACAGGCAATTCGTCCGCTTCGCAATCTAAGTGATCATGCTGAGTCGCTGGCTGACTACTTAAACCATCAGTCTCGAAAAATTGACTTGATGATGTCGTTCGTTTTGCACCAGCAAGACGAGCCAGAGTTTCGCTTCAAAACCGTAAAGCTCGGTGGTGGCGGTGTGGTCATCGAGTCAAAAGAAGCATTGGATGTGGGCGCCAAAGCGGAACTTAAACTTTTCTTGGATGCCGAAGCTGCAGCAATATTTTGTTTTGGCGAAGTAATTACTTGCGAGCAAGTAGAAGACCGTTACCATATCGCCTTTATTTTTAACACCATTCGAGAGCAAGACCAGGAGCTTTTAGTTCGCGCTAGCTTGCATATTCAAACGCAACAGCTAAGAAAGCGGGCAAAAGAAAAAAAAGCGGGATCTGAATAGACCCTAACATCAGTATATAAGCCGTAAAATTCATCTTGCACTTAAAAAACAGGACGTCATGACAGCCACTTTATTATCGCTTCCATTACCTGCGCCTAAAAAAGAAGCCTCATCACAAGATCACAAACACTGGGGCCAACTTCAAGGCAGCAGTGCCGCACTATGTATCAGCCAAGCACTCAGCCAATACAAAGGCCCTATTGTACTGATTACCGCCGATACACCGTCGGCAATGAAGCTCGAAAAAGAAATAGCCTTCTTCTTAAGCGATAATACAAAGCATACACCTATTACTCTGTTTCCAGATTGGGAAACACTGCCCTACGATTCGTTTTCGCCCCATCAAGACATTGTTTCTCAGCGATTAGAAACCCTATTCCGCTTTACACAGCAAGGCGAAGGCATATTCATAGTGCCTGTTAACACGTTAATGCAGCGTTTAGCCCCTACCGATTATTTAGCAAAGTATTTGCTTATGCTAAACAAGGGCGACACCTTAGATAGAGATCAGTTCAGACGCAATCTCGAGCAAGCCGGCTACCTGCATGTTAGTCAGGTAATGAGCCACAGCGAATTCTCGGTGCGCGGCAGCATCATCGACCTTTTTCCGATGGGAAGCGACCAGCCATTTCGAATAGACTTGTTTGATGACGAAATCGACTCCATTCGCTATTTCGATACTGAAACCCAACGCTCTGGCGAGGCTGTTAACGAAATTCGCTTGCTACCAGCACGAGAATTTCCTACAGACAAAGAGGCAATCACGCTTTTCCGCCAGCAGTTTTTAGAAAAGTTCGACGCAAACAATGCATCTGAAAGCGTATTTTCTCAGGTAAGCAAGGGCACCATGCCGAGCGGTGTGGAATATTATCTTCCCCTCTTCTTTGAAAAAACCGCTACGCTTTTTGACTATCTTCACCCTAAAAGCCTGCTATTACTTCACGGTGATGTGCAAGACGCCAGCGAGTTTTTCTGGGCCGACGTACAAGAACGTTACGAGCAGTATCGTTATAACTTAGCCCGTCCACTGCTTGCACCAGACGAGCTGTTTTTACCTATAAATGAGCTATTTGGTGCCATAAAACAGTGGCCACGTGCATCCCTTTCCAGCAAGGTACTTGAAGAAAAATCAGGTACTAGCAACCTTCAGTGCGAAAAGCTTGATGATATTGCGATTAACTCGCAGAAAAAAGTACCTGCTGAAAGACTCATTAAAACGGTAAATCAAGCCACTGACAACGGGGCTAAAGTACTGTTTTGTGCTGAAACCCAAGGTCGCCGAGAGGGCTTGCTTACGGTACTTGCCAAAGCCGGCATCAAGCCAAAGATTGTTGATAGCTTTAGCGATTTTATCGCAAGCCACGACGCCATTGGCATTACCGTGGGTATGGTTGATAACAGTTTCCGCTGGCAAACTCAGGAAGGCGAGCTGTTATTCATTACCGAAACCGAACTATTAGGGCAAAAGGTAAGCCAGCGCCGCCTTCGCGATAAACGCACTGCCACCGACGAAAGCGCCATTATCCGTAACCTGGCCGAACTTTCTATTGGTCAGCCTGTGGTGCACCTCGATCACGGTGTTGGCCGTTATTTGGGCCTTCAAACGTTGGACGCGGGCGGCGTAGCAACCGAATATTTGTGCATTGAGTATGCCAAGCAATCTAAGCTTTACGTGCCTGTGGCGTCGCTTCACTTGATTTCACGCTACACTGGTGGCGATGCCGACAGCGCACCAGTTAGCGCCTTGGGCTCAGACGCATGGACAAAAGCCAAGCAAAAAGCCGCCGAAAAAGTTCGTGACGTAGCGGCTGAGCTTTTAGATGTATATGCCCGCCGCGCAGCCAAGCCAGGTTTTGCTTACAAAATAAATTGGGATGACTACCAAGCCTTCTCAGACAGCTTCCCCTTTGAAGAAACACCCGACCAAGCCCAAGCCATCGCTGCGGTTATGCACGACATGGGCAGTCCATCGGCTATGGATCGCCTCGTTTGCGGTGACGTAGGTTTCGGTAAAACCGAAGTTGCCATGCGCGCGGCCTTCCTTGCTGCTAATGCTGGTAAACAGGTGGCTATTTTGGTGCCCACTACCCTACTTGCGCAGCAACATTACGAGAACTTCAAAGACCGTTTCGCGGCATGGCCGTTTGAAATTGAAGTCATGAGCCGTTTTGTAAGCGGTAAAGCGCAAAAATCTGTGGTTGAGCGGATCGGCGAAGGCAAAGTAGATATCGTAGTAGGCACACATAAACTGCTGTCTAGCGATATTAAATATAAAGACTTAGGCCTTGTGATCATCGACGAAGAACATCGCTTTGGCGTGCGTCAAAAAGAGAAACTTAAGTCATTACGTGCCGATGTTGATATCCTTACCCTAACGGCAACGCCTATTCCTCGTACGCTTAACATGGCGTTATCAGGCATGCGCGACTTATCGATTATTGCCACAGCCCCGGCGCGTCGTTTATCAATTAAGACTTTTGTGCAGCAGCGTAATAAAGCCGTTATTCGCGAAGCCATTATGCGTGAGATACTGCGCGGCGGTCAGGTTTACTTCCTTCACAACGAAGTGGATAGCATTGCGCGAACGGCCGAAGAAATCGCTGAAATCGTTCCCGAAGCCCGTATTGCAGTGGGTCACGGCCAAATGCGCGAGCGTGAACTTGAAGGCGTAATGAGCGACTTCTACCACCAGCGCTACAACGTACTTGTGTGTACTACCATCATTGAAACAGGTATCGACGTACCAAGTGCGAATACCATTATTATGGATAGAGCCGACCATTTAGGTTTAGCGCAGCTGCACCAGCTTCGTGGTCGTGTGGGTCGCTCGCATCATCAAGCGTACGCCTACTTATTAACGCCTCATCCAAAGCGCATGACCAAAGATGCAGTAAAACGTTTAGAAGCAATATCGCAGCTTGAAGATTTAGGTGCAGGTTTTGCGCTTGCTACCCACGATTTAGAAATTCGTGGTGCCGGTGAGCTGCTAGGCGACGATCAATCGGGGCAAATAGCGAGTATTGGTTTCAGTTTGTATATGGATATGCTCGATAAAGCCGTTAACGCGCTTAAAGAAGGCCGAGAGCCATCATTAGACGACGCGACCTCGGGCCATACCGAAGTTGAACTGCGTATTCCAGCCCTATTGCCTGAAGACTATATTGCCGACGTTAACACTCGCCTATCGCTATACAAACGTCTGGCCAGCTGTACGTCCCAAGACGACATTGATGAATTCCAGGTAGAATGTATTGACCGCTTTGGTCTATTGCCAGAGCCAGCTAAAAACTTAATAGAAGTGGCTGAAATTAAACTAAAAGCCCAGGCGTTGGGCATTCTAAAAGTAGACTTGTCGGCCCAAGGCGGTACCATAGAGTTTAAAGAAACCACTAAGGTTAACCCAGGCTATATTATTAGTTTGGTGCAAACCAAACCAAACACCTTTAAGTTTGAAGGAAGCCAAAAACTGCGTTTGGTGAAAAAGACCGAAACAGCTAAAGAGCGCATCGCGTTTATTAGCGATATTATTGCCGATTTTGCAAAGGAGTCGCGGTAACATGAAGTTATCTCGCTGGTGCCCGTTAGTTGCATCAATAAGCGCCGTTCTCTTAACGACAATTTCAACTGCAGCTAACGCCAATGACAACTGGTGGTTCGATGTGGAAGTTATTGCGTTTAAGCGCAACGTGGCACTAACTGAGTTAGAAGAGCAGTTTTCTTTGGCTGACAACTTGTCAGCCCCTCGCGCTCAGGCAGACATCATCAGCGATATCATCTCGCCTGATATAAGCTATCTAAAACAAGGGTTAGCCGTTTGCGGCGCTGATACCTCGGTTAAGTGGCCTAGCAACGGACTTTTGAGCGTGCCCGCAAAAGATGTAGATTTTTTGTCGCTGCCTAAAGATAACAGTGCGCAGTACGGTGACATGTCTCCTAGCTCTTACTCTGAAGAAGCGGGCTATGGATATAATGAAACATCCGGCTTAACAGCCAATGAGCCATCTCCTACACCAGACGTAGCGAGTCAGGCACAAAGCGAAACCATTGATGGCGATGAGTATGGCGCTACTTATTCTTCAACAGACTCCGAGTATAGCGTTAGCCTTGACTACTCAAATGAGGGGATCATCACTGACGACGTCACACCCGCTCCTGATGCTGCAACCATCGCCAGCTATTGGACGTCATTCTTCGGTGTAAAAGATTCCTCACCTGTCACGGTGCCTGTATTTAAGTACTGTGAAGAAGCGAAGCCATGGCTTAGCGCTGAGGTAACCACTGCACTGAACGTTGTTGTTCCAGGCGACGACGAACTAAACTCAGGCGTTTCGATAAGCGAGAGCAAGTCTAGAAGCAGCGCGCTTCAACCTGTAATCGTATGGAAGGTGAATCAGCCGGATAATAGGCTACCCGCTCCAGCAAGTTTACCTATTATCATTGAAGGACACGACTGGCCGCTTGCGTCAAAAGCGCATCTGCTTACCAGTAATCAGCAAGCACTGTCTTCAATTTCTCGCCAAATACGTTCTAATCGCGAGCTAGAGCGTTTGTTTCACGCAACCTGGCGTCAGCCAGTTATGTTTGGTAAGAACAAAGCTTTCAACGTGCGTCTTTATGGTGGGCAAAACTACGCGCAGCAGTTTGACTTGAACGGTGATATGCGAGCTCCAAAACACGTTGATAATGTAAACAATGAAACTGACGATTCCGCTCCAGAGTTTGGTTACGGCTCCACCGCCGCTCTTACTGATAATGATGCTTATAAAAACACATCGAGCACAGATGAAAACAGCCTAAGTGGTGTAAGTACTGCTTTTGAAGCTGATAAAACTGCAGCGCATGGCACTGATCAATTTCTTGCTGTTTCAGATATTTTTGCCGATTTGGACCGCCGTTTGTCAAACCCACAGGCTATAGAGTATGGCGCATTTAAAGCGCTTGATACGCCGATGATTGTAGAGCAAGGTGAAGATGACACTACCGATGCTTCATTAAGAACCCCCATTTGGGAAATTGACGGCACTATCAAAGTATTTCTTAAATATATCAACCGCGTACCTTACCTTCATGTAGATGGCGAGATGTTTTATCGCCAGCCGGTACCAATGAGCTACTTCAGCAGTGAAGATGACAGCACTGGTAATGCTGCTAAGCCCCGTCAGGCGACATCAACAGCGTACAAACTGGTTTCAGTTCCGTTAGCTGAGCAAAGACGTGTAATCAGTACGCAACTGCATTATTTCGACCACCCGCTGTTTGGTTTTGTAGTACAAATTCGTCGCTACAATCGCCCTGACGTTAGCGAGTGATTTGAGTAAACGCTTAGTGTAAGTGCTTTGGTTTTAAAGGCAAAAAAACAACATTTGCGATTGATAGAGAGATATAGGTTTTTATGAAGATTTACACTCGCACTGGTGATAAGGGCAGCACGCAAATTTACGCTGTCAAAGCCGTTCGTGTAGATAAGGATGATTTAGTAGTACAAAGCTACGGTGATATGGACGAACTCAATAGCCATATCGGACTACTAGCAGCGCATGTTACTGACAAACATAAGCCAATGCTCCAGGATATTCAGCGCAACCTGTTTCAAGCTGGCTTTGCTATTTCAGCAAGCTCAACGCTGACGCAAACTGATATTGAGAACCTAGAAAGCCTTATAGACAATATTACCCGTCAAATGCCGCCTAATACGTCGTTTGTACTGCCTGGCGGAAGTAAGGCTGCTGCGCAGGCTCATGTTTGTCGTGCTGTGTGCCGCCGAGCTGAACGTGCTGTCATTAGCCTATCTAAACATTATGACGTGCCAGAAGTTGTACATGCTTATTTAAATCGCCTGAGCGATTTTCTCTTCACTTTTGCGCGATTTATGAATGTAGAAGCTGGCGTAGACGAAGTACCAGTATAAGCAAACGGCATTAAAAAACAGAAAATGAAAAACGGTAGTTATAAAAACTACCGTTCGCTTAAACGCTTCACCAGCTCAACCGCACTGTCGTATTTATCATTAAGCCCTACTGGCATAATACGATCGTAAAGCGCCATAACGCGCTCTTGCTTTTGTAAATCGTTGTGAGACGGATTAGCAAAGCGCATTTCCAATCCATCAAGGATAGTCTCAGCCCCTTTCGGATTGTTGCACGCAAGTACCATGTCGCAACCTGCTTCCAGCGCTGCCTCAGCACGCTCAACGTAACTTCCCGCAACACTTGCGCCGTGCATAGACAAGTCATCAGAGAATACTGCGCCGCCATAGCCTAGATCCTGTTTAAGGATATCCTGCAGCCATTTAGTTGAGAAACCCGCAGGCTTATCGCACACCTGATTATAAATAACATGGGCAGGCATAACGCCATCAAGCAACGCACGCTCAATTAAGCGTTCAAAGACCACCATATCGGTACTGCGTATCTCATCAAATTCGCGTTCATCGACGGGTAACGCTACATGAGAATCTGGCGCTACACTGCCATGCCCAGGAAAGTGCTTTCCAATAGCTGGCATATTTACAGCTTTTAAACCTTGGATTAAATGAGCGGCAAGGCGAATAACGTCGTCTGCATTGTCTGAAAATGCCCTGTCACCAATAACTTGCGATACACCATTTATATCAAGCACCGGTGCAAAGCTAAAATCGATGTCTAAGGTTTTAAGTTCATAAGCCAATACTAATCCACACGCTTTTGCGTATGCAGCACTTTCATCTTGATGCTCTGACTGCCTTAAAATATCGCCCATTGCAGGTATGGCAGTAAAGCCTTCACGAAAACGCTGAACGCGGCCTCCTTCATGATCGACGGCGATCAGTACTGGACGCTTTGCAAAGCGTCTTATATCTTGAACCAGCGCAGAGAGCTGACGTTTATCATGATAGTTGCGGCTAAATAAAATAACGCCACCCACTACTGGATGTGTTAACTTTTCCTTTTCTTCAGGCAGAAGTTCTTCGGCCTGACAATCCAACATTAATGGCCCCACGGCACCGCCTTAGTATGTGTCATAAAACATCACTTCAATTTTGCAAGTTCTGTGGTTAGGATAGAGAAAAATAGGGAGTTTTACACGTGATAAATTGGTTCAAGTGGTTGGTTTTAAGTGTTTTAGCACTGCTTTTTTTAACGGTACTGGGATTGTACATCTCGCTTCGTATGAGTTTGCCCGCACTTGACGGAAATAGCGCCACCTATCACGTAAACGCACCTACTGAGCTAAGCCGTGACGAACTAGGCCAAGCTGTTATTAAAGCTAACGATATTTACGACGCAGTCTATGCACTGGGTTTTGCGCATGCTCAAGATCGCTTTTTTCAAATGGATTTACAGCGCCGCGCCGCATCGGGTAGTTTATCACAATGGGTGGGCGACATTGCCCTAGATATCGATAAGAAAGCCCGCTTTCATCAATTTGAGAAACGAGCAAAAGCCGTATTCGATAACCTTCCCTCAAAACAACAAGAACTACTTGTACGTTACGCCCACGGCGTAAATGACGCATTGTCTGAGTATACGTTGCCACCTTTTGAATACCTAGCTGCAGGCGTTGATATAAAACAATGGCGCCCCACCGACAGTATTCTTGTGATTTACAGTATGTATTTGGATTTACAAGGTAGCCAAGTAGAGCTTGATTTAGCAAGAGAGGCATTGCTTTCAACATTTGGGAATGATGTATACAGCTTCATTACTCAGCCGAGTAATTATCAGGCAGCGCTTGATGCCAGCGAGATACCACTGCTTGAAGCACCTATTCCAGAGTACCCTGCATCGCTACGCCCAATTACTCACTCACCAGAAGATAGTAATGGCGAGAGCATTAAGCAAGAGCCTGAAGACGCGACTACTCAGTACTTAAACGATAACGACAATACTGCGATCGCCCGTGCACAATATAACGGTACTGAGCTTCCTGATATTGGTAGCAATAACTGGGCGGTGACCGGGAGTCACACCACGACAAGCGCAGGCCTTTTAGCAAACGACATGCATTTAGGCTTGCGGGTTCCCATCATCTGGTATCGCGCCCAGCTTAACTATCAAGAATCGGGCAGCGATGTACAAGTAACCGGGGTTTCCCTGCCGGGTATTCCCGGCATAGTTGTAGGCACCAACGGCCATATCGCTTGGGGTTTTACCAATGCAAATTTAGACAATGTAGATTGGATTGAACTAGGCGAATCGACGGCCACAAGTACGGTAACAGAGCGTATTCCTTTACCTGATGGTGAGCACACATTTGAGTTTGAAGTAAGCTCGTATGGGCCAGTGAAAGAACTCAATGGCAAGCGCTATGCGCTTAATTGGGTAGCGCATCATCCGTTTGCTGCGAACTTGGGAATAATAAACTTCGGCAATGCAAAAAATGTCCAAGCAGCGATAAAGATGGGCCAACGCATTGCTATTCCCACGCAAAACCTCGTGATTGTTGATGAAAGCGGCAATGCGGCTTGGCTTCCTGGCGGCGCAGTTATGGAAAGGCAGCAGGCTTCATTCACTGCTATAAAAGAACAAGAAGCAGTAAACACACCACCAAAGCGCGCATCAAAGCTTCCCATGGTTTTAAACCCCGATATGGGAAGAATATGGACTGCAAATGCTAGAGTAATTTCGGCTGATGACTTCAAAGTCTGGGGCGACGGTGGTTACGCGCTAGGTGCTCGCGGACAACAAATAAGAGACCGTTTATTTGAAAAAGACACCTTTACTGAGACTGACTTTTACGCCATTCAGTTAGATAATCATGCCCGCTTTCTTATTCCTTGGCAGCACCTTTTGTATGGGCTGCTCAATATGCAAGACATTGAATTTAAACCCGACCTCGCTTACCTAAACACATGGGACGAATGCGCATGTGAAGATTCGGTTGGCTACACGTTAGTTAAGCACTTTAGGCAGGAAGTGGTACAAACCCTTTTTGGAGGCGTACTTTCAACGTTAGACCAACAAGGTGTAAACAGCCGTACACTCTTACGTGGCATTGAACCTGCTGTGTGGCAACTTATTCATAGTCAGCCTGACTCTTGGCTACCTAACGATACTGAAAGCTTCGACGAGCTACTTGTAGACGCTTACAGGCGCGCCAAACACAAGCTGTTAGACAAGTATTCACCAGCAGAAGCTAATATGGAAACATTAGCCTGGGGCAAGGTGAACGCACTTTCTGTTAAACATCCATTTGCTGATCAAATTCCTCTAGTTGGTGATATGTTAAACATGCAACAAGTAGAAGGTTTTGGTGATACATACATGCCTGCTGTACAAGCACCTAGTTTTGGTGCCTCTGAGCGACTATTTGTCAGCCCTGGCCATTTAGAGGATGCCATTCTAACACTACCTGGCGGACAATCCGGCCACCCACTGTCAAAATTTTTTACAACTGGCTTTAACGACTACGCAACACACGCAGCTACTCCTCTGCTGCCCAGCCAGCCGATACGCAGCCGAACATTTTACAAAAAAGAGGTTGAATGACACCTGCAATCACTTTGCTTACTAAAAAGCGTATCGCTCACAGCATTTTAAAATATGAACACGACGCAAATGCGGCGTCATACGGGCTAGAGGCGGTTGAAAAGCTAAACCTTAATGCGGATACCGTTTTTAAAACATTGGTAGTGAGTACAGACAATAACAAGCTTGCCGTGGCCGTGGTCCCTGTAAACACCAAACTTAGCGAAAAGAAAATGGCTAAAGCGTTAGGCGTTAAAAAGGTAGAAATGGCGCAAGCAAACGCGGTAATGGTTGCAACAGGCTATGTGTTAGGTGGTGTAAGCCCTTTAGGGCAAAAAAAGCGCTTAGCGAGCGTTATTCATTACAGCGCTGAAAATCTGCAAACTATTCACGTAAGCGCTGGAAAACGAGGATTGGAAGTGGCACTCGCCCCTTCTGATCTAGCTACGCTCACTAGTGCTAAGTTTGCAGATATTTCAGTAGATTGAACAAAGATTGAGATAGAGCGTTACTTGGCTACTTGCTAGCCTGGGCTAACCATTGCTCACGTGCTTCTTTAAGCGCGGCTTCATCAGGCTGCTCGCTTCCTGAAATAGCGACAGCAATTTGTTGAATGATAGCGTCACGCTTTTCAATCAGCGCATCAGTACGAGCAAACAAGTCCTTGGCTTCCGGATACTGCTCTTTAAGCGTTTCTACCTCTTCCAACGCATAATAACGCGCTTCAAACGCTTCGTTGTACAGCTGGCGTTTGGCATTAAAAATTACGTAGTCTTTAGCGGTCTCAGAATTAAGATAATCCATATCTTCAGATGACAGGTTGGCAGCCTGCCCTACTTCACGGGCTTGTATCATCCAAGAATCTACTACTTCGATATTCCCATCTTTCACAGCCTGCTTAACGCCTTCCTGCAAATCGCTAGCGTGAAGAATTTCCATGACTGTGATTAGCGGAACTTGCGCTGCGTCTTGGTCTCGTTTGTCTGCATCTAGCGACAGATAAGCAAACCATGAAAACGTAGCAGCAACAATAATAGCAAGAACGACAAGTGCTTTCTTCACACTTTCCTCCAAAGAAATTGCATATGAAAACCAGTGCGACGGCACTGTATAAAAGAAGCAATACAAAAAGAGCGAGAGACCCCGCTCTTTTTCAGTATTGTAACGACCTAAAGATTATTGGTCGACAGGTGCAGAGTTTTCAACTCGGCTTTTCAATTTTTGACCCGGGCGGAATGTAACCACACGACGTGCTTTAATTGGAATGTCTTCACCGGTTTTTGGATTGCGGCCAGGACGTTCATTTTTATCACGCAGGTCAAAGTTGCCAAAACCTGACAGTTTTACTTGCTCACCAGATTCCAGAGCGCCTTTAATCTCTTCGAAAAAAAGCTCTACCAGATCCTTCGCATCACGCTTGTTAATGCCTAGTTTCTCGAATAGGTGTTCAGCCATCTCGGCTTTGGTCAATGCCATAGTTTACTCTCTTAACGCGGCCCCAAACTCAGATTCCAGACCTTTAACCACAGTATCTACAGCTTGCTGAATCTCAGCTTCTTCCAAGGTTTTATCCGGATCTTGTAAATGAAGTGACAAAGCAAGGCTCTTATAGCCAGGCTCAATTCCCTTGCCTTTGTACTCATCGAACAAGTTTAGAGCAACTAGTTGATTTACGCCAATATTTTCTATGTAAGAAAGAACATTCCCTACACGCACTTCATCTTTAACCGTAATAGCAATATCACGGCGATTCGATGGGAAGCGCGATACTGGTACGGCTGACGGTAACTTGCGATCAGTAATGGCATCTACCACTAGTTCGAACACAAATACACGGCCGTTAACACCAAGCAATTTAGTGAACTGCGGGTGTATAGCACCAATATAGCCAACTTCTTCATCATTAAGCAAAATTTTTGCCGTCATGCCAGGGTGTAACGCACTGTGTTGCCCTGTAACGAACTGGAACTCACCGGTTCTGCCTGTAAGTGCCAATAACGCCTCAACGTCGGCTTTTGCATCGAAGAAATCAACCGGGCTGTCGCCCAAGTCCCAATGTTCTTCATTACGACGCCCTGCTACTACACCACCAATTACTTGCTGTTGCAATACACCATTTGGCGCATCTTGTTGAGGAATAAAGCGTAATCCGGTTTCAAACATGCGAACACGTTGTTGCTGACGCTTCTGATTATAAGCAGTAGCACCAACTAATCCCGGCCATAAACTTACACGCATTACCGACATATCAGATGAAATTGGGTGTGGTAACACCATACCTTTTACGTCTGGGAATAATGCGTTTTGAATTTTAGGGTCTACAAACGAATAGGTAATTGCTTCATTGTAGCCACGGCTTAGAAGCAATGACTTCATTGTGTTTAACGGAAGCTTGGCTTCTTGCGAAGGCAGCATTGCCAACGTCGCTTTTGGTGCCACGTTTGGAATGTTGTTGTAACCGTATACGCGCGCAATTTCTTCAATCAAATCTTCTTCAATTGAAATATCGAAACGATAGCTTGGCGCAACCGCTTCCCAGCCAGCTTCGGTTTGCGTTACGTCTAAACCAAGGCGGTTTAGCATTTCGGTTACTTTTGCATCGTCAATGCTAATGCCTAGTACGCGAGACAAACGTTCGCGACGAAGCGTAACCGTAGCCTGCTTGGGTAGCTTGTCTTCAGCCACTGCTTCAACAACAGGGCCAGCTTCACCACCGCAAATTTCTAGTACCAGTGCAGTAGCGCGCTCCATGGCTTTACGCTGAAGCTGTGGGTCTACACCACGCTCGTAACGGTGCGACGCATCGGTATGCAAACCGTACTGACGGGCACGGCCCATAATCGCATCACGGCTAAAGAAAGCACTTTCAAGTAAAATATCTTGGGTTTCGGTGGTAACACCAGAATGTAAGCCGCCGAAAATACCTGCCATAGCTAACGCTTTGTTGTCATCAGCGATAACTAAAGTATTGCTTTGTAACTTAGCTTCGGTTTCGTCAAGTAGCGTAAGCGTTTCGCCTTCTTTTGCCATACGCACGTTAACGTTGCCTTCAATGCTAGCAAGATTAAACGCGTGCATTGGCTGACCAAGCTCTAGCAATACAAAGTTAGTCACATCAACAATAGGGTCGATGCTGCGAATGCCGCAGCGACGCAGCTTTTCAACTAGCCATAGTGGCGATGCTGCTTTAACGTTAACACCCTTAACCACACGGCCCAAATAGCGCGGGCATGCGTCATCAGCGCTTAGCATAATTGATAATTTGTCATCAATAGTTGCGTCTACCGCTGCTACTTCAGGTTCGCAAACGTCAAGGTTATTAAGCACGCCAACTTCACGGGCAATGCCGCGAATACCCAAGCAGTCTGCACGGTTTGGTGTCAGGTCAACTTCGATTGCGTTGTCATCAAGTCCAAGGTAATCGCGAATGTCTGCGCCAATAGGTGCATCGACTGGAAGCTCGATAATACCATCGTGGTCGTCGCTAATACCTAGCTCAGAGAAGCTACATAGCATACCGAATGACGGCTCGCCGCGAAGCTTTGCTTTCTTAATTTTAAAGTCGCCTGGCAATACAGCACCAACAACAGCAACTGCTACTTTAATGCCCTGACGGCAGTTAGGCGCACCGCAAACGATATCAAGTAGCTCATCGCCACCTACGTTTATTTTAGTTACGCGCAGTTTGTCGGCGTTCGGGTGCTGACCACACTCAACGACTTCACCTACTAGCACGCCTTTAAAATCGCCTGCTACTGGCTCAACACCGTCTACTTCAAGGCCAGCCATGCTCAACTGTTCAGACAGCTCATGTGCCGACAGCGACGGGTTAACCCACTCTCTTAACCATTTTTCACTGAATTTCATGTGTACTCTCTGCCTTAGTTGAACTGCTTAAGGAAACGAAGATCGTTTTCAAAGAACGCGCGTAAGTCGTTAACACCATAACGAAGCATAGTTAAGCGCTCTACGCCCATACCAAAGGCAAAACCTGTGTACTCTTCTGGGTCGATACCTACCGCTTTAAGTACATTTGGGTGCACCATGCCGCAACCCAATACTTCAAGCCACTGACCGTTTTTACCCATAACGTCTACTTCAGCTGAAGGCTCAGTAAACGGGAAGTAAGACGGACGGAAGCGAATTTCTAGTGACTCTTCAAAGAAGTGATGTAAGAAGTCGTGCAAGATACCTTTAAGATCGGTAAAGCTGACATTCTTATCAACCATCAAACCTTCCACTTGGTGGAACATCGGCGTGTGTGTTTGGTCGTAGTCGTTACGATACACGCGGCCTGGCGAGATAATACGCAATGGTGGCTTTTCCGCTTCCATAGTACGAATTTGAACACCAGAGGTTTGCGTACGAAGCATCATGTCTGGGTTGAAATAAAAAGTATCATGGTCTGCACGCGCGGGGTGATTCGCAGGAATGTTCAGCGCGTCGAAGTTGTGAAAACCATCTTCAATTTCAGGGCCAGTTTTAACTGAAAAGCCAAGCTCGCCAAAGAAAGACTCAATGCGTGCAATCGTGCGGCTAACCGGGTGTAAGTTTCCTGGCTTTTCTGTGCGACCAGGCAAAGTTACATCTACTGCCTCTTCTGCTAGCTTCTTGTTAAGCTCTTCAGTGCGTAAAAACTCACCTTTAGCAGAAATAGCTTGCTGAATAACCTGTTTAGCTTGGTTAATCTTTTGGCCTGCGGCAGGACGTTCTTCGTTAGATAACTTTCCAAGCCCTTTAAGTAAGTCGGTAAGTTTACCTTTCTTACCCATGAATTCGACCCTAACTTGGTCTAATGTGGCTGCATCTTGTGCAGCGTCAATCTGGCTTTGTGCCTGATTGATAATAGCGTCAAGCTCCATGTTTTCCTCAATTTACATGATGACTGCATGGCCAAAGCATAGGAAGAATTATTCTGCGCGCTAAGGCTTGCCTGAAATAAAAGCGGTAGTTTACACGAGTGACTGACATTACCGCTACCCTATATAGCTGATAATGGCTAATTTTTATCTCAGCCTTAAAAATTCTATTCTTCACATCACATTTTTAAAAACGTCATACAAACGATACAGACTAAAGCTAATCTAGCTAAGTGAGTCAAAAAGTGTGGCTTCATACTTGCATTCACAAAGAACTTAAATGATAAGCACGGGTATTGTCAGAAATTATTAAGACCGCACTCAACCATGCTTTAAATCTTGCACTTAACAATATTTCTTTCAAACACTTTATAGAAGCGCAACATAATGAAATTTAGGGAAGACATTAATGCTCTGCGAGCGATAGCCGTTATATCTGTTGTTATTTTTCATTTTAATCATAAATGGTTACCTGGTGGCTTTGCAGGAGTAGATGTATTTTTTGTGATCTCTGGTTTTTTGATGACCATGATTATAATTAAGGGCATTGAAAGAGAGAGTTTTTCGACTATTGATTTTTACAAAGCTAGAGTACGAAGAATTATCCCGGCTCTAGCCGCACTTTGCTTCTTTTTAATAGTCATTGGGCTATTTTTACTTCCACCAATTGACTATCTAAACTTAGGCAAGCATTCAGCAGCGAGCTTAACTTTCGTTTCGAACATTGTGTACTGGACGGAATCAAATTACTTCAACCCTGACTCTAACGAAAAATGGCTTCTTCATACATGGAGCCTCTCCGTTGAATGGCAGTTCTATCTAATTTATCCACTAATTTTAGTCTTTTTGAGAAAGTTTCTATCGATACACAAAATCAAAGTACTCATTTTAGTTACCACCATTTTGGCATTTTGCTTTTCGATATTTGTTACTGCGAAATCAAGCAGCGCAGCATACTTTCTTTTACCTACTAGAGCTTGGCAAATGCTAGCTGGTGGATTGGTTTTCCTATACCCCATTGCAATAAAAGATAATTTCAAAACTCCGCTACAGGTAACTGGCTTGTTTTTAATTGTCTTGTCATTTTTTGTTTTTTCTTCTTCAACACCATGGCCTGGATACGCATCGATAATGCCGATTGCGGGGACGTGTGCAGTGCTTATAGCAAACAACGGTAACTCTCAGCTTGTTAGCAACCGATTAGCTCACTTATTCGGCAAGTGGTCATACTCTATTTATCTCTGGCACTGGCCAGTGGTAGTAGCTGGATATTACTTTGAACTAGGGAGCTATTGGTGGGTTATTGGCATGCCTTTATCGGTGTTTCTTGGCGCTCTTAGCTTTACATTCATCGAATCTAAGACTTTAAAAGACTACCGACTTGAAAGAGCAAGGTATTGTCTTCAACCATTGCAGTTTGCTTTTCTATCTATGGCTTTTGGGCTATCTATTTTCTACACGAATGGATTCTTGTTTCGCCTAACTCCAAGTAATCAACTACTCGTTCAATCAGCAATAGAAGCAAAAGAGGACTGGAACTACCCAGAAGCGAATTTGGAAATAGCATCCCTAAAAGTGAGATTTATTGAAGGTAATTCTGATAAAAACATCTTAGTTTTAGGAGCGAGTCATATAGAGCAGCTCTATCCATATATTGAAAGTTTAGAAAACGAATTCAATGTTTACTTCCTCACTCAGAGCGGTTGTTTTGTAACGCCGTCGATGAAAAATCCAAAATGGAATTGCAACAACTTACAAGACTACAAAAAGTTAGTCGAAAAAGTTAAGTTTGAAAAAGTAGTAACATCGTTCTACAGCTTCGACTCATATCTTCCGCGAGAGAGAGTTGAGCGTGAGCGAGAAAAGAACATTAGAATTAGCGAATACGATGAGTTCATAGCTTTTTTGAAAGAAAAAATAAGATACGTTTTTGTGTTAACTGGTGAGCCTAAAGGAATAGAGTTTGACCCTATAATAGCAGTTCGAAAAAACCTACCAAGCAGCATACCTGAAGCTTCAGTCCGCTCGAAATATGCTGAACATGAGGATGCTCTCAGAAAATTAAAGCAAATAAATGATATCGAAATAATCGATCCAATAGCACATTTATGCAAAGAAGGAGTCTGTAACACGAGAGACGAAAAAAGAGGCTTTTTCTATCGAGATAATAATCATATGCGCCCATGGTACTCGATACAAGAAAATGTCTATCTAGAGCCCATCTTTACAAAACAGCAAAGCTATATAAAGGCAAGTAACCCATAAAAATTTTATAGATTTTAAATAGATAGTTGCCTTGCTGCTTTGATACATTGCTAGAAAAAGTACGATGGGACTTAAGCTGACAATTTTTTGTTAAAAACAGTGAACTTGAGTTTTAAGCGGTCATCATATGTGAAAGCACTAAACAGAGTTTAGTTGGTCTTATAATAGGTATATTTGAAAACGCATTGGGTATAATGCATCGTTTTACCAATAGCTCTAGATAGGCTTTCCAGTTTTTATAAGCTTATGCACGCACTGTGGACCGACATTTTCACTTTTAATTAAATCGGGGTCGAGATTCTCTAGCTCGTAATCGCAACCTAATGTAAAGATCTAATTCCTTACCTTGTTCCGTAAAACAACTCATATTACCGTTATCTATGTTGTAGCTGTTTTACTTCTTCAATTTTATCAATAATAGGGACATACGATGAACTTATTTAACGTAAAGTTTCTGCGAATTCGTTCTGTCTTCATAGTCTTAGTGTCTATATGCGTACTATCTTGTTCAAGTGTGCACCAAAACACAGCTCAGCAAAATCATGTAGGTCAGCCAGGTGAGATTTTATACGACTACCTTAGTAAAAATATCAATGACGAAAATGATGTTCGGTCACTCTTAGAGAGTTATGAAGGTCCTGACAAGACAAAATTGTATGTCAAAAAATTTCACTCAGAAATTGCCATCCTCTACGCCCAAGATATTCTCTCTCCTTCTTACAAAATTACGGAAAAGGAGAAGAACGCTCGCTTTTTAAGTATTAACACTGAACAGGCTACCGCGTTATTTGCTCTATATCCCGTTGATACTGCAAAGTGGATGAGAACAATTTCAAAACATTCCACATTAACCCAGAACGAAATTTACGAGTCCGCTATAGCAGCAGGCCTCGACCCTTCTGTAATTTTCGCAGCCTCGGCCTCTGGATTTATAAACACTGCAACACCGTTGATTAACTCTGTCGGGATGGTTATTTACGGGCAGGATGAAGATAGCGTAGCTAGCGTACGCTTTAGAGAAGAAGATGACACACATTGGCGAAAAGGCTTGGATTTATCTTGGGAACCAATTCATGGAGCTTTCGCAGGCAGCATTGTGTACCTCAATGCCGACACAACTTACTTTATCGAAGTCGCCGTAACCGATTCGAATGGAAATGTTGAAGAACATAAGTTTCAAACTAAAACAAAGCCAAATTCCCCCCCTATCGATCCAGATAAAATCTATTATCTATCAGAAATATATTCAGGGGGTCAGCTTGACTTAGAAGCGCTAAATATTCAGGGTGCTGCAAACGGTTATGCCAAAATTATTGGCGATGGTCCAGTGATCGAAGCAGGTAACGACGCGCTTTCTGCAGTAAATATCGGTAACAATTCGTATATCATGCTAGAGAACTTGACGGTAACTGGCGGGGAACGGTACGGCATTTTTGCCAAAAAGGCCCATCATATTTGGATTAAGGGATGCAATGTCTCTGGCTACGGCAGAAGAGCTAACGATATAAGAGATGGGATTGCTTATTCAAGCACTACTAGTAGCTCTCCGATTAACTACGACTCTGGGATTTATTTAGAGCGTAGCGGCATTGCTGTGATTGAAGAATGCGAAGTGCATAGCCCTAATTTGTCCGCGAATAGTTGGCAGCATGGGCACCCAAAAGGTGCAAATGCACTTCAAGTTTGGGCATACCACGATAGTGATTTGTATAGAGGCGAATTCATAGTAAGAAACAACCGGTTTTATGGCTCGCATGAACACAGGTTCAACGACGTAATTGAAGGAAGAATGAATACCGAGCGCCGTGGTGGCTTTGTCAAGAATTCCGCTATTTACGGTAATTATCTTGCTTATGCCAACGATGACGTAATAGAGATAGACGGCGGTCAGCAAAATGTATTGGTTTATAACAACGAGATTGAACAGGGGTATGCAGGTATCAGTATTGCACCGAATACACTTGGACCAAGCTATATTTTTCACAATCACATTCACAATTTGGGCGATGAAACAGGTAAGGAATGGACCGCTATAAAAGCGGGAGGCTTGATTGCCAAGCCCGCAGGAAGAACATTTATTTTTGAGAACGTAATTGATGTTGAACGAAACGGCATCGCTGCATCTCGTGTAAATGGTGACACTACCTTCTGGGTAACCTCTAAAAACAATATTGTTTTCACTCAAGATTCTGGTAATTCAGCAGGGTATTGTATTTTTGACAAAGAAAAATATATAGGAAGTACTAGCATTAATGACCTATGTTTCAACCAAGATACGTTAGACGCCAGATACGAATTCAATTTTGAATATCTTCAAGAGCATGCTTATTCAGATGATATTGAATACATCGAGTCTTTAAAAAGCGTTGCTTCCCCTAAACTATTTATTTCAGATGAATATCAAATCCCAAACTTTTCAGGAACGATTGGACTACAGCTAGTAACTGAAAAACCCGAGGTTACCTGGGAGCTTAATCCAAATGATGCTGTATATGAAGAACTAACAAGTCAATATGAGTACGGTGCAACAATTATCACAGCTGAAAGCGCTATTACTCTCACAGGCAACAATTGGCAGATTTTTCCCATAGATTATGAATTGACAGGCAATTCGATGATAAACCTTGAACTAGCCATAGAAGGAAGCGCAGAGATAATCGGAATTGGATTTGAAACAGATAAAGATGTAGACAGCAACCGAGTAGTTAGATTTGTCGGCAGTCAAAACTGGGGGATAGATGGCACTGACAGCTTTAGCGGTACGAGTAGTCGAGTTTCGTTCCCCATAGGGAAACACATTACAGGCCAAGTAAACTACCTCGTCTTGGTTTTAGACAATGACAAAGTTAAACAGTCCACCAACTCATCACGTGCAATTTTTAAAAGTATCTCAATCACCGAGAATTAGAAAAATAAATGATTAGACTATTATTTTTACAGGGAATAACTTTAGGGTAAAACAAGCTTTTGGGGATAATGAAATCATCATGAAATATATTAGTCATATCCTCTCATATGCTGCTTCATATAGGTTAGATTGACCAAACATCTAAAGTGTATATTTGGGTCTAATTTTTGCTTCTAAATTTTAGAATTAATTTTGAAAATAATCGGCTTTTTAGGGACGAGTGTGAATCAATTTATTAAAAAGAAAGTGACTAATTTGTTGGAAGGTTACCCAAAAGTGTTTTTTTGCCACGTTCCAAAGTGTGGGGGGGTATCTCTATCTGATGCGATATATCAATCTCTTTATCCAAAAGTTTTTAAAGCTTCTCGATTTGTTGGAAGTATAGATTTAAAAGGGAGCAAAATTTGTAGCGAGATATTAGATATCGATATGATGTTAGCAAGAGAAGCCCAACTGATTAATTTTCTGCACTATAAGAATCAAGTGTATGTAACCGGTCATTGTAGAGCTAGACCTGAGGTTACTCAGCAATTTCATAAAAATTGGAACTTCATCACTATTCTGAGAGAACCAAACAAACGCTTTGTTTCTGAATATATTTATAATCGCTTCAAACAGTCTTCATGGGTTAAAAGCGAGAGTGAAATATCTGCATACTTAACGTCTGAAAAAGCGAAGTTATCATGCACTACTTATGCTCGTTTTTTCTCGCATTTTAATGACCCTGAAGAGATTCTGGCGAACAAGGATGAAGCGGCTAGTTCAGCTATAGAAAACTTAAAAAGATTTTCTAGTGTAGGAATCTTAGAAGATTTAGAAAGCTGGAAAACAAAGTTTAATAAAAGTTTTGATACTAGAATTACTATAAGCAGCAAAAATACGACGCCAAATAGCGAAGAGGCAAATAAGATCTATAACGATCCAAACATAATGGAATGTATAGACGAGCTAAATGAGGTAGACCAGATTATTTATGAGGCAGTGAAGAAATGGTAAAAAAGCGCTAGCGTGGATTTACGCTGGCTCCTTTTTATAGACGAAACTTAAAATATCTTCTACAAAAAACTTGAAAGGTTCCTGATTCCTTTTAACCTTCACTTACATTTGATATGAACAAGGCATAAACAACGCTCTTTATGCTACGACACCCTCAACTCTTAGTCGATGTATTTTTGAAGAAACAACTGTAACGTAGAACGTAGTGATCTCAAATAAAAACGCCCGATGATTAGCACCGGGCGTATTCTCTATTTTCGTTATTTATAGGCCATTTGCGCACCTATAATTTTAAAAACGACTATCTTATTTTTCTACGTAGCGCACCGACGATTAACAGAGCTAAACCTGCAAAGCCAAGGTGGCTTGGCGCTGGAACTTCTGTAATCGCTGCAGTTTGGCAAACGAGTACATTGTCACAAATTTCTACGTTAGAAAACGAGGCGAATGAACCTGTTTGATTTTCATCGTTATCAAGGACAAAAATGATTCTGTCAAACGTACCTGTGAAAAAATCGCCAATATTTAATGAATAGTTTACGATTCCGTCACCTACTGAATAATTTCCGAAAGCGTTTAACGGGTTTTCTCTAACTATCTTGTTAAGTTGTGAACCACCGAAAAAAGCAAACGAATCAATTTGTCCGTACGTGTAGGTATCATTATTGTCAAAACCAATACCGTACAATTCAGCATTCAAGCCTGACGCTTCGAATGAAAATTTAAGAATAGAGCTACTTGTGATGGTAACGTTCATTAGAATATCAATCCAACGGTTTCCACCTAGCTCCAAAGTGGCGCCAGAGTTACTCGACAACAATGTACCTGAGCTATTATCCTGACTCGCGTATCCTGAGGCAGAGCCAACTTCATTATCGAAGTTTATAAAAGCA
Organism: Alteromonas sp. R7; assembly: GCF_055755235.1. Lineage (NCBI taxonomy): Bacteria > Pseudomonadati > Pseudomonadota > Gammaproteobacteria > Alteromonadales > Alteromonadaceae > Alteromonas > Alteromonas sp. R7. Next base: position 137,523 of record NZ_JBVTQX010000008.1, on the reverse strand, counting down.
GCGTTTGCGGCACTTGTAAATAAGACGACTGACGCTATCAATGCAGCTTTAAAAAACAATTTCATACAACTACTTCCTTTGATAATTTTGGGATAGAAGCTTCCGCAGCTTTCTACACACCAATCATGCATTAATTGCGCCAACATTATAACTCTTAAATTACAGAGACTTAGAGAGCGCAGTTTCAAAACTGTAAAATATAGTGACAGTTTGTTTATCTTACTTAAACGAAAGACTAATCATATTTCTTGCACGTGACTTTTCATTTTCTACAGCGCAGTGAACCTTTCCACGCACGTTGACCAAGTCTGCCAAACAATTATCCACTTTATTAATAAGTGAACCGTCTACCAATTCCGATAAATGAGTACCAAACGTTGGAAGGCCTAATTGATTCATAATACCCTCAGATTTGTGCTCGTAGTTAAGCGCAAATGCTGGAGTTCCGAAGTTCATAGAAATGATAGCACTGTGCAACCTGGTTCCTATGGTAAGCTGACACTTAGAAAGAAGTGTACCTAACTGTACGTCATTCAACTCATCCAAAACAACTTTGAATTTTTCTGGAAAATCTATTTTCTTCTGTACTCTTAACGCAACCATCCTGTCGTCTTTTTGATAGCCATCAATACCAGTGCAAGTAGAGCACGCGAGTATGTTGAACCCTTTTCTGATTAAGTGGTTACAAATTTCTGCATACTTATCTTCGTAAAGGTCCTGTGATATTCCTAACCTCTTATCAAATGGTTTTAACTCCCTGAGTGTTATGGCTATCGTATTTTCTGATTCTACAAATTCAATAAGTGCAGCGTTCTCAATAGCAACATGATTGCTTCTCACTAACCATGCAGTATCCGCACCTTCATAGTAACTCCTAGGAAGCTCAAACTTTTCTTCTAATAGGTCTTTACTCACTGACTCTCTTAGTGCAAGTACTTTGGCACGATTGAAAACCAATTTTGATACATCACAAAACTCCTTATTCTCAAATGGTCCTACAGAGTGCCCTAATATGAGTAATGGTGTGCCTGAAGCCAGAGTACACAAAGCATGATAGAACTGCCCTACCCCGTAAAGATCTACGAAGAACGACCCTCCAACTTGAATAACATAGTCATACTCTTTAAGAGACTTTATGTAATCCTTAAACTCTTGAGGTAATCTTGTATCTATCTTCGTACTCTCTGCCGAATTGACAAGATGCTTTTTTAACGTTGACTTGTAAATTCGATTCTGTAGCTTTGCTTTCAAGCCACCTTTGAAACGCTGATACTTGTAAATCCAATCGAAAATGAAAGGTTTCCCTAGTAAAAACTCTGAGCTAACTGGAAATCGAGACATCACATCAACGTTCGCACCTGGCTGTTGCTCTTCAACCTCCTCAATTAACCCACGAATGATCGCACCATCACCTCGATTACCGCATGTATGATTACCAATTATGAGAATTTTCATTTTATTAAACCGTTTTTAATTTTAAAATTTCTAGCAAGCGCGTCTGAAGCTTTCGAGCATTGAATTCGTCGTCTACTTTGCAGCGGGCATTCTTTCGAATAATGTTGAGATTTTGATTTTTGCTAATCTCGACAATTTTCCGACTTATAGCCCCACTGTCTTTTTCGGGAACTAAGAAGCCAGACTCGCCATCTGTAATTAATTCAGGAATACCACTGTGAACTGTGGACAGGACGATTACTCCACTTGCCATGGCTTCCATAAGTGACACCGGAATACCTTCCATGTCGCCAGATGAATCACGAACGGATGGAAGCAAAAATAGGTCAGTAGATTTGAGCGAGCTCGCTACTACGCTTGAGGGCTGTGCACCTTTGAATATGACTCTATGTCCGTTTGGATGATTGTTAGCTTTATTGCGAAGCTCAGGAAGTAATACGCCATCACCAATAATTGTATAGCGGCACTCTAAAGGACACATTAATACTGCTTCGATAGCAAAATGTAACCCTTTCTTTTCGGTAGCTCGCGCAACAGAAAGAATTGAAAGAGGGGTGGAAGCAGCTTTTTCATTGTAAGAAAAACGATCAACATCAACGCCCATGTGAACTACTTCTATTCTTGAAGGCGCCACACCTAGACTCACTAGTTTTCTTTTCCAATGTTCACTGATGGGAAGTAATTTACCACCTAATTTACCGTAGAGCTTTTCCCAAATAGCTAGCTGATCGTATCGGCTGATTTCGTAGCCGTGAAATATCGTAAATAAATTGTCACACTCGATGAGTTCTGCTTTAACGAGATAATCAAAAATGACACCATTACTCCCAAAATGGGCAACACAGTTATCGATTTTGATGTCTCTTGACTTTAAAAACCAAACAATACACATCAAGTCTTTTGCTAAAAACTTGTTTCTTCTTATTAGAAAATAGAAAAACAATTTAATAAGCCTAAATCTCTTTGGCGAACACAAGCAATAGAGGAAGCCAAATAGCATATATAAGTAGGAGGTTTTATCGTGTTCAGAGGGCAAAATAGACGTTACATTTACCTGCGCACGAGTTCCAAAAACCTCCGTAGCCACGTCATTATCATTCTTTATGGGGTTCACGGCCAAAACATGAACATCCACTCCCTCTGTCACCAAATCTTTAACTTGATTTAAAACGAATGTTTGAGAAAGAACCGGAAAGCTCCTTACAAAAAAACAAACTTGCTTAGTGCCAGACATTTAAAACCCTTTTATTCGCTGAACAGAACTTTTTACTTCTGAATATTGGAAATATAAAACTAACGCAACAGCAACTGTAAAGGCAGCAACAGAAGTCTCTTGCATGAACCACAAATCAGGTATTAAAGGAACCAAGAATATGTGGAATACCGCGATTGGAATAGAAAAAGCAAGCACAACAATCAACATACTTCTCAACGAATATGAAAATTCAACACCCGTTATGTATTTAACAAAGTAAAAATTAACAATAGGAAATAACGTTACTTGAAATACAACCATTGAAAATACAAGCGCTTCAACACCAAACATAGAAGAAATATATATAACTAGCGCATTGGGGATCATCACGTAAATATTCCACAAAAAGTTACGCTTAGTATGCCCTGTAGATTGGACCAATGGCCCTACAAGATTAGAGGAAGCAACTCTAATAAACCAAAAGCCCGCGAGTAACGAAAGTACCAAACTATATTGAGCGTACGAGTCTCCAAAAAATAGTGTCGCTACTAATTCAGATGCAACAATCACGGGCACGTAAATAAACGCTAAAACAAACAATTGTAAGAAGTAGATATCTTTATAGACTCTCTGAAATTTTTCGTTGTTCTGTTTGACTTCAGCAAACGCAGGTAATGCCACTTTACCTATAATTGGTTGTAGCGCTTGTGCAGGTCTACTGGCTAATTGTTTGATGACGTGATAAACACCCATCTCACTACTTGGTAATGTAATAGCAAGAATCATTACATCGAGTTGCTTTCTAACAATGTTTATCGCTTGAGAACCAAAATCAAAAATGCCGTAGTTGAAAGCCTCTTTAAATATTCCTGTATTAGCAGATAACGAAAGGTTCACAAATTTTCCCAAAAAGAGCATGAAACCCAACAATTTAGCTACTTGATAAATGATAATTGCACCTACTAAGCACAATAGCTCAAGCTCAGGAAATGAAATTGCAAAACTAAATGATAAAAGCTTTGCTGCTACATCAATTTGCGCAATGCTTTGATGCTTAAAGTGCTTCATACCGACAGCTTGATATTGTGACGATAGCGATGAGACTACAAGAAGCAAAGTTGCCAGTCGAAGCTCTTGTATTATAGCTTCGTAACCAAGAGCACTAGCTATATAAGGTGTAAGCAGATATAGAAGAACACTAAAAATTGCGCCAATTATTAAAGCAAGATAATAAATCGCATTACTCGTTTGTTGGTCCGCATCTCGCTTAAAAATAAGAAAATTAGAGATGCCGCCAAGCGCAAACGCAACAAAAACTTCAATCACCATATTAACTACGGCGAATTGTCCAAAAACTGAGGGCGCTAATATCCTCACGAGAAACGCAAGTTGTACCATCGTCAATACGAGATTGACCAACGTTGCAAGTGTTGTCCATGAAGTAGCGCTTACTAATCTGCTCAACGTAAATAATTCCTTCTATTAGCTTCTAGCACTTTGTTTTCCACCAGCGAGCTTTAAGATTTCAGAAAGTGAAACGAAAAAGATTGACGTTATAACCCCAAATACCGAAATTCTTTCCTTAAACGATGCATTGCTGGTGAAGAAGACTATGAGGGTTCGCTTTACGTAAAGTTTGATGGCATCCCAAGTGAGCTTAATTGATTTAAATTTTTGTTCTGTCTTATCCCAAGCTCCACCGATAACACGCCTTCTTTTCTTTAGTATTTCAGATTTATTTCTAGCTGGGTGCTTTACGAGAGCTTCACTACAAAATACAACTCTTAAGCCTGATTGAGTGAGGCGTTTGGCCATGTCGTGATCGCCGCCAGATTTAACTTTCGCGTTAAAGCCTCCCAAATGTAAAAGATCTTCTCTTTTGGAAAGCCAGTTTGCCGTTATGCAAACTCCTTTCTTGGCATAGGCCTCTTGGTCCATAGAGAAAAAGTTCTCGTACGCTATCGATGCTTCATCAACTTCTTCATCCTCATCTTTAAAAAAGTGAATATCGCCAGCTATGACACCAAAATCTTTTTGTTTTTCTGCGCAATTAACCAATTCTTCTAACCATTTTTCGTCTGGGACGCAATCTGCATCAGTAAATGCAACATAGCCCCCTTTGGCTATTGACAAGCCTTTGTTTCTAGCAGCATAAGAACCAGGCGCAAATTCCTGTATCGCCGTGATCCCGTCAATTTCTGAAACGACCTTGAAAGTGTCATCATTAGAGCCATTATCAACGATAATTATTTCGAAAGTGTCTTTAGCAAAATGCTGCGCTTTCAGCGCGTTTACACACTTAACAATTCTTCGAGCGTCGTTCCAAACAGGAACTATCACTGAAACTTTAATTTTTGAAGTCATAAGAACCACGTAGAAAACTGAGATTTACATTCAAATAGACGGAACTATTGCAACGCTAAATAGACATTGGCTTGTTAAGTACTTTACGCTTGACGGCATTATAGAAAAAAACAATTGTTGCCTTAAAACCAGCAACCTTTAGTGATTTAAAAACCCAAGACAGTTTTTTGTTTTTATGCTTTAGAGAAAACAATATTTGATCACTTACGCGTTTATTAAACCAATAGTCGCCCAGAAAATCTTTGTGTTTATAGGCTGACCCAAGTCTTTTATCTATGTCAGCAGGCTTCATTTTTCTGACTTTTGCGCCAATTCCGTCTTCATTTTGAAATCTATAAAGGAAAAGCGGTTTGGGAATATTTACAAATGTGATGTTTTGTTGAAAAAGTCGAACATACATGTCCCAGTCTTGACCGTTATTTAGCGACTCATCAAACGTATTTTTAAGTAGAAGCTGTCGTTTAGCGCTAAACCCACTCATTCCACAGTAAGTGTTTCCTCTTAACAATGAAGGCTTGCTCACGAGAATATCCTTATTGACAACAATAACGTCTTCTTTCCCCAATTGCTTGAAGCCGGTCACGACCGCTTCTGCCCCACTCTGATAAACTTCTTGCAAAGTCTTCAGGTACTCTGGCAACCAGACGTCGTCATCATCGAGAAACGCAACAATATCACCCGTAGCATACTCGACACCTAAATTTCTGGCTTTATTTGCTCCACATGAAATATTTTGTCGATAGTATTTAGCTGCTGTTGAATCAACTATAGGCATCGCGCTTTTATAAGAAACACTTGAATTATCATCGATAATGATCACCTCGTGTGGTGAGCAGTACTGATTTTTAATGCCCTCCAAGGCTTCTATTAAAAACTCTGGGCGATTAAAAGTGGTTATGACTACTGATATTTTCATACTCATGCTTTTTCATCCCCGGAGTCTGTTCCCTTCATTAATGTTAACGTTTTTTCTGCTATTCGATCCCAGTTAAACTCATGTAAAAACGCTTCTTGATTGAGATTCAAATTTAGATTCTCTAAATCCGTGAGTTTTTTTGATAACGCGGAAGTATCGCCAACAGTGAAATAACTGTCCTGAGCGGCAACTATATCCTTATTTGGCAAAATATCGCTTAAAAGAACAGGGGTTCCTGCACTTATAGCTTCCAACGCTACTATTGGCAGTCCCTCGTGGTATGAGGGTAGAACGAATACTCTCGCATGCTTGTATAAAGCCTTAAGTTCATCGCCAGATCGACGGCCTGCAAACAAAATGTTTTCACTGGCCTGTTGTACAAGGGAGGAGGCGTATTCATCTTGATGATCTGCTTTACCAACAATAACGAGTTTAAGTTCGCTATCAGAAGCTTTGTAAGCGGCTATAAGGTCATGAAAGCCTTTTTCTGGAACTAGCCTCCCTACTGTCAAAATGTAGTTTTGTGATGATATGTTGAGTTCTTTTGGAAGTGCACTCGCAGAAATTGAGCCAGTGAATGATGGCAACATTCCGTTAGGCACATAGTTAATTTTTTCAGAATGCTTCGGAAACTGCTCTTTTAATCGTTGTGTTAATGTTTTACCCACTACAAAAATTTTGTTTGCGAAAAGAACTCCCATTTTTTCGCCAGTTCTAAGCATAAACTTCGCAAGCCCATTCCATTTCTGTCTGTCATAGTCGGCGCCGTGATGTGTAACGACCACTTTCATCCCAAGCAGTCTCGCTAAGGGTGTGAATAACGCAGGTCCAATAGCATGAAGGTGAACAACATCTGGATTAACAAATATTCTTGCGTACAAAATCGCTAAAAACGTGTGCATGAACGTTTCTAAAAACTTGTGCTTCAGTGTCCAAACACTTCTTACATCAACTCCTTCAAAGTTGTACTGCTTTTGGCTAACGTAGGGGGAGCGCGCAATAACTGTTACAGAAACATCGCTTTTCGTTATCCGCGGGTACAACTGCTGACAATGAGACTCAATGCCTCCCATAACATCTGGTATTCCCCGTAACCCTATCGCGCATATCTTCATATTACCTTACGAACCTCATGATTTAAGTTTCTGTCACGTTTATTAGCGTGTATCGACCTTTTAGTCGTCGCTAGTGCGAAAACGACACTAATCAAAATAGCGAAGAAGATTAGCCCCTCAATGTTCCACAGCGGCATGGTTGCCATATTCATTATGAAAAAACCAATAACAGAGAAAGCTACTATCTTAGATAAGCCCCTGTTGGCGATATTAAACGCTTGCTGTAAGCAAAAAGCGCACATAAATATAAACGCGGAAAAGCCGATAACACCATATTCATAAAGGTTTGAAACGTATGTGTTATGTGCATATTTTGCAAAGACGCCCTTCCAAGAGTCGGGACCAAAACCGATCAATTGATTAAGCGCTCCAGCGTTATTGTAAGCATCGATGTACTGACTCCAAATGAAGACTCGAGCGGACATGATGTCTTTTTCTGCCTCACTGAAATAGATAGGCGATTTAAAAATGATATCTAAGTTGCTTATTAGAAGACCAACGTCTGAAAACCTTTCTCGCATAGTGAAAGAAAGCACCATGAATGCCAAAACAATAGCCATAGTTACAATGCTCAGCACAGGAACCTTTTGCGAGGGCTTTAAACGCTGCTCAACCAGTGTGAAATAGAAAACTGCGGCTATCGGCAATATCGTGAGTACTGAGGTTCGATAGTTTACTGAGATGAGAAGAATTACAGATAAAGAGAACAAGCTAGTTCTAAAACGAATTGAGTTCGGTTTCGTCAGCCCAATCACAAATATAAAGCTTACTATAATCATTGAGAAAGCCGCTTCGTGATTATAGCCCCCTATGAAACTGGTAGAGCCGTCAGCTTCAGCTGCTTTTGCATGACCAAGCAAAATAGATAAAATTTGTAATGTTACGGGCATGAAAAATGGTACTAAAAGCTTCCTAAAGGTTTCGTTCTGACCTTGCATTCGAATAGAAAGGAATAGCGCTCCAGTCAAAACTAAGAAATAACACCATTTAACCAGTACGTTTATGGCGCCTGGAATCTGCATATTTACAAACCCACTTACTGCAATTGCAATAAAGAACAAGTAAAAAGGAAACAATTTCCTTAAAGTAAAAACAGCAAACGGCAGGAAGAAAAGCCCTAACCCAGCAACAGAAATACTGGAAAGTGCATTAATAGAAAAACCTGCGATAAGAGAAGGATACGTAATCGTATGAAATGCTGCCAAGAAAAACCTTAGCCATATTGCGCAAATCGCAAACGCTAGGTATTTATTACAATTGCCAGTGACAGTACGATACACCAGAATGAAACTGATCAGGCCAACGACAACTTTTAACCCTTCGAACATGCTTATTTACAAACCTTATCTATTATTGCAACCACCTTCTCCTGGAAGGCTTGGTAAGAGAATTGCTGTGCACAGCTTCTACTTTTGGCTGCATAGGAAGTGCGAACGCTGTCGTTTTCGAGCAGTTTTAAAGCGCCGCAAACACCCTGAACGTTATTGAGTTCACATAGAATACCGTTTTTCTCTTCGCTAGCACCAGATACGTGATAAGGATATTTCTCAGCAAGAATTTCAGCGGGACCTGATTCACAGTTAGTAGCGACTACGGCTTTCCCTAAGCACATTGCTTCAACGATGGCATTGGGAAAACCCTCTGCATTTGATGTGCTAACAAAAAATTCGGCGCTGCTTACATAAGGGTATGGGTTAGATTTAAACCCCAAGAAATGAACTTTGTCACCTACCCCCTGCTCTATTGCGAGGTTTTTCAGTTTAAGCTCTTCATCACCTACTCCCAGAATAACAAGGTTTTCTGAGATATTTGCTTTAGCGTAAGCGTTGATTAAAAGTGAAAAATTCTTGTTCTTTACTAATCGCCCTACACCAATAATGTAAGGTTTAGCAGGGAGGTCTAATACACTCTCCTCGGCCTGTTCCTTCAATTGTTCAATATCGTAGGGGTTATATAACACAGTTACTTTGTCTTTCGGCACTGCATAATTTTGGATTAAATCGGCTTTTACACCTTCAGAAACAGCCACTACGCTATCGGCTTTATTATATAGCAATCTAACAAGTAATCGGCTCACCTTATCCTTTAAGCCACCTGACAGATGGCTGGTAGTATTAACCCTTTCACTAATAATTGATTTGAACCCTAAACGCTTAGAAAGCGCGACGTTTAGAAAATTACTTCGCGTTAAGAAACTGAATACATACTCAGGACCAATCTTTTCCAAAACAGGCTTTAGCTGTCGATAACCCTCGACTAGGCTCCCCTGAGAGTCCAGTACAGTTTTATCGACGAACGCCGGGCATTGATGAGATTCAGGGAGATCATCCAAAAGAATAAGATGGACGGGAATCGTTTTTTCTTCGAAATAAGATCCCATTATGGTTAATAGTTTAACCATAACTCGTTCAGCGCCGCCGCCTTCAAGTGAATTTATGATAAACACCGCTGGACGCGCTGAGTACTTCATGAAAGTTCCTTTTCGTTGTAATAAAACTACAAGCAGTTCTAATGATATCAGGTGTTATTGATATTCGTACATGGTTTCCGCCCTTCAATGCTAAATGATGGCAAGTGCTTATCGAAGCTTTCGAGGGCGGTACATGATTTGCCTAGCTTATAAGAAACACGAATTATGCCAATTATGATCACTTTTGAGTAAAAGATAATTCAATTAAGCAAAAACCTTTCAAGTTATCACCAAGTTTGCCATCATATCGCAATCACAGGTGAGACAGCGTACAACGTTGTAGTGAAACATTTTTTACATTCGCCTTAATCTATTGCATAAAGTATCCACGGCTTGCACCAAAAAGAACGCTACGTCACGCGAACACAGAACACAGTCAAACTCCGCAGTTTAATTACTGCTTTTCGCGCTGGCGTTATTATGATGTCTTGCGTATTTGTCGTCGCGTCCGGTATTGCTCAACAAAAAACGGTCTTTACCGAGCAGGTTTATAAGCGGATTAATGACGTATATGGCAGTAACGCTGCCGAAGATGTTGCTGATTGGCGACAACTGATCGATGAATTACAACAAGAGGCGATTGATGAAAAACTCTATTCTATCAACCGCTTCTTTAACCGTTTCGATTTTGTTGACGATCTTGTTCACTGGAACGAAAAGGACTACTGGGCCACCCCGATAGAGTTTATTGCCACTGGCGCAGGCGACTGCGAAGACTACACCATTGCGAAATATTTCTCACTCATTGAGCTAGGTGTACCAGAAAGTCAATTAAGGCTTATGTATGTAACGGCATTAGAATTACGTCAACCTCACATGGTGCTAGCTTATTATGAAACGCCTACCTCAGTACCTTTAGTTTTAGACAATATTAATCGGCGAATTTTACCGGCGAATAAGCGCAGAGACTTATCCCCTATTTACAGTTTTAATGGTAATGGATTGTGGGCTGCGAAAGCGATGGGAACAGGCCGCAAGTTGAGAGGTAGTGGCCCAATGAAAATGTGGGACGACATGGTAGAGCGACTAGACCGCGTAATGTACGGAGATAAAGAAAAATAATGAGACTATCTACCCAATTAAGTACGAGCTTAGCCATTTTTTTGGTTTTAGTATTTGCTGGCTCTTTCATTATAAATGTAAAGCTAACTCGAGAATATGTAAACGAACAACTAGCGACTCACGCTCAAGATACAGCAACGTCTTTAGGCCTTTCCATCACGCCTTACATTGGCGAACCCAACGGAATAATTGTTGCGGAGACTATGGTAAATGCCATTTTTGACAGGGGTTTCTATCAGTATATTACGGTCTCTGACATGGAAGGTAATTTACTGATTGAGCGTAAAAACCCAAATACTCAAGATTCAGTGCCTGCGTGGTTCACTAATTTAGTAGAAGTCACACCACCCGTTCAACGAACTGAATTAAACGACGGCTGGACCCTGGCCGGAGAGCTAACAGTCCAAAGCCACCCAGGGCTTGCAAATGAAACGCTTTATGAAAGTGTCAAACAAAGTGCCTTTATGTTTTTTGCCGCGTTCGTTGTAGCCTACATCGCGTTGCTTTTCATAATTACCGCTATTACAAAACCGCTTAGAATTGTGGTTCACAAGATTAATGACATTCAAAACCAAAAGTTTTCTCAAATAAACTATAAGCCATTTACCCAAGAGCTTACATTTATCACTCAAGCAGTGAATAAGCTGTCTTCATCTGTAGAAGGGATGTTTAAAGAACTTTCCCAAAAAGCAGAACACTTCAAGGCGCAAGCGTACGAAGACAGCCTTACGGGCGTTCAAAACAGAAGTGCCTTCACTCGTCACATGAACGCTTTATTAAGTTCGACAGCCCATTCAGATGAAGGTTATTTAGTTATAATACGATTAGCGCACCTCAACGCTATTAATACTTCTCTCGGAGCCCAAGAGGGCGACAATTACGTTACTTCAGTTGCCAACATTCTTAAGCAGTTCTCCAGAGAGTCGGCTGAGACTACACACTTATTCAGGCTATCAGGCGCCGACTTTGCACTAGTCACTGAAGCCATATCAAAGAGAGAATGTTCAAATAAAATCGAAGATTTAAGTGAAACTCTCGTACATTGCAATCCTCTCAAAGACGGAATTCGTTCGGTGTGGATGGGCGTGGCGCAATTTAGCGATAAGCAGTCTTTTTCCGAAATTATGGAAAATGCTGACAGCGCGCTTATGGCTGCAACTAAACAAGCTAATGGATGGCAATTTGCTTCAGAACTCTCTCATATACACAGTAATACTGCATGGAGAGAGAGGCTTAATGTGATATTGGAGCAACAGTACGCTGACATGCTGATACAACCTGTCATGAGTATTGCAGAAAACACTCCCTCATATTTTGAGGCTTTCGCACGCTTCAAAGACAAAGAAAGCGGCAGTGTTATACCAATGTCGCAGTTAATCCCCGCTTCAGAACGATTGAACCTTATTCCAGAGGTCGATAAGTTGGTAGCAACCCTCGTTTTTAAAAAGCTTTCTCAGGCAAAATGTGATGTGGCCATTAATATTGCAAATGCATCTCTAGCTAATTCCCATTTCAGAACCTGGCTAGTTGCACAATTGAACCAAAACACGGCACTTTGCACTAAGTTGGTGTTCGAATTCGAAGACTCAGCACTCATTCACCATAAAGATGACACCATATCTTTTTGCAAGACTCTAATGACATTAGGCTGCCGCGTAACAATTGAGCACTTTGGAGAAAATCTTGCATCACTTGCAGGATTGAGGGCTATTCAGCCTCATTTTGTAAAAATTTCCGGCAAGCTTACGAAAGATATTCACACAGATAAAGATAATCAGTTGTTTGTAAGTAGCTTGTTGAGCATAGCTCGAGGATTAAATATCAACGTAATTGCTGAGCTTGTTGAGAATGAAGCAGAGTCAGTGGCATTAACTCAACTCGACGTTGCTTATCAGCAAGGTTTTTATTTCGCAAAGCCTACGCTTTGGCAAAATTAAGTTACTTAGCCGAAAAGTCGTATAACAAAGTGAAGACCTAGCACGCTTATTTGTTATACAATGATTACTAATGGTGTTAGCAAGACGCTGACCCGACGTTTTATTTAAAAGGATAAGCTATGCGTAGCAACGTTATTTTATCTCTACTTTTGATTGCACTGGTTGTGCTAACGCCTGTTTCTTCAGCGCAAGAAAATAGCGCACCGGGCACTCAAGTAAGAACGTTACTTGTTAATGAACTTGATAACGGAGCGAATATACAAGACGCCGCAAATCAAGTTAGTCAGACTGTAATCAATGAAGGTCTTTACTTCGATGCTGCAGGCACTGCGTATTTATCTGACAACCAAGATTCATTTGAATCTGTAGTAAGTTTACTTAACGAAAATGCCACAGGGTTCGAATTAGCCATCGCTGGATTTACACAATTTCCAGATCAAGCATCTCAAATCATAACGATTACTGTTTTAATGTTTCCTGAGAGTGCAAGCGAGATCTACAATATCGCTCTTCAAATGCAGGTAATTAGTGAAGACGATGCACTGCTAGCAGTTATTAATGCTGGTGTAGATCCAAGCACATTAACAGCTACTGCAGCAGGTGGAACGGGCAATACGTTTTCTCCGCTTGGTGTCGGTACTGGGGCAGCGGGTGCAGGTGGTGGTGATACAACAATTTCTGCCAACTAACCAAAACGTAACTGCTTAAACTTTAACTATTTTTGTTGTAGTTGTTTATGGTTAATGTTCTGAAAACCGAAAAGTTTCTTTTCGGTTTTCTTTTATTCACTTTGTTCTGGCTTCCTCTGTCGTTGGGCGCAAACCGCCCGTGGGCGTGGGCGCTGATGCAAATGTCGCTGTTTTCAATTGGCGGCACCTTGGTTCTGCTAAACACTTCTCTACTTCATCAACTCTACACAAAGTATCGAACATTCATTATTCTTTGGGTTATTTTTCTTGCTTGGCAGCTTATCAATATTGTTCCTCTACCCTTTGCGCTGGTCGAGGCTATAAGACCTGAACGTGTAAGCTACCTCTTAAGTGAGCAATGGGGTAACCAAGAGAACGTTACTTCAAAGTGGCTATCTTTGAGTTTTGATGTAGGTCAGAGCGACGTAACTTTCTTCAAATCTCTTGCCTATTGTTTTCTATTTTTCATCGCATTAACCCTTGTCAATTCAGCTAAGCGTTTGCGATACATCCTTATAGTCATTAGCGCAGCTGGCATATTTCAAGCTATCTACGGCGCACTAGAAGTACTTTCAGGTATTAAGTACAGCCTGGTGTTCAAACAGCCGGTTTCGCACATCGCGACTGGCAGCTATATTTACAAGAATCATTACGCAAATTTTCTAATGCTCTGTTTGAGTGCCGCAATCGGGTATTTAATAGCGAGTTTGCATCAAGACAACACCACCAGTAAACGAGAAAGGCTGCGAAGGCTGGTGAAGTTTTGGCTAAGTAACAAAGTACTATTTAGAATAGGCATAATTATAATGGTGATTGCGTTAGTCATGTCCCGTTCTCGAATGGGTAATAGCGCTTTTTTTATAGCCATGACAATTACAGCCACGCTCGGCTTGATTTACTTTAAGCCCCGTCAAAAAAGCTATATCACTTTGTTTATCAGCATGCTGATTATCGATATTTTGTTAGTCAGTAGTCTTTTTGGCCTCAAGCAAGTGCAACAGCGCTTAGAGCAAACGAACTTCGCACAAGAAAGCAGAGATGAAGTAATTACAGACGCACTCCCCCTATTAGGTGAATACGGACTAATAGGTACCGGAGGTGGAACTTTTTACACCGTTTACCCTCAATTTCAGAGTGAAAGTATTCAGCACTTTTACGATCACGCACACAACGAATATCTTCAATTTAGCATTGAGTTTGGTGTCGTAGGTGCCTTTGTTCTTGCTCTGCTAGTGCTGTTGTGTACTAAAAATGCTCTTAGCGCCGTTCGAAATAGACGCCACCCTTTACCCAGAGGCACCGCTTTTGCAAGTATTATGGCAACTATCGGCATGGCTTTGCACAGCAGTGTGGATTTCCCTCTACAAGCACCAGCAAATACGGCTATATTTATTGTTCTTTTAGCATTAGGAGCGCTAAGCAGAGATATTTCTATGGGAAGGCAATCACATAGATAAACTGCTTAACTCAATTTTTTCTCGATCGTTTTATCGTAAAAGGACGCAGTGTGGTTTTAAAAATTAAACGCCCCGTTAGAGAAGAGCCTAACGTTCAACACATGCTTGAGCGTATGCCGAAAAAAGTAGCTGACTCATTCTCTGATGAACAATTATCTCATTTAAATACTGCGCTTGCGGGAAGACGTTGGGGTAATCATAAAGTGGATGTTAGGGGCACCATTAGCCTCCTACGCAGCCGCTATTATTTCGTACTGTTAGCTGGAACAGATAAACGAGATTTATCCAGAACTGAAAGTAGAATTGGCAGAATTGCTATGGCAGCAACTGTTGCGCTTTTTTTCTGCGTATCGTTAATACTTGGTTTGGTACTTCTTTATATCCTCAAAAGTTGGTTAGGAATAAACCTTTTCGAAGGATTTTCACTGGGGCTTTGGGACTGGTTGAAAGGAAAAAGTTAATTTCGGTCGTTTTTAGTCGTATGTCACGCAATTAGGTATACGCTTTTTGACAGGGTAACTCGAAGTATTCAACCAACGACACACTACTTCCTCTGCGCTATGCTTTTGGATAGCTTCTAAAACAAAGTTTCTGCTAAGTGGATTTTGAATCCCTAAATCTAAATGGCGCTTTAATAGATCTTTCACTTTTACGTAATGCACTGAGCGTGCGGCAAACATGTCTAAGCCATATTCTACGATAAATTTGTGCACTATGGCATCTTGTGCTCCCACATCAACGGCACGCGTTACATAATCATAGAATGCACTATCTAATTCTCTCTGTTTCCACTTAACTGACGCTAGCCCTATCCAACTGCCGCTCCAATTCGGTCTTAGCTCTAGACTCTTTTCGTAGGCGGTAAAGGCTTGGTATAAATTCCTCGTCGAATCAAAAGCTGCTGTTTGAGTGTCGCTCGACACGCCGGCGTCACCCACACTATATGCTTTCCATTCAAATAATTGCCCTTGTACTTGATAGTAGAGTGCGTTTTTCGGGAAATAACTAAGCGCTGTTTCTATTTTATTTAGAGCTTGCTCTATCTTCTCTGTGGTCGCACGCTCAGGCCTTTGCTGCCACATATCAATGTTATTCTTTACGCTATAGTACGCATTACCCGCAATAAAAAGCTGCACACTCCACACTAAACTCCATAACGCCAAAAGCGCTAAGATCCATTTAAGCGCTGTACTAAAAATTTGTTGGTTGTGAAAGCTAGCGAGATTAAACGCCTTCATTAAACACCTTGCCTAAGTGCTTTACCTATAATTTCACCAGGCTTGTTAATGAAAACGTCTTGAGCGAAGACCCTATCGAAGGCGGCGACAACGTCAAACGCATCTCTCATGTCATTAGGCCGTCGTACTAAATCATGGGTATCAGAGGCAACGACATGAAATGCTTTTCGCTGCATTAAACTTAGTGCAAATTGTGCTACGTTGTCTCCAAATCGCCCCGTCAAAGCGCCAGCGGTAACTTGAAACAAACACCCTTGTCGCTGAAGCCAGCTAAATTTAGTTGGCTCTGCTAACAACTCCCGATTTCGTTCTGGATGCGCTATAAGAGGTTGAACGTTATTTCTTAATAACCATTTAACTAGGGTCTCAAGCCCCTGGGGAACATGGCTATGAGGCATTTCAAGCAGAAGTATTTTTTTATCGCTTAATTCACCGATGAATGGTAGCTCCCCTTGTTTGAACCAAACGGGAATAAGCTCATTCACTCTCACTTCAGCTGCATAAGAAAGTGTTAGGGGAATCGCCGCTGTTTTGACAGCTTTCACAAACTCGTCAAATACAGGCTTTATTGTACTATGAGAATTGTCGAAGTAGCCTTTATGGATATGTGGCGTGCAAACCATATGACTTACGCCACAGTCAACAGCTTGCTGTGCCATTTCTAAGGCGATATCTAAAGACCTGGCACCGTCGTCGATGCCAGGCAATATATGGCTATGTATATCTATCAATAATTACTGTTAGCTGTCTTTATGACTCGTATAACCGTATTGGTCGTAGAATCCAGCATACCTTTGTGCTGCACCAGATTTACGTAAGTCTACTTGATTTAGCACTACCCCATCAAGACGATGACCAACTTGAAGGAATCGAGACAAACCATTATTTATTAACTTCTCACTGGTACTGTCTGCACGAACTACGTATATTACAGAATCACATGAGTTTGCAATAACCATAGAGTCACTAACAGCTTGAGTTGGTGCAGTATCAACAACAACGTATTTGTACTGGGTCTTGAGCTGGGCGATAAGTTCGCCGAAGCCTTTGTCAGCTAGCAATTCTTGTGGATTTGATGGGATAGTTCCTGCGGATAATATATCTATCTTAGATTCTTCATCCTGCACTAAGCATTCATCAAAAGTATGTGATTTTAAGATTAAGTTCGCAACACCGGGCTGGTAATTTGGAATGCCAAATTGCTTGCCAACGCTAGGACGACGTAAGTCGGCATCAATCAGTATGGTCTTATCCAGCTGCCCCAAGGCAAACGCTAAATTAATCGAAACGGTAGTTTTACCTTCTTTAGGCACGCTCGATGTAATCATTATGGCCTGCTGCTCTTTATCTAAATTCAATAATGATAGGCTAGTTCGCAGGGTACGAACCGACTCTGCAAATTGATGCTTTTTACCATCAAAGAACGAACGAATTGGTAAGTCAGTCTTCTTCTTGTGTGGAAGCCATGGGATAAGACCCAACATACGCTGTCCAAGTTTACGCTCAACATCTTCAACCGAACGAATACCGCTGTTGAGGGTCTCCATGGCAATGGCCAAGAAAACGCCAAAGCCCATACTAAAAACAAAAGCGGCACCTATTAACAGCTTTTTGTTAGGTTCTGAAGGCGTATATTTGGGTAACGCCGCGTCGAGTACTCGAGCATTTGCTGACTCAAAGCCGCCCAGCTCATCAGTTTCCTTCAAACGAGTAAAGAAAGAGTTGTAAAGCTGCTGATTAATATCAACTTCACGTTGCAGAGCTCGCCGCTGGTTGTCTAACGCTGACAGTGAACGGAACTCAGCTTTCGCTTGCGCGACTTCTTGCTCTAGCTGTACAACGCGGTCTTCCGACACTTCGTATTGCGTTGTAATACTCGTTATCAAATCTCTAATCTGACTACTCAGTGTTTCCCGAATAGAAGAGAGCTCTGCATTCGCAGCAATCATTCTAGGGTGTTTAGGGCCATAAACTTTACTCAGTTCGCTCACGCGCGTCATCGCCTTTGCTTCGTCACGTCGAACATCTCTGATGGTTGGGTGATTCAGTACTTCAGGAAGACGCGCTATGTCTTCTAACGATACATCGTTGCGCGTTTGTCTATAGATAACAGCATTCAGCTTAAGTGCGGTTTGCGCATCGAGTAATTGCTTGCTCAGCTGCTCTAGCTCATCGGCCGCTAAGCCTACTACACCATCTATATTAACAACTTGATTTTGTTCATAAAACTTAGCAAGATTGCGTTCAGCCACAGTAAGCTTTTGCTTGAGGCCTTCTAAGCTATCTGTAAGAAAAGACGTTGCTTTTGCAGTCATATCAAGCTTAGCCTGCAGATAGTTTTCAATGTATACGTCTGCAACTGCGTTAGCTAGTTCCGCTGAAAGTGTAGGTGATTCAGTAGTAATGGTTATTCTCATTACTTGCGTATTGTCGACCATTTCAACGGTAAGTGCGCTCATTAAGAGTGAAGTAGCTTTGCGCTTTTTAGCCGCTAAAATTTGCTCTTCAGTTAAATCTTTAGGCTCTTCCTGCGGAAGAAACGGTAAAGCTTCGACTATCCTAGCTTTTAGTTCATCGAATAGACTAGGGCCCTCATCAACTGGCATAAACTCTTCGTTATTATAAAGCGATAAGCTTTCAACCGTGCGTTCTGCAATTTGACGGGATTGCAGTATTTCAAATTGCGTTTGCATATAGTCCTTTCGCTTTGTATCAAGACCATATACTTCTTCTATTGAAACAACATTCGCCTTTTCTGCCTCTACCAAAATAGTTGTAGTAGAAGTGAACATGGGCGTCATACGCATGACTAACAATGCAACTAAGATCGTAAATGCAATTGCTAATGATACAATTCGAAATGCGTAACGCTTAATAATTCCCAAATAATGAGCAATGTCGATGGTCTCATTTTCAAACACACCAGCATTGAACTCTTCCCTGCCATTTACTGCCATTTTATTTCCTGCACGCTACGTAATTTAGAAGAAACGCTGATTGATGGTGATAATATCACCAGGCTGAATCATATCGCTCACGGTTACGGTGAATTCGTTTGTTCTGCCGTCCTTTTCACGAATTATGGTAATTTTGTCGCGGGCCGCTCGCTCTGTGTAACCGCCGGCTAATGCAGCCGCTTTATTAACAGAAAGGCCTGGTTGATATGGATAGCCGCCCGGCCTTTTCACTTCACCATCAATAAAGAAGGGCCTGTATTCAACGATAGCTACTGAGACAGAAGGGTTAACCAAATAATCCCCTAGCAAGCCATCATAAATTTTCTTTTCGACTTCATCGGCTGTTAAGCCAACCAATTTAATTTCTCCTAGGAATGGATAATTGATTGTACCGACATCAGGTAGACGTACTTCCATAGAAAGATCATCTTGGCCAAAAACACTGATTTTTATTCTGTCACCAGATCCAAGTTGATACTGACTCATGCTCAAGTTTCCTTCCTGAGCGAAGGCAGAGCTCGTAACAAAAATTAAAAATAAAAATACTGTTTTAATCATCAAATGTTGCTTCACAACGTAACCTCTGCGGAAATTCCTACAACATTTCGGTCATAGCCAATTGAATCGCGGTTACTTTCACGATCTGCCAACTGATAGAATAGGGAAAAAGACAAGTACCTACGAGCCTGGTAATTTAATGACGCCATGTAACGCATCAACTCGTCATCCCTATTTTCAATGCCATCTTCATCAAGAATGTACTCGTTTGTTTCACGCGTTATACTAATTGAAGAGCTTAACCGGCTTAGCCACTCGTGATTCCACGCCGCAGTGTAATCTCTACCTCTTATGAAATTACCTTCTCCGTTGGTTTCCCTAGTGTCTGCATTCGTAGAAAATCGAAACGTAGAATATGAAATAGGCTGCCACTCTATACCGACTTCCCAATCAGTTCCATAGAAAGTACTTCTCGTAGCGGCATCGAAATCTTTTTCTTTATAACCCACTTTTGCAAAGCCAGTAGTCGCTGCCGTAGATTCCCATCTAACACCAAGTAAAACTCGAGTTTCGTCACTATCTCTAGTTGTAATACCCGTCTGGTTGTCATACCTCACAAACGTTTGCGTTACATCGAGCAGTGCTGTTGTCGCAGAGCCAATACGATAACCCAATTCAGCGCCGACTTTGTTTTTTACCCGATCTCTAATCAAATAGGCTTGTTCACTTCGATCATAATCTAACGTCTCACGGTTTGCTTTTAGCGTTACTACTCCATCTGATGTAACAGCACCGTAGGAATACTCACCGCCAAAAGAAGTACTTTTGTAACGGTCAGGTGTTGTGATGGCTGTACCTAGTCCTAAAGAAAAGCCAGTACCGCGCTCTTCATGTCCATCTTCGTATTGGGCAATTGCATTAACTCTATGCCTACTATTTAGTTCATATTCTCCTGATGCTTCAATAAAGTGGTCTGTATAGTCATCAGCGCTGCTTGAAAAAAATACACCTCTTTCTAAACGATAGCCTACTTGGAACGGATTGCCGTCAATCTGTGTAGCAGCAATTAACTCTGGAGAAATAGTCGCTCGCCAACTATAAATTTCAGGATCGTCATCTCGGGCATAAGCTACGTTGTCAACATACGCCATCGAAGACGTAAATGAAGGGATCAAATCAAATTGCCCAGCTTGAATTCGACCAGCCTCTTGGGCAAATAGAGTCGGTGTGGCGCAAATTACCGACAGAGCTATTATGCTTTTGGTCCTTTTTAACATGTTATTTCCTTCCTACGATGGCTTGGGTGTATTAAAACAGTGCATTATTTCGATATAGCGCTTTCAAATACATCCTTACGTAAACGCTATAAACCGCGAAACAGCCGGAATATGTGTAATTCTTACAAACTAAACAAGGTGAATGCCTTAATAGTTCATGGATAATCAATGTCGAGCAATAGGCGTGCCGCTTTTGCTTTACTAGGCTGTGAACATTACTAGCGAACACATTAGAGCGAAAGTCAATTTGCTCTGTATTGTTTGACTCAACAGTCAGTTAACAAAGTACTGCAACTTATACTTAGGTATTGTTGCATCTATATGTCCAAGGCTGCAAATGCGGTATATGCTATCTTATTTATATTGTTCATGAAAAGCGCTAGCGCCGTATTCTACTCATTTTGCACCAAATTAGTACGGAATGAACTTTGTTTTTGTAATAAAATTACAATATCCATATAATACGCTGTCGTTAGAGCACTTAAGCGTTAGACGTGAAAAATTTCAACGCGAATATAATCAGCACGTTGTGATTATTCATCTTAAGCCCATAAAAATGGGCATAGTATTTGCCTAACTTCCATAAGTCGTCTTCGCTATTCTTCTTAATTCATGGCTTAGCCTGTTTTTGTTGTCGTTAGTTTTGGCTACAGGCTTCACTTTTTCACTTAGAGATTACTTAAATGGACAATAGAGTAGAATCTAACAAAGCACTTAAAGCTCACCCGGTTGAGTCTAATACTAATGGTGGTTTGGTAGTCAGGAACCAAAGCGGTTTTTCAACCATTTACAGACTCATTGATCTTTCGCTGGTAACGATTTTGTATTATTCGGCAGCAGCGTATTACGGTACCCAGATAGATACCACCAGCTTAATTCTTCTTTTTGTAAACGTTATTTGCTTTCAAATTTCTGCCGAAGGCGTTGAGTTATATCGGTCGTGGCGTGGGCACAGAACGCCTGAAATGCTAAGAGCGGCTGCAATCACTTGGACATTAAGCGTTCTCGGTACCATGTCGATGGGGTACTTTTTCGTTCAAGAAATAAAAACGCCACCACCTGCAATATTGCTTTGGTTTGCATCTTCGTTTGTCGTTTTGATTCTGTGGCGCTTTGTTATGCGCAAGTTTCTCTTCCGCATTCGCAAAAGCGGCTTGAACACACGCCGTTCTATTATCATTGGTGCTACTCATTTAGGCGCGAATGTTGCTCTTCAGATACAACAGAACGAACATTTAGGTATTCGCTTTAACGGTATTTATGATGACCGTGAAGCAGAACGTCTCCCTCATGAGATGCAGGGGGCTGTGCTCGGCAATATTGAAGAAGCCATTGAAATGGCCAAGCGCAACGAAGTTGATTACATCTACATAGCATTGCCAATGAGTGCAGAAAATCGCATTCGTGCAATTCTTGAACAGTGCAGCGATACCACTGCTAACGTTTATGTAATTCCGAACTTCTTTATGTACAACTTGCTTAACGCTCGCTGGCAAACCGTGGGTAATGTACAGGCACTAAGTGTATATGACACCCCTTTCCAAGGCGCCAGTGACGTATTGAAGCGGTTTGAAGATGTTGTATTAAGCAGTCTGATTTTAATGTTGATATCCGTTCCCATGTTAGCAATTGCGGCCGCAGTTAAACTCACATCTAAAGGGCCAGTCATTTTCAAACAAAAGCGTTACGGATTAGATGGTAAACAAATTACGGTTTATAAATTCCGGTCTATGACTACGCAAGACAACGGAGCAGTTGTTAAGCAAGCAACGAAAAACGACGCGCGTTTAACCAAAATAGGTGGTTTCTTAAGACGCACATCGTTAGATGAACTACCTCAGTTTATCAATGTTCTGCAGGGTCGCATGTCAATTGTAGGCCCTCGCCCGCACGCGGTTGCTCACAATGAGGAATATCGTAAGATCATCACAGGTTACATGCTGCGGCATAAAGTTAAGCCTGGTATTACAGGTTGGGCACAAGTGAATGGTTTGCGCGGTGAAACGGAAACCACGAACAAGATGGTACAGCGTGTAGAGTACGATTTAGACTATATACACCGCTGGTCTATTTGGTTCGATATTAAAATTGTATTCATGACTGTATTTAATGGATTCATTAACAAAAACGCATATTAGAGACTAGTGTGTAACAATCTGAAAAGGCGACTCTCACAGTGTCGCTTTTTTGTGTCTGAAATACACCATCAAAATGCATCACCACCTCGCTGAGCATTGGATTGTGGTATCGGGCAGTGCCAATGTGACTATTGATGACAATACTCAGTAAGTAACAGAAAACGAATCTGTCTATATCCCAATCGGTGCAGTACACGCACTAGAAAACCCCGGAAAAATCCCTCTAGAGCTTATAGAGGTGCAATCGGGTGCATACCTCGGCGAAGATGACATCGTAAGGTTTTCAGACCGCTATGGGCGTGTAGAGAAAAAGTAATAGCACTAGTACTAAGTTAGCGAATATAAGCAGAGCTTTGGCTCTGCTTTATTGTGTTTAAAATTCCACATGTAGAAGCCCCTCTTCTCTTTTGTTCTTTGAGCATGAAAAACTAGAGTAAAGCTAGAGAAGGCGCGCCTTTTCTAAAGATACTCAACAAGTGGATATTAGAAGGACGTTGTTAAACAATGGACTAAACAAGTTTAAAACAAAGTCTGAACCCCAAAAACGAAAAAAGGCGAGCATCCTGCTCGCCTTTTTCCGAAAGAACTTAAACTTAATTAGTTAATAATTAAGCTAATGCGCCTTTAGCCGCTTCGACTAGTGCGCTGAAAGCTGCTTTGTCATGTACTGCGATGTCGGCAAGGATCTTACGATCGATTTCAACAGACGCTTTCTTCAAACCGTTAATGAAACGGCTGTATGACATACCATTTTGACGAGCAGCAGCGTTGATACGTGCAATCCATAGTTGACGGAATTGACGCTTGCGCTGACGACGGTCACGGTAAGCATATTGACCAGCTTTAGTTACAGCTTGTACCGCTACGCGATATACACGTGAACGTGCGCCGTAATAACCTTTTGCCTGCTTGAGGACTTTTTTGTGACGAGCACGTGCGATAGTGCCGCGTTTTACTCTAGCCATTAATCAGTCTCCTAAGTCTTATACGTAAGGCAACATGCGCTGAACCAATTTGGTATCAGAGTCATGAACCAGTTTTTTGCCACGAAGGTGACGTTTACGCTTAGAGCTCTTCTTAGTCAGAATGTGACGTAAGTGAGACTGTTTGCTTTTAAAGCGGCCAGAACCCGTTTTCTTAAAACGTTTGGCGGCACCGCTTACAGTTTTCATTTTAGGCATTGCTAAAACTCCGCATTGTTTAATATCGGTATTTTTCGTGTTGCAGTCACTTCATACCGGTTAATGTTTAGCAGCAAGGTGTTTAAGGGTGCAGATTCCTTAAAACTTTAGACCGTTACTACTTCTTATTTGGGGCTAGCACCATGATCATCTGACGGCCTTCCACACGACGTGGGAAAGACTCGCATGTAGCGATATCTTCTAAATCGGTTTTAACGCGGTTTAGTAGATCGATACCGATGTCTTGGTGCGCCATTTCACGACCGCGGAAGCGGATCGTAACTTTGGCTTTATCACCACCTTCAAGAAAGCGACGCAGGTTGCGCAGTTTGACCTGGTAATCGCCTTCATCAGTGCCAGGGCGAAATTTAATCTCCTTGACCTGAATTTGCTTCTGTTTTTTCTTCTGCTCTTTTTGAGCTTTACTTTTTTCGAAGAGGAATTTGCCATAGTCCATAACTTTACAGACTGGCGGCTCGGCATTCGGACTGATTTCTACTAGATCTAGGCCCGCTTCTTCTGCGTTACGAGTAGCTTCTGCTAGAGAAACCACACCAACCTGTTCACCGTCTTTGCCAATTAATCTTACTTCTCTGGCTTTAATCTCATCGTTAATGCGGGCTTTGTCGCCCTGAGCCTTGTTGTTAGCGCCTTTAATGTGCTATTCCTCCAAACATTTAATTCTTTTGTCTGCTTTTGGGAGGTCGGTTGACCCAAAGTAAAACCAAAAGCAGACACCTTAATTGTGCATTATACACAATTTGCTCAACTACTTAATCGTCTTTTCAACAACTTCTTGTTGAGCCATGGCAATAAAGTCTTCCAGGCGCATTTTGCCTAGGTCGTCACCGCGACGAGAGCGTACTGCTACTTCGCCCGCTTCCATTTCTTTATCGCCCACAACTAGCATATACGGAATACGCTTCAAAGTGTGCTCGCGGATTTTAAAGCCGATCTTCTCATTTCGCAAGTCAGACTTTGCTCTAAAACCTAATTCTTGCAGTTTTTTTACACAATCTGAGGCATATTCAGCTTGTTTGTCGGTAATATTCATTACCACAACCTGCTGAGGTGCCAACCAGAGTGGGAAGAAACCTGCAAATTCTTCGGTCAATATTCCAATGAAGCGTTCTAGTGAACCCAAAATAGCGCGGTGAATCATAACCGGCACTTTGCGTTCGCCATCTTCTGCTACATAAGTAGAGCCCAAGCGACCTGGCATTGAGAAATCTAGCTGTACGGTTCCGCACTGCCATGCACGGTCTAAGCAATCGTGCAGTGTAAACTCAATTTTTGGCCCGTAGAACGCACCTTCTCCAGGCTGATAATCGAACTCGATGTCATTAGCTTTAAGTGCATCTGCAAGCGCAGCTTCTGATTTATCCCAAATCTCGTCAGCACCTACGCGCTTTTCCGGGCGAGTAGACAGCTTAACTTTGATATTTTCGAAACCAAACGCAGCGTATGTCTCGTACACCATCTTAATACAGCCACTCACCTCTTCTAGGATCTGTTCTTCAGTACAGAAAATGTGAGCATCGTCTTGCGTAAAGCCACGAACACGCATTAGACCGTGTAGTGCGCCCGATGGTTCGTTACGGTGACAGCAGCCAAACTCAGCCATACGAAGAGGCAGGTCGCGGTACGATTTCAAACCTTGGTTGAAAATCTGTACGTGTCCTGGGCAGTTCATTGGCTTAACGGCATATTCACGCTTTTCAGATTCAGTCGTAAACATGTTTTCAGCGTACTTGTCCCAGTGACCTGATTTTTCCCAAAGCGAGCGGTCCATCATTAATGGGCCTTTAACTTCGTCATAATCGTATTCACGAAGCTTCTTACGCACGTAGCTTTCTAGCTCGGTGTAAATTGACCAACCGTCGTTGTGCCAAAACACCATACCCGGCGCTTCTTCTTGCCAATGGAAAAGGTTTAGGGCTTTACCAATTTTACGGTGGTCACGCTTTTCAGCTTCTTCTAAGCGCTGTAAGTAAGATTTAAGCTGCTTCTTATCTGCCCACGCAGTACCGTAAATGCGCTGAAGCATTTTGTTGTCGCTATCGCCACGCCAGTAAGCACCTGCCACTTTCATCAGTTTGAAGTGATGGCAGAACTTCATGTTTGGCACGTGAGGGCCTCGACACATATCTGTGTATTCTTCGTGGTGATACAGTGCTGGACGGTCGTCCTTGCTGATGTTCTCATCAAGAATTTCCATTTTGTAGCTTTCGCCGCGCGCTTCAAATGCATCGCGTGCTTCTTGCCAGCTAACTTTGTTCTTAACCACGTCGTAATTAGTTTTAGCCAGTTCAAGCATACGCTTTTCTAGTTTAGCTAAATCTTCCTGGGTTAGGCTTTCTTCCATATCAACATCGTAGTAGAAACCGTTGTCGATAACAGGGCCGATAGCCATTTTGGTGTTAGGCCAAAGTTGTTTGATAGCGTGACCTAACAAGTGCGCGCAACTGTGACGAAGAATTTCTAAACCTTCATCGTCTTTTGCAGTAATAATTTGAAGTTGTGCGTCCGCGTCAATCATATCAACGGCGTCAACTAACTCACCGTTTACTTTTCCTGCAATGGTTGCTTTGGCTAAACCAGGGCCAATATCATTTGCAACATCTAGTACAGAAACAGCGTTATCGAAAGCGCGTTGGCTTCCATCAGGAAGGGTAATTACAGGCATTTTAATTCCTTTACAGTGGTGACGCCTACTCTGCGCCACATGCATATTTTTGAAAATTTAATCGTGCTTTATAGCACTCGAAACTTGCTTTATTTGAAGCGACTAAAGTACAGCATAAAAATACAGCGCATTGGTACTGCAAAACTGTATACGGGTCGAACTTACTGAGTTTTCTCAGTATTAAAGCAAGTTGTGGATTATAACCAGTGTAGGGGCAACTTCAATATCGAAAAGCCTTTATTGGCTAATTTGTGAAGGTTTGATTTCGTTTAGGAAGATTTTGAGTAGGAATTTATGCATTTCACCGTTTTTATCCCATACTTTAGTGTAAGGCGATAAAGGTTGCTGGACTGGCTCTTCGCTGGTGTTCTACTGTGTCATAGGAAAGTAGTCACTCAACACTCCAATCGCCTTGAAAAAAGCATTAAAACAAGCAGAGCGTGCAATATGTGGCATTTTATCAGCGAGCATATTTCAGATGAAACCCAGCAGTTTTTTAGCTGCCAAAAAGCCGAACGAGTAAGTGGTGGAGATACACACGAAAGTTACATCATAAAAGATACGACCCATCGCTACTTTGTTAAAACCCGCAAATATGATGATACTCAGCAATTATCTCATGAAGCCGAAGGACTAGCGGCCATCGCTAACACGCAAACCATTGCTACCCCGCGAGTCATTTGCCATGGAATTACAGCCAATGAAACGCCTAATATGGAATATTTGGTACTTTCTCACGTTCGATTTATTGAACCCACTGATAATGACTATTTCATTTTAGGACAGCAACTCGCTGCACTTCATTCGGTTAACGCCTACACCAGCTATGGATGGCCGCATGACAATTACATTGGTGCCAGTGTACAAACCAATGGAAGAATGGCGTCTTGGGCTGACTTTTTTGCAGAAAAACGGATTGGTAGTATGCTAGAACGCTTGGCATCAATTGGTACATGGAAAAGCGAAGATGGCAATATAGACGATATTATTACTCGAATAAGACATCTCTTGAGCTTACATCAACCCCACCCTTCACTACTTCATGGCGACTTGTGGGCTGGCAATGCAGGCTTTAATAAAAAAGGACCGGTGTTATTTGACCCCGCTGTGTATGTTGGCGATGCGGAAACCGACCTTGCCATGGCCGAATTGTTTGGTGGCTTTCCCCAATCATTCTTTGAGGGTTACCATCAACACACCCCAATTGAAAAAAATTACCGATTAAGAAAACCAATTTACCAGCTTTACCATATTTTAAATCACGGGTTATTATTCGGCGCGCATTACATTACGCAAGCCAAACAAATAATAGATGACATTTACAAGCGTTGATGTAACAAACAAATTCGCTTGCATTTGTTGCCCATCAGCCGTTTTACCTGCGGATTAAGAAAGAAAGCACCGCAAACTGTAAATAGATATAAGTCGATTTAAAATAGAGAGTAGCTTTTATTATGACAAACTCAGGCCCTGTAGCACTCATTACCGGGGCAGCAAAGCGAATTGGCGCCGCCATGGCGTGTCAGCTTCATAGCGAAGGCTATCGCGTTATTATCCATTATGGGCATTCTAAAGAAGAGGCACTTGCACTGGCTGAAAAGCTAAATAGTCAGCGGGAGGACTCTGCCACCTGTCTCCAAGCCAACCTTTGTAATTCAGACGAAGTAAGTGCACTTGGGCAACGAGCATTAGACATTTGGGGTCAGATAAACGTTTTAGTAAATAATGCTTCTAGTTTTTACCCCACTCCGGTGGGCGAAATTTCAGAAGACGACTGGGTATCTCTGATAGGCAGTAACGTGAAGGGGCCATTGTTTTTGTCACAAGCATTGGCACCAGCATTAGCGGTAAGTAAAGGCTGCATTATCAATATGGTCGACATGCATATCGACCGTCCACTCCCCAAACACAGTGTTTACCTGATTGCTAAATCCGGTCTTGCCTCACTAACCCAATCGTTAGCTATAGACTTGGCCCCCAACGTTCGCGTAAATGGTATTGCGCCAGGGGCAATTTTGTGGCCAGAACGGGAAATGGACGAGGACGAAAAAGACAAACTGATATCGAGTATTCCACTGGGTGAACTAGGTACACCAAATGATATTGCTAAAACATTGTCGTTCTTGGCATCGGCCCCTTACATCACTGGACAAATCATTTATGTCGATGGCGGGCGCGGACTTCATACTGGAGCCTCCGCGTGAATATTTCCCTAGTAAAACCATGGCACCCAAAAGTTTCACAACTAAGAAACGCTTGCCGCGCTGGTGTCATCAGCGTTGCCATGTTTGCTTTGCTAGGCTGTTTTGGCGGAAGTACCGTAAAGCAAAGCATTGACGATTACGCCGCACGACTCTCGCGTGTACTCGATACGCCCCTCCCCGATTCGTTTAACGATAAGATTACCACCCCGCTTCCCAAACTTGCAGACTCCGCCACGCTTAAACACGCTATTGAGGGCGTGAATATAAACCTGCGTGAGTTTTATGCGCTGCAAGATTGTGAGTTAGGCACAGTGGTTGCCGAACGCAATACGTCGCTAGGAAAAAGTCAGCTGCCATCACAGCGGCTTGTTTATGAGAGCAAGCTGCTTAATGTACTCAGAAGCTGTGAAGCAGCGCTCACGAAAGAAAACGAGTCTAACCAGAGAAACGCGGCACTGGCAGCAACCATCTCATCGTGGCGTGAACAAAAGACACAAGACTACAGTAAAACGTGGGCAAACCTAGTCCAAGGGAGCCAAGAGTTGCGTCTGGCGCTTAACACACCTGAACGTCTTTTCTCAGTTGAAAATAATAGAGATGCACTTTCTAGCGTAAACGCGCTTTATTACATCAACAGCTTAAGTAACAAAGAATTGCTCTTGAGCGATATGTATTCTTCCAATACAGCATCGAGCGATACAGAAACAGAGGCTACGAATGAAAATAATAGTGAGAGTATTATTGAGAGCAGCGAGCTTGAACAACAGTTAAAAATTATACGCTCAGCCAGGTTACCCGCTACACTTTGGCATACACAACAAACCTTAACGCAAAACCTCTCATTGCTTACGGATATGCTTGAAACCGAGCTTGATGCTGTAAGCTGCCCAGAAGGCCGCGCTAGCGACAAAGCAAAAATATTGCGTAATGTATTCTATCTTTTTTTTATTGAGGAAATACAACCTGTAGGAAGTTTGGTAAATCAATACCATTACAAACTAGCCCCATTGTGGGAAGACTGGCTTGCGCAGCCGTCGCTTCACGAGGAATTCAAACGCTACATCAGGCAACAGTCACAAGACGGATTCAACCAATACAGCAGCGCCATGAAAGCGCATGTCAACTTATGGCAAGGATTCCTTGGTAGATGTAATCTATCGCCCGTCGCGCCTGTTTAATAGCGCGACGAGCAAATCCACAAGCCCAGCTTTTGCTGAACATCTCCTCACTTCTGGCCAGCTTTGCTGCAGCACGTTCAATATGTTCGGTTCCCTTCTAGATTTGAAAAGAGGGCAAATGACACATTCCAATAATCCTTCACATAACAAATGTTAAAGAATATTTTCTCCTGCCTCAGGGTCTCTCGAATTCCGAGCCTGCTCTCGTATCTCATGGGCTTCGGAAGACACATCATCATTAATTTTCGATTCTTGTGGACGCGTATTTCCAGCCCCTTTAGCACTTGACCTTTCGTTTCGATTTTCTGTGGTTCCACTATTCTTTTCGCTATCCAAGCTTTTTACGTTCTTTTGGCCTGTAGTTATTTCACTTAACTCATTTGCTTCATTTTCAGAAGGACGAGCGCTTGAAGCGTCTTTCTCGGAAGCCTGGTAAATATGCATACCCTCAGGGAAAATGCGCTCTCTCGCATCATCAGGCATACTGATATTCGCCTCTAAGAAGGCCTGAGTGATTTTACGCATCAGCACCGACGCCATTTTTAGTACACTCGTTTTCTCTACATCCACCCAAAAATAAACCTTGATGTTGTAGGTCGAGGGGCCTAATTCGTCGATAAGAATTTGCGGTTCAGGGTCGATTAACACATTGTCTTGTGCTGACGTAATTTCTTGCGCCATCTGCTGTGCGTGTTGTATGTCAGCATCGTAACCCACGCCAATAACAAACTGACCTCGCATTAGCGGGTTGGCCGTAAGGTTTTTGATTACCCCTTTGTAAATAGTCGCGTTAGGTATTTGAATATGGTTGCCGTCAAAATCCACCAGCGTTGTCGCACGTGCCGTTACTTTCTGAATGATGCCGGTGAAATCGTTGATTTGTACGATATCCCCTATCCTAAAAGGGCGTTGAATAGTAAGCAGTAGGCTTGAAATAAAGTTCTCGGCGATGTCGCGAAAGGCGAAACCAAGAATAAGCCCCACCACACCTGTACCACTCACCACCGCGATTGCAAAACCAGTGAGCCCAGCTAAGAACAAAAATAGATAAATACCGAGTAAAATTAAGACTAAACTGACACTTCTTTGAATGACTGAGCGCAGCAGTGGAGATGTGGTCGTACGGGTTAACGGTTTAACTAAAACCTTGGCAATATATGGCGCTAAAAGGATAAACGCCGCCATGATAACTAAGCCTAGCGCCAACCCCGGTAATCGATAAACAAAGTTCTCCCAAAGCTGAGAGAGTAGCGACTGTGCACTTGATAAACTGCTTATTGCGCCACCTTCGTCACTTTGTTGAAGCAAAGTTTGTATGAAAGGTTCGCTGTCGGTTTGTGGGAAAGAAAGCCCCGCTCGCTTATTTAAAATAGAGGGTTGTAATATTTGTTGCGCACTGAACATCACCTCACTCCTTGGCGTTCATGTGTTTCGATTTTTAATACAAATAACTACGACGCGATAACTAAATAAGATCCCAGCCCGATGGTAAATAAAAAACTGCCCCATATAGCGTGTTCTATAACCACCACGGGCGTCGAATTAGTTTGCATATACCGATAACCGAAAATGCCACCGCCAATCCAAGAAATGACTACAGCAATCCAGTTACCGTACACTAAGTGGGCTAAACCAAATAAAAAAGTGCTTAAGGCCCACCTTGCATACTTCGAAGGCAGTATTCGCTTGTAACGGTGGAAAAAGTACGTTCGAAAAATGATCTCTTGCGGGATGACCGACACTAACGGATAAATCAATAATGTAGCTACCCACATCCATGGCTGGTTCATAGGCCAATGTAGGAACAATTCCGGTTTAAAAAAGTAAACTACCAGCGCCAGTAAGCTCGCCCAAGGCAAAAATAACCTTAGCGTACTTTTTAAATGCGTTCGATAGTCTTCCCAATGCCACAATTTAATGCGTTTAAATTGCTTATCTGCTAACAAGATAGCTAAGCAACAAAGTCCCATAACACCTAAAATAGGCATGAGATAATTTGCAAAATGCTTTATCCAGTAGAGAACGGCAAAGGGAATCACCACAAAGAGCAAGATCAATTCAGACCACAGCTTTGCCACAACTCACCTCTTTCTCTCGATCATGCTAGGTTCGCTGATCGATTCCCCAAACGTTTTTACTAACTAGAATCGATGCTAAACCAACAAGATAATTACCAACCGATGACACTTTTGTGAATTTTTACGGTTTATGTCTATGAAAGTGTAGTGCCAATTTGCAAAGCATGAGTGATTAATTAAGTGCTACTTTAGCCCTATGCTTTACTGCACATTCGTAACTCTCTATATAGATAAGGTTTTTTAAGAGCAGTGGAAACTTGTAAGCGTTTTTTAGTAATAAGCAACAACGCTCATTATAGTGTTCTACTTCAATAATCGGCTTCGAAAAACCTATTTTGAAGTACGTGAACGCGTTGAATTCAGGTAGTGTTTGTATATCGCACAAAAGTCGTGAAATAATTGCATAAGATGTATAAGGCGATACCAATGACAAAAAGTAGCCCTAGCGACGTTTTACAGCAAATTGAAAACCACTATGCCTCTTTGTCCCCTTCGGGCAAGGCTATTGCGCATTATATTCAGCAGAATCCTATCGCAGTATTAAGTCAATCTACTTCTTTAATTGCAGAAAAAACGGGGACGTCAAAGGCCACAGTCAGTCGCTTCTTTCGCCAGCTGGGTTTTGACTCGCACCAGCAAGCTAAGGAGGCGCTTGTTCAGCTACGTGAGCAAGGCGTGCCTGTTGTAAGCCCTTCAAGTGGTGTACTTCAGCATGAGAATGATAGTAAGAATTTGGCCAATACATTTGATAGCACTTCCTCAGAGGCGTTGACAGATATTGCTAAGTTGCTGGCATCAGCAGGCCAGGTCACCTTGATTGGTTTTAGAAACGCCTACCCCATTGCACTTCATTTTAGGCAGCAGCTCAAACAAATTCGTGCGTCGGTCCGTGTGCTTCCTCAGCCCGGTCAAACACTTAGTGAAGATATTATCGACCTAACCGAAAATGATCTTGTCGTACTTTTTGGTTTTCGTCGTAGAACCCGTCAATTCAAGTTTGTTTTAAATAGCATTAAACACTGTAAAACCGTATTAATTACCGATCCAACGGGCCAAGGATATCGTCACGATGTCGACCACCTGCTGGTTACCCACATTGGCAGTGACTCGCCTTTTGATAGTTACGCGGCTCCAATGAGCCTGGTTGCATCACTGTGTAACCTTACCTACGAAGTATTAGGAAGCCAGGCCGCAGACCGCGTCGACGCTATTACTGACATCTACATTCAAATGGATGAACTAGAAAGTCCAAAGCGTTAACCCTTCCCACAGAACACTTTTTAAGCAATACTATAAAGAGAGCGGATAGCAGAGAATTGTTATTTTGCAAGCGTAAAGGGAACTAAAGCGCTTAAAAATGGGTATAAGTATTAATTCACAACGCTTATTTTGGGTTTTAATGCATAAAAACGTACCTGTTAATTTAATTTCAATGCTAAAAGCGTGTGGTTGGAGTTGATATGGATAAAACGCAAGTAGTCATGGAAGAAGCTAACGGTGTGCTAGACTTTTGGTTTGGAGAACTCTCCCCAGAGCAGTGGTTTAAGGAAGATGCAGCACTAGATAAAACGATCACTTCGCGATTTTCAAAATTGCGCGCAGCAGCCATAAAGGGCGAGTTGTGGCCTTGGCGAGCGACGGCTACCGGTCGTCTTGCCGAAATAATTCTTCTCGATCAATTCTCGCGAAATATTCATCGCAATGACAAAGATGCATTCAGTGCAGACAGCATGGCTTTGGTTCTTGCGCAAGAAGCGGTAAGTGTTGAAGCCGATAAGGTACTTACACCGCAGCAGCGCGCGTTTCTGTATATGCCGTTTATGCATAGTGAATCACTCGCAATCCACGACGTCGCATTGGAACTATTTTCACAAGAAGGCCTTGAAAGAGAATTCACCTTTGAAAAGCGCCATCAACAGATAATTGAAATGTTTGGCCGCTACCCTCACCGCAACCGAATTTTAGGGCGCGAGTCGACACCAGAAGAAATTGCATTCCTAAAGCAAAACCCTCAAGGCTTTTAGCAACTTATTTAGTGTTTTTTAACGATTTACTCAGCGCTTTACCAATTATGTAACTCACAGAAAATAATGTACGTACTAAAATGCCCAATGAAGTAACGTTCGTTTCTCTTGACTTTTTAATGAAACAGTTGTTTCATTAATCTAAAGACGAATAAAGAAACAATAACGAATAAGTAACGCGCTGTGAGCTCTCCTTTTGTACTGAAGCCCTGTGATGCCAAGTTCACACAGGCAATTAAAAACCTAGAAATCGCATTCAGTCTTGACGGTAGTGTTAAAGATGACGCATTTTCGGCGTCAGGAAAAGCGCTGAATCAGGCAAAAAGTCAAAGTAAATTGCCGCTTAGCGGATTAGGTCTGGCAGTAAAAGATTTGTTTCACATTGAAGGATTGCCAACCGCAGCAGGAAATCCTGATTGGTTAGCCACACACGCGATTCCGAAAAACACAAATCGTTGCGTAGCAAAGATGCTTCAAGCGGGTGCCGCGTTCAAAGGCAAAACCATCACTGATGAACTTGCCTACAGTTTACACGGGCAGAATAAGCACCACGAAACACTGGTAAATCCAGTGGCACCAGCTCATATACCTGGTGGTTCTTCGTCAGGTTCAGCGGTGGCCGTTAGCGCGCACCTTGCCGACATAGGGCTTGGCACCGACACCGGCGGCTCTATTCGCGTACCGTCTAGCTATCAAGGGTTATGGGGGCTTCGCACCACGCACGGCGTTGTGGCCTGCGACAATATGGTGGCACTTGCCCCGTCGTTTGATACCGTGGGCTGGATGACACGCGACCTAAACACGCTGACTAAAGTTGCCAATGTCTGCATAGATAGCGCAACACAAAGTGAAATATCAGGTTCGCCTCGATTTGGCATAGCAGCGCATTTATTTGAGCAGGCCGCTCACAAATCGCTGTGCAAAACATGGCTTGCAGCGCTGGCTGATAACAACGACTGTATTGTATTGTCAGAGACACAGCTAGATTTAAAAACCTTACAAACTGCCGCTACCTTTCGTACCTTACAGGGCAATGAAATATGGCAGCAACACGGCGAATGGATTGAATACACTCAACCCGATATCGCCAAAGATATAATGTTGCGCTTGAATTGGTGTAAAACCATAACAACGCAAGAAGTAGAGCAAGCTAAAGCGCAACAATCTGTGGTAATCAATCATTTAAACACGCTGTTTGAAGAAATAGATGTATTGATTATTCCCACGACACCCGGTGTAGCACCTCGATGTGATGCCGATGAAACAACGCTGGCAAATGATAGAAACGCTCTGCTCGCACTCACGGCGATAGCTGGGCTTGCGGGATTACCCCAACTTCATTTGCCGTTGTTTACCCTACACAACGCCCCATGCGGATTATCGCTAGTGGGCAAAAAAGGCAACGATCTTGCACTTCTCGCGTTAGCAAAAAAGCTAACCACTCGCTAAACGTGTAAAGCGCGCCTGTTTTTTTAAGTTGCACTTAAAAAAAGCATTAGCGCCCTATCGCATTCAAGTTGAAACTAGAAAGCGGAAGTAAGACCTAAGCGCCCGTCATTTTGCCTGATTTGGGCTTAACCTGACTGCGCGGTTGCCGAGTTTTTGAAGGAATTAAAAATGAGTGAAAAACCAAATATAGCGTTTACTGCCCCTCACTTTGCGGCATCGCAAGTGGGCTTAAACATATTAGAAAAAGGCGGCACCGCTATTGAAGCTATGGTAGCTGCTGCAGCCTCTATCGCGGTTGAATACCCGCACATGAATGGCATGGGCGGTGATGGATTTTGGCTAATCAGTGAACCTGGTAAAAAGCCGATTGGCATTGATGCATCTGGCGTAGCAGCAAAGGGCGCGACACCTTCTTTCTACGAGGGTAGCGATGCCATACCGAGTCGAGGCGGAAAGTCAGCATTAACCATGGCAGGCGCAGTTGCTGGTTGGCAAGCCGCGCTTGAATTAAGTCACAAATGGCAAAGCGGTTTACCGTTAAGTACATTGTTCGATACGGCGATCAGTCAAGCTAACTGGGGGATTGAAGTTACCCAGAGCTTGGTGGATGCCAGCAACAAAACCTTTGACGAGCTAAGTGCGGATGAAAATTTCGCTCAGTTTTTGATTAAGGGGAAAGCCCTTAAAAAAGGTAAAATTTTAAAGCTAACAAAGCTCTCTGAAACTTTGAAGCGTTTAGCAGAAAAAGGGTTAGATGATTTTTATCACGGTGAGTTAGCTTCACAGCTGGCTGAAGACTTAGAAGCAGCCGGCTCTCCTATTCGTCTTGAAGATTTCAATAATTACAAAGCGACAATTGTTGAGCCATTGTCAGTATCCACCAGCAAAGGCAAGCTTTATAACTTGCCGGCGCCCACACAAGGTGTGGCGTCGCTCATTATTTTAGCCCTGTACGACAAAGTTCAGCATTTGGGCAGCACCGATGCTGACATGGTGCATTTACTTATCGAGTGCACAAAACAAGCTTTTATTGCGCGTAACGCGAACGTAACCGACCCATCTCGTACGCCTGTTAGTCTTCAAAGCCTGTTAAGTGACGATGTGCTTGATGAAATGGTGAAGAACATCTCATTAGATAAAGCACTTCCTTGGCCCCATGAAGCCAAGCACGGCGATACTATTTGGATGGGTTGCTGCGATTCTGAAGGCCGAATGGTGAGCTACATACAGTCACTTTACTGGGAGTTCGGCTCGGGCGTAGTGAGCCCGCAAACAGGCATTGTGTGGAACAACCGTGGCACTTCGTTTTCACTCGATCCAAACAGTAACCAATATTTGGCGCCAGGCTTAAAACCATTTCACACACTTAACCCCGCTTTCGCTGAGCTTGTTGACGGTCGACGAATGAGCTATGGCACCATGGGTGGTGAAGGTCAGCCTCAAACCCAAGCGGCGCTGTTTGCTCGTCATGTGTACCACGGCCAACCTATCGCCAAAGCAATTTCCCTAGGCCGTTGGCTACTTGGTAGAACATGGGGCGATCAGAGTCACAACTTAAAAGCAGAGCGAGATTTAGTTGAGTATGTAGGTGAGAGCTTACTGGCACGGGGCCACGATATGGTGACGGTAGATCCTTGCAACGAACTCATGGGTCATGCTGGTGCAATCATTCGCGACACAGAAGGTACAGTGAGTGGCGCAAGCGACCCAAGAAGTGACGGCAAAGCCTACCTTGGACACCGCTAGTTTATTCGCAGTGGCTAAGACGCAGCACTGACAAATAGTTAAACCAATAAACGTTAAAGAGAAAGAAATCACATGCAGTTTTTAATGGATAACCTAACGGTTATATTATCGCTTGCGGGAACAGGCGTGTTCGCAGGCATACTAGCAGGAATGCTTGGCGTAGGTGGTGGCATTGTTATTGTGCCGGTACTGTTTTTCTTGTTCCAAGCCCTTGGTGTGTCACCTGAGAGCGCAATGGTTATAGCCACGGCCACGTCATTGGCAACCATCGTTCCTACTTCAGTAAGCTCTATTCGTGCTCATCACAGTAAAGGCAATGTAGACTTTGCATTGCTAAAAGCGTGGGCAGTATTCATTCTAATTGGCGTGCTTGCCGGAAGCTATGCGGTGACGGCGGTTAACCCGACGTTCCTTACCTTACTGTTTGGCATTATTGCAACCTTGTCTGCCATTAATATGCTTATTGGCAAGAAAGACGCGCTATTTAAAGGGCTACCGGGCCGCGCGGGTCAGTCGATTATGGCAACCTGCATTGGGCTATTCAGTTCTATGGTAGGCATTGGTGGCGGTACGTTAACCGTGCCGACTCTCACATTTTGTAACTACCCAGCACACAAAGCGGTGGGCACCGCTGCTGCAGTCGGTTTAATTATTTCGCTTCCAGCGGCGCTTACGCTGCTATTTGTTGGTTCCACTCCTGTTGATGCGCCCTTTGCTACGTACGGCTATGTAAACTTGCTGGGGTTTGTCTGCATTGTTCCACTCACCGTGTTATTTGCGCCTGTCGGAGCAAGCATAGCCAACAAGCTAGACGCTGGCTTACTTAAGAAAATCTTCGCCGTTGTTCTCATCATCACTGGCTTGCGCATGCTAGCGCAAGTGCTTATCTAGGAGTGCCCACATGTCTAAAGAAGCTTCTAACAGAACGTTTGCTCCACTATCCCCGCCGCCTCGCTTGCTAATGGGCCCGGGCCCAATTAACTGCTACCCCCGTGTGTTAAGCGCCATGTCTACCCAGTTAGTAGGTCAATATGACCCTGTAATGACTGGCTACATGAACGAGGTGATGCAACTTTACCGCGATGTTTTCAATACGAAAAACCAGCAAACCTTCTTGGTTGACGGTACGTCGCGCGCTGGAATTGAAGCTGTATTGGTATCGGCAATTGAGCCAGGCGATAAAGTCCTCGTACCTATCTTCGGGCGTTTTGGGCATTTGCTTGCTGAAATTGCAGAGCGCGCCGACGCTGAAGTTCACACCATTGAAGTGCCGTGGGGCGAAGTGTTTACGCCTGAACAAATTGAAAAAGCGATAAAAGACGTAAAACCAAAACTGCTTGCCATTGTTCAAGGGGATACGTCCACCACCATGCTGCAACCGCTTGCAGAAATTGGCGCGATTTGTGAAGCAAACGATGTGTTGTTTTACTGCGATGCAACAGCGTCAGTAGGTGGGAACCCGCTAGACGTTGATGCTTGGAAATTAGATGCGGTGTCAGTTGGCCTGCAAAAGTGCTTAGGAGGCCCATCAGGCAGTGCTCCTATTACACTAAGCGACAAGTTTGTTAAAACCGTGCGTACCCGTCACCACGTTGAAGCCGGCATTCGCGATGCTCACCATGAAGCTGCGCGTGGCCCTAAAATTCGTTCTAACTACTTCGACTTGCCCATGATCATGGATTATTGGGGCGAGGAGCGACTAAATCACCACACCGAAGCGGCCAGTATGCTCTATTGCGCCCGTGAATGCGCGCGCCTGCATTTAGAAGAAGGCCAGGAGAACGTGATTGCTCGTCACAAAGTAGCGGGCGACGCCATGCTAGCCGGTATTCAGGCCATGGGACTTGAGCCCTTCGGCGACCTGAAACACAAAATGTACAATGTTGTAGGTGTTCATATTCCCGAGGGTCTTCATGGCGAAGAGGTACGCGAAACCTTACTTCTGCGTTTTAACATTGAAATAGGCACTAGTTTTGGTCCGCTAAAAGGAAAAATTTGGCGCATTGGCACTATGGGCTATAACGCCAGAGAAGATGCCGTGTTACATACCCTCCAGTCCCTTGAAACTGTGCTTCGTATGCAAGGGTTTGCGCTACCTGCGGGTAAAGGGGTAGATGCTGCGCTTAGCGTTTATGCTAAGGCTAAAGCGGCGGGAGTCGCGAATGGGTGAATTCGCAGAATTTGCTGAATTAGCTACGCAAGTCATGGCAAGGTGCGAAACATTAGGCACCTTAAGCCAGGACCCAGCCTGTTTAGACAGGCGCTATTTGACCGAACAACACAAGCTTGCAAATCAACTCGCCTCAGGGTGGATGATTGAAGCCGGAATGACCACCTGGCAAGACGCCGTTGGCAATATATGGGGGCGCTATACATCAAGCGTGCCCAACGCACCGCGATTAATTCTAGGCAGCCACCTCGACACTGTGCCTAACGGCGGAAAGTACGACGGCATGCTAGGCGTGGTCGCCGCTATTTCGCTGGTCGCTATGTTTGACGGCACGCAAACCAAGTTCCCTTTTCATATCGATATTGTGGGTTTTTGTGATGAAGAAGGCACGCGATTTGGCACCACCCTTTTAGGAAGCCGCGCGCTCACCGGTAAGTGGCAAGAGCAATGGCGTCATCTAAAAGATGAAAATGGCGTGAACTTAGAGCAAGCCATGACGAACTTCGGCCTTAATTTCGACGCAGTAAACAGTGCCGCTATTTCCCGTACCGACATTTTGGGTTACATAGAACTTCACATTGAACAAGGCCCTGTTTTAGAGCAAGAAAATCTGCCTGTTGGCGTTGTCAGTGCTATTGCTGGTGCAAAACGTTTTAATTTTTCAGTAGAAGGCATGGCGGGTCACGCTGGCACTGTGCCGATGTCTATGCGACGAGATGCGTTGTGCGCAAGTGCAGAGATGCTATTGGCTGTAGAGAGCATAAGCTTGCAGCGTCCGGGCGTTGTAGCCACGGTAGGTAAAATTGAAAATGCGCCAAACGGCGTTAACGTCATTTCTGGTCGCACACGTTTTTCTCTCGATATCAGAAGCGAAGATGATGAATTGCGAGATTCTGTATTGGCAGAAATATTGCAAAAGTTTGATGCCATTGCGCATGCAAGACAAATAACGCTAACACGGGAGCAAACCCACAGCGCGCCCGCGGTACATTGCGATAGCCAACTGAAAGAAGCGCTAGTTCGAGGCGTAAAAGAAAGCGGGATTGAGCCGAGGGTACTTGCCTCG
This sequence comes from Alteromonas sp. R7, assembly GCF_055755235.1. Classification (NCBI taxonomy): domain Bacteria; kingdom Pseudomonadati; phylum Pseudomonadota; class Gammaproteobacteria; order Alteromonadales; family Alteromonadaceae; genus Alteromonas; species Alteromonas sp. R7. Next base: position 96,973 of record NZ_JBVTQX010000008.1, on the reverse strand, counting down.
GGCGCAGGTCATGACGCCATGGCTATTGCTGATATTTGCCCTGTGGCCATGCTATTCACACGTTGTAAGGGCGGAATAAGTCACCACCCTGCAGAATCTATTACCATTGATGACGTGGCCGCTAGTTTGTCAGTACTTTATAAAACCATTAGCAAGCTCAAGCATACGTAATGGTTAAATCAGTAAAGTTTCAATGAAGGGTTAATAATGAAAATAACAAGGATTTACAACGATGAAGCAGGCAAAAGTCACTTTGGCGAAGTGGAGATTGCGCTAAAAGACGGCGGTCCCATCGGCATGCTTTCAGAAAAATTTGGAGCCGATAAGATCATTTTTCGCGAAACGCCTGCAGATTATGATTTTAAGTGGCATCCAGCGCCGGCGCGACAACTCCTTTTCATAATTAAAGGGCGTGCTGAATTTACGGTGTCTAACGGTGAACGCCACGTGTTTGGAGCAGGTGACGTACTATTGCTAGAAGACACAGAAGGCGAAGGCCATTGTTCCCGCGCAATGTACAATGAAGTACGCCACTCAATTTTTGTGACGTTAGATGAAGGCGTAGCCCTATAAAACGACCGTTCGCACTGCTCTGAAAAAATGCGCTAATTTAGCGCATTTTTTTGTTTAGGCACCAAAATGGGGCTTACGAATTGCCTAATTATTTGATCCTGACCCAAATCTACATAAAAAACACTTTAAAACAACAACTTAAAAACACATCACCAAGCAGACCAACTGGTCAATATCTTGCAACCATAGAGCAACTATTGCTAAGAAAAATTGCTCATGTCATTTGTTGTACGAACCCTGTTCATTTTGTCTTTATCCTTTGTTGGTCTTTATTCCGCCGCAAGCCCCTTTCCTACTGAAGAAGACGCAAACAGTTGGTTTAAGCAATATACTCAGTCATTGACCGATTCACAGACCTATCAACTACTTAAACAGTTTCCAAAAGGCGGTGACTTGCACCATCACTTATCAGGCTCGGCGTACGGCAAATGGTGGTATGAGCTAGCAACTAATCAAGCACTAAACGGCGGCTATCAGTACTTCACTAAGATAAATCATAGCGAGTGTGACTCGGCGCCGTTGTTTCATACTATTTCTAACACTACCCACTCTAAACTAACGAAATGTAAGCAAAAGCAATATAAAGCGCTGAATGCCCTAAGTAACAAAGAACAAGAAGCGTTTATCCATAGTGTTGAACTTGACAAGCCAGAAGAAGGTCGAGAGGAGTTTTTTGAGTTTCACTGGCAGCGTTTAAGCGAGCTTACTCAAAACCCCTATATTACAGCGCAGGTTCTGCTTAGAAACATGCAGCTGTATCAACAAGAAAATGTGCGCTATTTAGAAACGCAAATGAACGTTAGGTTTATGAATCGCGCAGATGGGAGCCGCTTTCCCCCTGCTGAAGCGCTCAAAGTTATTACAGACATGCTCGATAGCGAACCAGCGAAAGCTACTGGTGTCACCGTTCGTTTTCAATATGCCTTGGTTCGTTTTACTGACAACATTGAAGCTCAACTAGACTGGATCTTCAAATTCGTAGACGCCAATAGAAAATGGTATGTAGGGATAAATTTGGTTGGCAGGGAGGACGATCCCCGAGGTCAACCCACGCGCTTTTTAGCGCCCATAACGAGACTTAGAGCTCAATATCCAGCCATTCGCCTCTCCTTTCATGCAGGTGAATCTGAGCATGCAGATACCAATATTCGCGACACCTTATTGTTAGGCGCAGAGCGAATAGGCCATGGCATTAATCTGCTAAAAGATCCTTCAACGTATTTGCTCATGCGCCATAACCGCTATTTGATTGAAACCAATTTAATTTCAAACCTAAAGTTGGAATACATCGATGATTTGAGCGCTCATCCCTTTCCTCAACTTTTAAGAACCGGTGTACCCACTGCACTTTCAACCGACGACCGAGGGATGTGGGATGCCACACTCACAGATGAATATTACCTGGCGTTTACCCAGTTCAATCTAAGCTGGAGTGAGCTAGTTACATTAAGTCAAAACAGTATCAAGTACAGCTTTTTACAAGACGAGAAAAAAGAGCAACTACTTACTGAGCTAAACCGAGATCTAACACAGTTTTTAGCCTTAATAGCGGAAAACGCTAACCAAATACCTTCTGCAAACAGCAAAGTACAACCTCTTAACAGCAACGTGGAACGCTACAGTGATTTCATCTGCGAGTTTGCCGCCTCGGTCTGCACCAATGAAGGAAATAACAAGGAAATAACAAGGAAATAACCATGTCTTCAAATCACAGCGAACTACTTTACGATTTACATGATAGTCCGGCATTTCTTCCTTCACTTACCGCGGCATTTCAGCATTTACTTGCAAGCTTTGTCGGTGTCATTACGCCGACTCTTATTGTTACATCAACACTGGGCCTTACTGAATACACGCCTTATCTTATCAGTATGGCCTTGTTTGTAAGCGGCTTAGGCACGGCAATTCAAACAAAGCGTATAGGCCCGGTAGGCAGTGGATTGGTAGCCATCCAAGGTACCAGTTTTGCGTTTATTAGCGCGTTGATACTGGCAGGAAATCAGGTCAAGGCGGATGGAGGAACACCCGAGGATGTTCTGTCTTTGTTGTTTGGATTAACTATGGCGGGTGCCATGGTCGAAGTGGTGTTTAGTCTATTTGTACATAAACTCAAACGTATCATTACACCATTAACTACAGGAATTGTGATAACCGCTATTGGGCTAAGCTTGATAAACGTAGGCATGACTGACCTTGCGGGCGGCTTTCACGCGGCTGACTTCGCCAGCACAGAAAACTTAGCCGTCGGCCTTGGCGTGTTGCTCATTATTGTTTTCTTGAACGCCTCAACAAATCATTGGCTGCGTTTAAGCGCCATCTTTATTGGTATGGCAATTGGCGCAACCTATGTTGGCATTACAAAAGGATTAGATTTCAGCGGCCTTGCTGCGCTTTCTGTCGTAGCGATCCCCACCCCTTTTGCCTTTGGCATTGCATTTGATATCACTCTCTTTTTACCTATCGCGCTCATCTATTTGTTTAGTGCAATAGAAACGGCCGGCGACTTAACCGCAAATAGCCTTTTCTGTAAGCAGCCTGTGAGCGGTCCGATTTATCTTGCAAGAGTGAAAGGCGGGATTTTGGGCGACGGCGTTAATTCGTTACTTGCTGGCATGTTCAACACCTTTCCAAATACTACATTTGGCCAGAATAACGGGGTTATCCAATTAACCGGCATCGCCAGCCGTAAGGTCGGCTTTTTTGTTGCAGCGCTATTCGTTGTTATTGGGTTCTTCCCCATTGTAGGTGGTGTGCTGCAGGCTATTCCCAAGCCAGTTCTTGGCGGTGCTACTCTGGTTATGTTTGCCATGGTGGCCGTGGGTGGCTTAAAGCTATTAGCCAGCTACGCACTTGATAGGCGCAGTAGTTTGGTGACAGCGTGTGCGCTAGGTATGGCGATTGGTGTAATGATGGTACCAGAAGCCCTTTCTGAATTGCCTTCATGGCTTGAAAATATCTTACTTTCCCCAGTAACCTCGGCCGGCCTTACCGCCGTCATCCTTGATTTAACCTTACCTGGAAAAAAGCCCCTTGCTTCCCCACACGCTAGTGCACAAAAAATTGAAAGCAGCACTGGCGTTGCTCAGGACAACCCTGCTTACGAGCCTATTCACAACCCAAAGCCAGAAAGTAGCCGTAGGGCGCCGAAAGTACTCAATGAAAAAGCCTTTGTAAACCATGAGGCTGTTAAGCACTCAGCACACTCGACATCCATTTTAAGTATAGACGGACAACCGGGCGTAACCTCTGCTCTTTTTAGTGCAAAAGCTCGCTAAAAATCACCGTAAAAGTGCATGCATTCATGCGATTAGGTTTATTTACATAAAAATAACAACATAAGAACAACATTATATATTTTTATCCCTATAATTCAGCAACTTAAGAAGAGGTTAAAAGTTGACCAACTGGACAAGTAGTTGGCACTCATCCTGCTAACTCTCTTGCCAATAATAAAACGCATAAAAAAATGCGTGAATAGAGCCCTAAAAAAGGGCAACTAAAAATAACGAGGAAACCATGAAAAACACTACATTCAATTTATCTCCTCTAGCAAAAGCTTTTGCAATGACTACCGCGGTCGCGCTATCGTCGCAAGCTTTTGCTCAAGAAGAGACAGAGGTTAAAGAAAAAGACGTTGAAAAAATTCAGGTAACAGGATCCCTTGGGAGCCTTCCTGGTCAAGACGTTGAGTCAGTTTTTGGCTTTGGCAAATCTATTCTCGAAACGCCTCGCTCAGCGTCCACGATTTCTCAAGAGCAAATGGAGCGCTTCAACGTTTCAGACATTGATGAACTCGTCGCGTTCGCACCAGGTACATTCACACAGTCGTTCTTCGGTGTTGCAGGCTCTCTGGATGTGCGGGGCACGCCCGGGGAAACTTACTTCCGCGGTGTTAAGCGCTTAGACAACCCAGGTAACTACCCTACGCCTATTGGCGCGTCCAGCCGAATCGACATCGTTCGTGGTCCGGCATCACCTATTTACGGCCCATCAAAAATTGGTGGTTATCTGAACTTTAATCCCAAGTCTGCCCGTGCGTCATCGGGGCAGTATTTAGATGCACCAACAGGCGCGTTGTCTTACACAACGGGGTCGTGGAACAAAAGCATTTTAACTGCAGAAGTTGGCGGACCGACTAGTGTTGCCGGTAAAGAAATGGGCTATTACATATACGGTGAGCTAGAAAACTCTGACAGTTACTACGAGAATACCCAGACTGATCAAACCGTACTTCAAGCATCATTTAATATCGATATTACCGATAATCTTCGCTTTGAATTTGGTGGTATGTACCACGACTACGATGGTAACCAAGTGGCCGGCTGGAACCGATTAACTCAGGAGTTAGTTGACGACGGAACCTATATTACAGGTACGGCTCAACCATTAGATACGGACGGCGACGGTCAAATCAGTCACGAAGAATATGCTGAAGTCGCAGACTTGGTTTCACCGTTTATTTTCACGCCAGCTGTCCCATTAGATTCGGTTACAGGCGACTTTTTCGATCCTTTAATGGCATTACAAAACCCAGGTACCACGACCTTAAGTGGTAGCCAAACTTTGGTAGCGCCTGATGACCAACTTGGTAACGAAGCCATAACGCTCTACTTCGACACCATTTACTACACGGATAATTGGGAAATTCGCAACCAGCTTTTCTATGATGCATACGACAACATAAACGAAAATGCTTATGGCTTCTCACAATTCCATGACAGCTGGGTTATAGAAGACAAACTAATTTTTGCGACAGAATATGAGAACGACGGACTATTAGCGCAATTTCAATTTTCTCCATCTGTACGCTATACCGACTTTGAGCACGGCGATGACTTCACTTACGAGTTCTTTAATCGTCGCGACCTAACCATGCCGTCTTCAGCGCTCGATCGCCGCCTTTTGTCTACCCGCTCGGGTAAAAACTACGACAACTATGACGTAGGTAATTACTTAGACTTAGGCATTGCTGCAATGACCGATTTAACTTGGGACTGGGGTTTAAACTTAGTACTAGGTTTACGATACGACACTATTGATATTGAAAGCACATCGCGCACGGATTTACTTCTGGGTGCTACTGGAGATGAAACACCTGTTTATGCTGAAGAAACCGTAGATGGATGGTCTTGGAACGCTAGTATTTCATATGAATTTGAATTTGGCCTTATTCCTTATATCACTGCAGCAGAGCAAGCTACCCTTGTTGCAGGCCAGGGCGCCGAGATTGGTGTTGGCCAACTCAATCAACCTGGTGGTGGCGGTGCGTTCGACACCTCTGAGCTGATGGAATACGGTATTAAAGGTTCTCTCGTTGACGATACACTCTATTTTGCCCTTTCATTCTTTGAGCAAGAGCGTACCGACTTCAATACACAGAATACGGTTACCAACAACACAACCAATAACGAAGGCACCGAATTTGAACTTCGTTGGGTAGTCAATGAGAACCTTGTTGTTTCTGCTGGCTATACAAATATAGAAGTTATCAACTTAACTGCACTTGCCAATGGAAACCAATTTGGATTCTTAGGTGCTGACGATTTAGTTGCTCTTGATGATCCTTCGTTAATTTTTGGCGGGAACGTAGTAGGTCTTAACCTTGTTGGTGAAGGAGAAACAAACTCTGACGGACGAAAGGCCGGTATTCCTGAAAATATTTACACGCTGACAGCAACATATGACTTCCAAAATGGTTATGCTGCCAACGTGAGTATTGTGGATGTGGATGAGGTCGCGTCTGGCTACTCAGCTGCAGTGACACTTCCAGCCTACACGTTAGTCAATGCTGGCTTGTCATATCAGGCAGAAGATTGGTCGTTAAACTTAACCGTTAAAAACTTAACTGACGAGCGTTATTTCCGCTCTAACTTCCCTGATCTATTTGGTAGTCAAATTGTACTACCTGAACTACCGCGTCACTGGAATGCTAAATTTACTTACTCATTCTAAGTTCGCATACTCTTTGAGCGTGGTCGTGCTTCATGTGTAGATTGAACGTTCGACACACGCTCTCAGGCCTGTAAGTTTTTTCGATAAGAAGCCCAGTTTGATTATGCTGGGCTCTTTTTTAGGAGTACTAAATGCATCTTTCTTTTTATCCACTGCTTAAACAAAAACGGTCTGCCTTTTTCAACGCTTTGCTTATTTTGGCTATGTTTTTGGGTTTCTGTAGCAGTAGTTATTCTGCCAATGTTAAAGCCAATGACGCTAAGCCGCCAATGAAAGTGAAGGTTGTTGTAGTAAGTATGTTCGAAATTGGCAACGACGAAGGCGACGCGCCTGGTGAATTTCAATTGTGGAAGGCTCGCCAGAAACTCACAACCCAATACCCTTTGCCTCATGGCTTTCACGATATTTACGCCAATCCTGATACAGGTGTAATCGGTATGGTTACGGGAATGGGCATTGCGCGCGCTTCAGCAGCAATAATGGCACTAGGTCTTGATCCTCGCTTTGATTTATCCCAAGCCTATTGGTTGGTCGCTGGGATCGCGGGAGTCGACCCAGCGGATAACACCATTGGAAGTGCAATTTGGACCGATTATGTAGTCGATGGCGACCTAGCACATCAAATTGACGCTAGAGAAATTCCGTCTCAGTGGAGTACGGGTTATTTCCCCCTCTTCACTCATGCGCCCTTTGAAAACGCTGACGCTGTAGACGTAAACAACAGCCCAAATGGCGAGGTGTACGCGCTGAACTTACCGTTAGCAAAGTGGGCCTATTCGTTGACAAAAGACACCAAGCTTTTAAACAACGAAGCGATGGATGCACTGAGAGCCAAGTACACCAACTCAGCTAATGCGAGGGCACTTCCCAATATATCTATGGGTGCGCATTTATCTGCATCTACCTTTTGGCATGGCGAAAAACTAAATACGTGGGCAAACGATTGGGTGGCATACTGGACGCAGGGCAAAGGAAATTTTGTTACCTCGGGCATGGAAGACTCAGCAACACTTCAAAGCTTGAGCTACTTGGACAATGCAGGGTTAGTCAATAAAGACCGCTTACTTATTCTTAGAACGGCGAGCAATTTTACCATGCAGCCACCATCGTTGAGCGCTGCGGAGAACCTAAAGTTAGAGAGTTCTGGCGATGGATATGCAGCAATGGGAGCCGCTATAGAAGCCGCCTATAAAGTCGGCTCACAGGTTACAGACTATATTGTAACGCATTGGGAAACCGTAAAAGATACACCCCCTTCAGCGGAATAAACGCACTTTAACCTCTACGCTGTTACTGATTTAGCATTTAGTGCATGGCGCACCTGAAGGGTAACGTCATTTTGTACCACGGGCTTGGCAAGAAAATCGGCCATGCCCGCATTGCTACAATTAGTTTTATCTTCAGGTGTAGTATTTGCCGTTATAGCCACAATACGGCCGTGCTTGGGCAATAAGTTTTCTTGGACAATAATCTTAGTCGCACTTACCCCATCGAGTACTGGCATAGCGCAATCCATAAAAATAATGTCGTATTTTTTAGCTCGGGCCATTTGAACGGCCACTTCGCCATTTTCGGCTTCATCTGGAAGGTAATTAAACTTCTCTAGCATGGATGCAAGCACGAAACGGTTTATATCGTTGTCATCAACAACCAAAACGTTAAGAGGAACGCTAAGCAGGTCTGAAGAGAGGACAACGTCACTCTGCTTTTCTTTATCTAAAACTGCCATTTCTACAGGTATAGCAATATCGAAACAGGAGCCTTTCCCTGCGCTTGACCGCACTTCAAGCTCGCCATCCATTTTGCCAACAAGTTGATTGACGATAGACAACCCTAAACCGTTTCCATTTAACTCTTCAGAGGCACTGGCGGTGTCGTTTTGAAATGGTCTAAAAATACGTGACAATATTTCATCACTCATGCCCACACCAGTGTCTTCAATTGACGCAAGTAAAATAGGCACATCGCCTTGATGCTTTAACGTAACTTGCACCGAAATATACCCTTTTGGCGTAAATTTAACCGCGTTCGATAGTAAATTTGTAATGACTTGACTGATTCGGGCGGCATCTCCGTGAACATAAGTGTTTTCGTCAAAAGACAGCACCGCGTAAAGCCTTACGCCTTTCTCTGCACATTTTGTTTTAAATACATCCAGGATATCCTCAATTAACGAACGCGCACAAAAATCGCTATATTTTAGTGAGAATTCGCCGTTAATGATGGAGGTGTAATCCAAAACATCGTTTATAAGAGACAATAAGCGGTCTGCGCTATGAAGCGCCACATCCGCTTTGCGCATTCGCACATTTTCTTTATTTTCGAACTTGAGCGCCTGCAGCATGCCGGTAATGCCATTAAGCGGCGTCTTTAACTCGTGGCTTATACGGGATAACAACATGCCACGTTCTTTAGACGCAGCTTCGGCTTCTCTTCTTCTCTCATCCAATTCAAGTCTAAGTTGCACCGACTTGTTTACGTTTTGGCAAGTCCCAAACAAACGAATACACTTTCCGTGCTTCATCTCAGCCATGCCGTGGGTTTCTATCCAAACTGAATTACCTTTGGCGGAGACAAGTTCAAGCGTTGCACTCCACGGTTCACCCGTAGCGACCGTGTGGGAGACAATGCGGTTTATCTCATCTCTATCAAACCCCTCTTTGTAGAAGTTGATAGCTGTTTCTAATGTGGGTACAAAGTCTTCTGAGACTTCGTGAATAAGCCGAGTTTGTGAAGACCAGCTAAGTGCATTAGTGGTCAAATCAACTTCCCATGTGCCTATGTTCGCTACACTTTGTAACTTTTCGTACAACGTGTTTTGATTGGTCTCTGCTTTTTCGAGATGAAACTTATCCAACATCACGCTCAGGCAATCGTCTAACAGCGACAGCTTGTCGAGGTTTACCGACTGTTCCGGGCACGCATTAATAAAGACTAAGCAGACTTGGCTTCCATCTAGGGTATGAACACGGCCTCGAATGTATTTTTCGGCATTAAAATAAGTAGAAAACCATTGTTTAAATGCAGTAGAACACTTAGCGCTGTTTACAGGGAAACAGTTGTCTACAGGCACACAGGTAGAGAAAGAAGGGACCGACTTAAAGTTGGGTGCATACGCCGACGAAGCTTTAACCAATATATTAACTGTCTCTTCGTCCAGCTGTAAAAGTAAACCTTGAAACACGCCAAACGAATCGCAGCCTCGCTGTACCAAACTGGTTAGCGATGCCTTCAACTGGTGTTCCAGTTTCACATTCAAACTCGATTGTTCGTCAAAATAAACCATGGTTCGCTACCCAAGCGTAAAGACCACAAGATTCTTGCCGCTTTGCTCGATTCATGCACAGCGGCCCCGCATTTATAATGATAGCTTGGGATTTGAATACGGGATATTAAACAATAGGCTAGAAATTCTATTTTTATGATGGGAAATTGGGCTGTGGCCTCAGCCCTTGGCTTGGTTTCGCCCTAATTCTTTTGCTTCAAACAGTGAAATGTCAGCGTCTTCTATAAGCGCAGCCACATCGTCTTCAACCACATCCGTAGCTTTCCAAACTGCAAAGCCTGCACTTATTGATACGCGGTTTTCTATCCCTTTACCATGTGGAATTCTTGCATTGGCGACAGCCTCTACAAGCTGATGTGCCACTAGCTTTGTGCCCTGATGGTCGATATAGGGGAGGACGACTAAAAACTCTTCGCCGCCAAAGCGAATAACGGCATCTTTCGGCCGTTTAACCGTGTCCGATACAATTTGCGCCACTTTTTGAAGACAAATATCGCCTTCGAGATGCCCGTACGTATCGTTGAAAAGCTTAAAATAATCGATGTCGATCATTATTGCTCCAACTGTACCTTTGTCTCTCGCAACTTGCTTAATAAGTAACGGAATTTCCTTGGTTAAATACATGCGATTGTACAAACCCGTTAGCTGATCGTGAAATGTCATCATTTCAAGGAATTCGGTGCGAAGCTTATTTTGCAGATGTGTTTTGATGCGATGCGTCAACGTAGAAGCGTTAACCGGTTTCATGACAAAGTCTGACGCCCCTACTTCCCAGCACGCATTTTCACTCTCAATATCCATTGTAGACGTAACGAAAATGACAGGGATATGATTCGTTTCAGGCGAGGCTTTTAAGGCTGTGCAAACGTCTAGACCATCAATATCTGGCATATTCATGTCCAGCAGAACTAAATCCGGCAAATTTGCTTTACAGTAAGATATGGCTTCTTCTCCCGACTCGGCTGTAGCACAGGTAAACACCGACTCTAGGATGGATTCAAGCAGCATACGACTCATCGGCTCATCGTCCACAATAAGTACATTACACTCTGCGTAGGGTTTTATTTCATTTCGATTCATCGGGTACTTTTATTGTTACTACACCAAGGTGACCATTCTCGCTTCCGTTGTTTCTACTTTTACAATATCAAAGTAATAACAACGTTTTACGCAAGTCTAACACCTTACATCCAAATTTGTATCGAAAAGTCAGCTAGTTTGCTTCCAAGTAGGTATGGTTCGAAAGACAAGGTTATAAAGAAGGTCTATCGATAGCGTTCTGCACGCCGTCTAGTGAACCTCACGCAACTTGGCAATCATCGATGAACTTTGTGAAGAAATCCGCCATCCCCATAGGGCGACACATAAAATACCCTTGCCCTAAGTGGCATCCAAGAGCTTTGAGCGCAGCAAAGTGAGATTGGGTCTCTATACCTTCGGCAACAATGGTTAACTCTAAGCTTAATGCTAAATGCACTATTGCCGTTACGATATCATGTGCCTGCTGTTCTTTATCCATATCAATAACAAAAGAGCGATCTATCTTTAGCACATTCAATGGGAACTGGCGCAAATAAGAGAGACTTGAATAGCCCGTACCAAAATCATCCAACGCAATAGTAACGCCCAATGAAGCCAAGTCGTTCAGGATATCTCGGGTTTGTTCAAAGTCGTGCATTAGGGCTGATTCTGTTACCTCCAATTCTATAGACGACGCGGCGATACCCGCTTCGTTGATAATTTCAGCAACTTCTTTTGCGAAGCCTGGGTTTGAAAGCTGTTTAGCAGCTACGTTTACCGCCACTTTGAAGTCTTGCCCCAATTCGTTGCATCTAGCGACAAACTCACAGCTTTTTTGCAAAACTTGCTTACCTAATTGATGTATTAGCCCAGTCTCTTCTGCCAGCGGGATAAACTCATCAGGTCCAATAACTTTACCATTCTCGTCGAACATTCTGACTAAGCTTTCCGCACTTAGTACTGCACTATCGTCAAAGTCATACTTAGGCTGTAGGTAAATGGCTAGACTGTCGTTCTCTATGGCATTTCTAAGCTTTATCTCCATCTCCACACGATGATGCATGGCATGCTGCAGGTCTTTTGAAAAGAAACTGAAAGTGTCTTTGCCTTTTGATTTAGAGCGGTACATGGCTGAGTCTGCATGGCGCATCATCTCTTCCGCATTAACAGCATCTTGGGGATATAGGCTAATTCCAATGCTTAAGCTAAGTTGATGGGCCTTACCGTCTATATCAATGGGCTCTCTGCCCGCCTGCAAACACGCCATAGCAATACTGTCTGCACTGTAGCCCGAACCAATTTCAGTAAGTAAGCAGGCAAACTCATCGCCACCCACGCGGGCGAGCGTAGCGCTTTCTCCAACAACCTTTGCAAGGCGCTTTGCAATAGACGCAATAATATAGTCGCCGACTTGATGCCCAAGGCTGTCATTGAGGTATTTGAAATTATCGATATCGATTAACAGTAACGCTATGCTTTGCTTAGAGGTAAAACAACGAGTGATAGCTTGAACAACTCTATCGTGCAGCAGAACTCGGTTTGGCAGGCCCGTGAGCTGATCATGATTGGTTAAATGTGTCATCTTTACTGCCATTTCAATGGCTTCTGACACATCTTGGAAAACGATAACCGCGCCAGACAGATGGCCATCCTCATCAATGATGGGCGACGCTGTATCTTCTACCCTGAATACTTGATTGTGTCGGCTTACCAGCGTGGCGTTATAAGACATAGCTACCGGGCGCATCACTTCTAGTGCGTAAAGAGCGGGGTTTAAAAGGCGCTCATTTGTCGAGGCATCTCTTAAATTCATAACCTCATCGATAGGTTTGCCAAGGGCTTCAGTTTCGCTAAATCCGGTTAACCTTTGCGCTACCGGGTTAATAAACGTTACATCCCCTGCTGCGTTAATTGAAATAACGCCGTCAGCTATTGATTTGAGAGTAATAGCAAGCTGCTTTTTCTCTGCTTCTAATTCGTGATTAACACGAGCAAGCTTCGTTTTTTGGTCCTGAATAGTGAGATGATTTCTAACTCGCATCTGGCACAACCCAATATCAATGGGCTTGGATATAAAGTCTATGGCACCTAACGACAATGCCACATGTTCATTTTCTGGATCGCTATGGGAAGTGACAAAGATTACTGGAATAGCAGCCGTTTCTGGACACGCTTTTAACTGCTTGCAGACCTCAAAGCCAGATAGCTCAGGCATGCTTATATCTAGAACAACCAAATCAGGAAGTTGTGCTTTTATCACCGAAAACGCATTCGCGCTTTGCGAGACCGTAACAACCTTTGCTAGAGATTCTACTGCACTTTCTAATAACAAGAGTGTTGTTGGTTCATCGTCAATGATGACTACTTTCTGTGTCTCATTATCCATGAGAAATACCACACTGTGAAACTAATGACAGAATAAGTATCGCCCGAGATACGTAAAAAAAAATTAGTCTTTCGTCTAGGTTTTGCCGGTTTATGAACCGTTGTATGCTAAGCGGCTGAACTTGCTGTTTTTTGTTTAGAACATTTATTGTACACTGGCATAACGCTTCAATTACGGTGGCACATATGGACACATCTAACTCAAACGATACGCCCACTCGAGAACAATTATGGAACCGCGATGCCGCAATAAGCAGGCTAGGTGGAAATGAGGGGTTACTGAACCGTATTGTTGAAATGTTCCTTGCGCAAATAGAACAAAAACAACAAGCTCTTCAAAGTGCAGCGACCGCATTAGATGTTGAAGCCGTTAGATTCAACAGTCATGCTATGAAAGGTGTGTCGGGCGATGTAGGTGCCGATGCCATTCGGGAAAAGGCATCGTCTATTGAAAACAAAGCCAAGCAAGACGATTTAAGCGAAATCGTTCAAGACATCACGGAATTAGACAATTTGATTAAGCAAACTATTGCAGTCATGCAATCGTAAAATCACATTAGCTTCTCGCATTAATCGCCAGAAGCTAACGCGACTATCTTCCACTCCTCACCTTGCTAGGGCCTGTTGACCTTTGTTGTACATTTTTGCAGCGGTCTGTGTGCCATCTAGACAAGGCGAATGTTTGACGGTTTAGTGGTTCTAAATCGAGAACATTCAACGCAGTATAGATGGCACAAAGGCGCTGCCCGAAGGGGTCGTTATGGAAGCCTTTTACTCTTTGTCACAGTCCTTTAACTTAGCCCGCTAGGCTTGCAGGACTGTTTCGCGATTAAAAGGCTTCCATTTAGACCAAAATTCGTACACCAAAAGTCAACAGGCCCTAGGCTGAAAGAACCTTTTCAACAAGCTGGTTTTTCTGCTCCTGCGGTAAAAAACTTGCCTTAAAGCTATTTGCTACCAACGTACGAACTGTTTTTTCATCAATACCCAGCGACTGGTGCAACGCTTCAAAATTGTCATTTAGGAAGCCACCAAAATACGTAGGATCATCAGAGTTAACCGTGACCAGAAGCCCAGCATCAAGAAGCTGGACAATATTGTGGTCTTTCATATCATTTATCACACACAGCTTGAGGTTACTTAACGGACAAACAGTGAGTGGAATTTGTCTTTTTTTCAAGAGATCCATAAGCGCCTCGTCTTCTTGGCAGCGCACACCGTGGTCAATACGATCAACGTCCAATAGCTCGATGGCTTCCCAAATGTAAGATGCCGGTCCTTCTTCTCCAGCATGGGCGACAATTTTAAATCCCAGCGCTTTGGCTTTTTTGAATACGCGTTCGAATTTTGACGGCGGATGACCAAGTTCGGAGCTATCTAACCCTACCGCTGTAATGTGCTCGTAATAAGGCTCTGCTGCAGAAAGCGTATCGAAGGCAGCATCTTCTGGCAAATGGCGAAGGAAAGACATGATTAAATAGCTACTGATACCGTATTCATCTTTTGCTTTTTCCATCGCCTTCAAAAAGCCTGGCATGAAAATATCGAAACCTATGCCACGCTCTGTATGGGTTTGCGGATCAAACATAATTTCTGTGTGGACGATATTGTCCTCATGACACCGCGTTAAGTATTCCCACATTAAAGCAAAGAAATCATCCTCATCGCGAAGCACGCCCGCCCCTGCATAATATAAGTCAAGGAAGCTTTGTAGATCTTCAAAGTTATACGCCGCTTCTATCTCTTCCACGCTAGCATAAGGAAGTGATACACTGTGCTTTTCAGCTAGGCGCCACATAAGTTCAGGCGTTAAGCTACCTTCTATATGCAGATGCAGTTCGGCCTTTGGAATGTTTTTAATTATTGATGACAGCGACATGGCCCCTCACTTATTTGCACCACAACAATGCAATGGCATTTAATTGGTGCGTAATAGTTTATCTTTAATGCTATCTGTAAACGAGTTCTATTGCTCATTTAGGTTTTGTTTGCGGTTTTTTTGACTTCATCTATGTTGATTACTAACCGTTTGGCTGGCTTTGTGCTGCCTGGCTAGTGACCTTGAGTCACGCAATGGCTATTAGTTAGTCATTGTACTGAAAAGTAAGTTAGCACAAAACACACCAACAAGTTGACTAATTGGTCAGTTTATTGCTTTCAACGCACAAAACACACAATGAAATACTAACAGAGAACTCTTGATGTCCAACAACGTAATCGAACGGCTATTTAAGCTGCAGGAACACGGAACAACAGTAAGAACAGAGATCATTGCAGGACTTACTACGTTCGCAGCCATGTCTTATATACTCGTGGTGAACCCAGGTATTCTTGGGTTAAGTGGCATGCCCGTAGAGGGCCTAATTACAGTGACAGCAATAGCGGCGTGTATTGGCACTTTAATGATGGCGCTAATGACTAACTACCCTATTGCGTTGGCCCCAGGCATGGGCTTGAACGCCTTTTTCGCGTTTACCATTTGTCTTGGTCGTGAAATCCCATGGGAAGCAGCGCTTGGTATTGTTTTCTGGAACGGCATTCTCTTTTTACTCCTTTCTCTCACCGGAGTTCGAACCAAAATAGCCGAGTCTATACCTCCTTCTCTCAAAATCGGCGTGCAGTGTGGCATAGGTTTGTTCATTGCCTTTATCGGCCTTAAAAATGCGGGGCTGATTGTTGATAATCCTGCAACCTTCGTACAGCTTGGCGACCTTTCTGAGCCAGCAGTAATGTTAGCGCTCATCGGCATTATCTTTACTATCGTTCTTATGGTGAAACGCGTTACAGGCGCTATCTTAATCTCTATCGTAACACTCACCTTAATTGGTGCTTTTATCCCCACTGAAAACGGTATCTTAACTGCAACGCCTTCTGCTGTAGTTGGCATGCCAGAATCTATTTCAAACACCTTTATGGCAATGGACTTTTGGTACCCAATTGATCACCTTGCGGAAACGTGGGACCTCATTTTCGCACTTATGTTTGTGAACATGTTCGATACTATTGGCACCTTAATCGGCGTATCTCGAAAAGCCAATCTACTTACTCCCGAAGGCAAGCTACCGAAAATTGGCTCAGCAATGACAGCCGATGCATCAGCGAGTATTGCTGGCGCATTAGTGGGTACATCTCCAGTAACTAGCTATGTGGAGTCCGCTACAGGAGTATCGGCGGGCGGCAGAACCGGACTTACCGCAGTAGTGGTTTCAATCTGCTTCTTACTCTCGCTATTTTTAACACCGCTCATGAAAGTTATCCCGCTAATGGCCACTACGCCAGCGCTATTGATGGTAGGTATTTTAATGATGGAATCTATTCGACAGGTTGATTTCGACGACTTAGGTGCGTTAGCCACTGCTTCTGTTGCACTTATCGCCATGCCGCTCACATTCAGCATAAGCGAAGGCATTGCCCTTGGTTTTATTACTTATGTTGGCATTAAGGTAGGTACGGGAAAATTTAAAGAAGTAACACCGCTCACTTATGCACTGGCGATTGTTTTCTTATTACGATACTTATTGGATTTAAAATAATTCAACGGCGCTTATTGCGTGCCTGTAAGTTAACGCTTTAGATACAAAAAAGGTGGCTTTCAACGCCACCTTTCTTTTTAAACTAGGCAAGTGAAAAAGATATACGTTTACTTCAATCCATCGTAAGTGAAGGTAACGGCTTTATCACCCATAAATACGATTTTAACGTGCTTACTGTCTTCATTGCCCCATGTACATGCCATGGTACCCATTGTTTTTCCGCAGTTGTCAGCTGACCCTAGAATTGCTTCAACTTCGTCCTGAGACATACCCATTTCTAATTTATCGTAGTTTTCTTTAGTCAGCTTTGAGCATGCTGTCAGCGCTAGCGCCCCAAGGGCAATAATGGCTAGTTTTGTTTTCATGGTTTTGTCCTTTATTAAGTGAAGGCGATAGCGCTCCATTTGTTTCACTTTCGTCTCTTCACTTTACTGTACTTCAAATATAGTAGGCGTACTGTAAACGCTACGTACGCAGCTTGTCACCACCATCTTTAGGATGAAGCTCCAACCAGTGACGGGCAATTTGCTCTCGTGTCGCTAGCCATACTTTATCATGAGACTTAACGTACTCGATAAAGCGCTTAAGTGCGGCGAGTCGAGCAGGCCGTCCTATTATGCGATTATGAAGGCCGATAGATAGCATCTTGGGCGCTTCTTCTCCTTCTTCATACAACACGTCAAACGCATCTTTTAAGTAGGTGAAAAACTGTTCCCCACTGTTGAAGCCCTGAGGCGTGGCAAAGCGCATATCATTGGTGTCTAACGTGTACGGCACCATCAATAACGGCTTACTGTAATGGCAATCGTAGTAAGGCAAGTCGTCAGCATAAGAATCGGCGCAATATAAGATATCGTCGCGCTCTGCAATCAACTTCAGCGTATTCGGACTCGTTCTTCCTGTATACCAACCTACAGGTTTACTGCCTGTTAACTGCTCATGAAGAATAATCGCCTCATCAATTTGTTTACGCTCTTGCTCTTCGTCCATGTCTTGATAATGCACCCAGCGCATGGCATGGCTGGCGATTTCCCAACCTGAATCCATCATGGCTTTTACGGCGTCAGGGTGTCGTTGCATAGCCATAGTGACGCCAAACACAGTAACAGGAATGTCGTATTTATTAAGCAAACGGTGTAAACGCCAAAACCCTGCACGACTGCCGTATTCGTAAATAGACTCCATGCTGAGGTGGCGATCTTTGTACGCTTGTGCGCCGATAATTTCCGATAGGAATATTTCCGACGCCTCGTCACCATGAAGCACGCAATTTTCGCCACCTTCCTCGTAATTTAATACGAACTGAATCGCGATTTTTGCGTCGCCCGGCCACTTTGCGTGAGGTACATGTTGACCGTAACCAACCAGATCACGAGGGTAAACAGACTCTGTCATGCTACACCTCGAAGTTTTCTGGCACAGATAACCCACAGCCACCGAGCACGAGTTTTACCACTTGTTTTGTAGCGTCTTCAAAATCTGATTTTGTCATCTTTTTACCGCGTAGACGGGTTATTTGCGCAGAGAAGTCAGCATAGTGCTGGGTACTAGCCCAAATAGTGTAAAGCAAATATTCACCTTCAACAGGTGGCAGTTTGCCGGCCTTTACCCATGCATCAATAACCGCAAGTCGCCCTTTCATCCAAAGCGCATGCTCTTCATCAAAGTAGCCACTTAAGTTTTGTGCACCATTGATAATTTCCATCGCAAAGATCTTTGAGGCCATTGGATGCGTTCGCGACACTTCCATTTTCTCGGCGATATAATTGGCGAGTACCTCGGCTGGGTCGTCTTCTACTGTGGCTTTATCAAAACGTGAGTTCCACAGCGAGAGGGTTTCTTCTAGTACCGCTACGTAGAGCTCTTGTTTTGTTTTGAAATAATACAAAACGTTAGTCTTAGGAAGTCCTGCTTCATCAGCAATTTTTTGTACTGCTGTGCCTTTGAAGCCAAACTGTGCAAAACATTTTTCAGCGGCTTGGAGTATTTTTCTTCTGTTCATAGCGCCAACGCCAGCGTCAGCACTTTTTACCTTCATCATTATTATTAAAATTCCTTTGCAATCTACTTTGCAAGCGCACGGGCAGTATAAATGCTGCATGCCTTTTCGATAGGTTAGCATTTATTGCCGACGAGTTGCTATGCTCTTATAGATCATACATACCCTATGCAGGGAGTGTTAACCATACTAAAACACGAATTACGCGAATAGTTCAAAACCTTGCACGAATCTTGCCTTATTCTTTATTAACAAATCGACGTAGTGCTTAGCAAAAGAAAAATAGAAAGGTATCACTTCTTTTTTTCCAATCAAATTTGCGCAAAATCATGGCCTTTTAGAACTCGGCCTTTTTTTATAAGCAATAAATTGACCAAATGGTCTACTTTTATTGAAAAAATACAGCTATATTAATGAATACAAGAATGAACATAACAAGAAGGTGTGAGTATGATTCGCTTTCTAATAAATAACGATGTCGTTGAATTAAATGAAGCGCGGGCCGACCTCACCCTTCTACAATTTATTCGCGAACATCGCAAAAAAACAGGCACAAAAGAAGGCTGTGCAGCAGGAGACTGCGGTGCATGTACCGTAGTACTTGTGGAACCAGCCTCCTCAAATAGCGCTGCAAAACTTAATTATCGAACAGTGAATAGCTGCATCACGCTAATGAGTGCAGTTCATGGGAAGCAGCTTTTATTTGTTGAGCATTTGAACGATGGTAAACACTTACACCCCGTACAGCAGGCGTTAGTTGATCACCATGGTTCTCAGTGTGGCTTTTGCACACCTGGTTTTATCATGTCGATGTTTGCCTTATATCACAGCAATACAAAACCAAATCGCGACGATGTGCTGCACGCTTTATCAGGCAACTTATGTCGCTGCACAGGCTACCGCCCTATTATCGATGCTACGATGGAGGTGTGCGAACAAACACCTGTTGATCAATTCACTGCACGCCAAGCTGCCACCCTTTCTACATTGCTATCATTATCTGGTGAGAAACCCACTGGTACGGGAAATATCCATACGCCAACGTCTCGCGAAGAACTGAAGACTCTGATTCAAGCGCATCCAACTGCACAGCTAGTCGCTGGCAGCACGGATTTAAGCCTTCAGTTCACGCAACAGCTAAAAGATGTAGAAACGCTTATCAGTATGACGCATATTGATGCACTAAAACAATGCACTAAAAGCGAGCATTCTCTTATTCTTGGTGCAGCTGTACCGCTAAATGATGCGGCACCTTTATTACTAAATGCATTTCCGCAAGTGGCTGAGCTTGTTACCCGATTTGCTTCGTTGCCTATCCGCAATCAGGCTACCATTGGCGGTAACGTGGCTAACGCTTCCCCTATTGGTGATATGCCGCCGTTATTACTCGCATTGAATGCCATACTGCATTTAGATAACGGCGAGAGCGTTCGTATGATCCCAATTAGCACATTCTTCACAGGCTATCGCGAGACCATGCTGGCGAAAGATGAATGGATAAGTGCAATAGAAATACCATTGAAACAGCCCAATCAAGCATTAGCTGCATATAAGATATCGAAACGATTTGAAGATGATATTTCTGCAGTATGCGCCGTATTTAATGTCACACTCGACAACGGCAAGGTAGAAGCCATTAACAGTGGCTTTGGTGGTGTGGCAGCAGTTCCGTCAACCTGCAATGCGTTAGAAAACGTTTTGAAAGGTAAGCAGTTCGCTAGCAACGAATGTTTAACGTTGGGCAAACAAGTCTTATTCGATGCATTTTCACCTATCGATGATGTGCGCGCTACAGCCCAATACCGTAAAACTGTTTTAGCTAACCTGTGGCATCGCTTCTGGTTAGAGAACCAAACAGCAAACCAAATTGAAACACGGGTGGTGCAGCATGCGTAAGTTAATTGATGCCCCTAATCCACTGCAACAAAACGACAAGCAAAGTGTCGTTCATGTATCTAAAAAACACGAGAGCGCAACACGCCAAGTACAAGGCAGCGCAAACTATGTTGACGATGTTATTGAACCTCAAGGCACTCTTTATGCTGCAGTTGGTGTAAGCCAATGCGCAAAAGGTACGATTAACTCGATAAATCTTGACGCTGTTCGCCAAAGTGAAGGCGTTGTAGATGTGGTTACGATTGACGACGTGCCTGGCCATAAAGATATTGGACCTGTGTTCGAAGGCGATCCGTTACTTGCTAATGGCGAAATCAAATTCTTCGGTCAGCCTGTATTTGCAGTGCTTGCCACTTCGGTAAACCTTGCCCGACAAGCTGCGCTAAAAGGGAAAGTAGAGGTGAGTGAAGCCAAACCTATACTTAGTGCCGAAGCTGCCCACCAGCAGCAAACGTTTGTGCGTCCCCTACATCGGTTTGGCCAACATACTGACCGCGTTGAAAGTACATTTGAAAAAGCGATCCACCAAGCACATGGCACGCTCAGTATTGGTGGACAGGAACATATGTACTTAGAAGGACAAGTGAGCCTTGCGATCCCTGATGAAGAAGATCGCATGAAAATCTATACGTCTAGTCAACATCCCAGTGAGGTACAAAAACTCGTTGCCGAAGTGCTCGATGTAAAATTGCACCGTGTAATGGTAGACATGCGACGTATGGGCGGCGGCTTTGGCGGAAAAGAAACGCAAGCCGCGCAATGGGCCTGTATAGCGGCTCTACTGGCATCGCGCAATCAATGTGCGGTTAAGCTTCGCTTACCACGCTTCACCGATATGCATGTTACTGGCAAACGTCACCCGTTCGAAAACGAGTTCGACGTGGCCTTTGACGAGACAGGTAAAATTGAAGCCACCCGCATGACAATCAATGGTATTTGTGGGCACTCGCCTGATTTATCTGACGCCATTGTCGATAGAGCCATGTTCCATGCGGACAATGGTTATTTCTTAGGTGATAGCGACATTGTTGGCCACAGATTGCAAACCAATATGGTATCGCACACCGCTTATCGAGGCTTTGGCGGACCGCAAGGTATGATTATGGCTGAAGCCGTGATTGATAAAATTGCCCGTGCTATTGGCAGCGACCCCCTATCGGTAAGAAAACGAAATTTATACGGCACCACGACAGGTAGTTTTACCCCCTACGGAATGAAGGTAGAACATAACCTTCTGCCCGATATGATTGCCGAGCTAGAAGAAACCGCTCAGTATTGGCAGCGCCGTGAAGCTATTGCAGCATTTAATCGCGAAAGCCCGGTGATTAAGAAAGGTTTAGCGCTAACGCCTGTTAAGTTTGGCATTTCATTTACCGCGAAGCATTTAAACCAAGCTGGCGCTTTAGTGCACATTTATACTGATGGTAGTATTCAGGTGAACCATGGTGGTACTGAAATGGGCCAAGGGCTTCACACCAAAATAGGCCAAATTGCAGCCAATGAATTTGGACTAGATTTGGATATGATTGAAGTCACTGCAACACGCACTGACAAAGTACCTAACACTTCACCAACAGCAGCTTCAAGCGGCACTGACTTAAACGGAAAAGCCGTACAAAATGCATGTATTACGCTAAAAGCCCGTTTGGCCGAGTGCTTTGCCAAAAGCTTAGGTCTAGAGGACCGCGCTGGCGACGTGCTATTCATTAATGAGCACGTGGTATTGGATGAGCACAAAATTACCTTTACCGAGCTTGTGCAGCAAGCGTATTTTGCTCGTGTATCTTTGTCTTCAAGCGGTTTCTACAAAACCCCAAAATTACAGTATAACCGCGACACCGGTGAAGGCCGTCCGTTTTTCTACTTTGCCTACGGCGTTTCAATGAGTGAAGTCTCTGTCGATACACTTACCGGTGAATATACGGTAGATAAAGTTAACGTCCTCCACGATGTTGGCAACAGCCTTAACCCTGCCATTGATATTGGCCAAATAGAAGGCGCGTTTATTCAAGGTATGGGTTGGCTTACCACAGAAGACCTTAAATGGAATGAAGCGGGTAAGCTGATAAGTGAAAATATGGCGACCTATAAAATTCCAGCTATTGGCGATACGCCAAAAGAGTTTAATGTGAAGCTGTTTGGTAGAAAGAACGCTGAAGACAGCATTTACCACTCAAAAGCGGTTGGCGAGCCACCATTTATGCTGGCTATTTCAGTGTGGTGCGCCCTTAAAGACGCCATATCTAGCCTATCTGGCTACACAGTTGATCCGCAGCTAGATACACCAGCCACACCAGAACGGGTGTTAAATGCAGTAAGTGCTATGCAGCAGTCGTCCAGTCGAGGCGGTGTTTTATGACACTCACGGCAGCAAAGTCATCTCGCGCGCCCCAATCATTTCGTGCAACAAACTGGTATGAGGGAATAGCCGAATGCCAAGCGCGTAATGAAGGCTATGTGCTTGTGACTGTGGTTGGCACTGCAGGCTCTACGCCTCGTGAACCCGGTAGTAAAATGGTGGTTACCGCTTCACAGAGCATCGATACCATTGGAGGCGGGCACCTTGAGTTTGATGCCATTGCCCGCGCACGAGAGTACCTTGCAAAGGGCGAAGCATGCACTGAACTTCACAGCTACCCGTTAAGCAGTTCTTTAGGACAGTGCTGCGGCGGCGCAGTAAAGGTGCTATTTGACGTGTGTAACGTTCATCAGCAGCACATCGCCATTTTTGGTGCTGGCCATGTTGCAAAAGCATTGGTGCCTATTTTGGCTCAATTGCCTGTACGCATTTCGTGGATAGACAGTCGCGAGGAACTGTTTCCATCGTCTTTGCCTGCCAACGTGCACAAAGTCGTGGAAGAAGCACCAGAGAGCGAAGTTAGACACCTTGATGAGAACAGTTGGCTGATTATACTCACCCACGATCATCAATTGGACTATCGCATTACAGAGCAGGCGTTAAAGCAACCTTCCCTCCCCTTTGTTGGGTTAATTGGTTCAGACACCAAAGCAAAGCGCTTTATTACCAAGCTGACTCAACGTGGGTTTGACGACAACGCGCTGGCAAGGCTATTTACGCCAATAGGTAACCGAGATATCCCTGGCAAGCAACCAATTGAAGTCGCCGTTTCTATATCTGCGCAAATTATCGAGCGTCTTCATGTAAAAGAAGTAACGGCAGGCAACAGTAGCAAAGACAGTGAGAAACCCGCTACAGCGCTTCACAAAGAAAAGGACACCACCAGTGACACTTAAAGAATTAAATACGCTAAGCGCTGAAGAGGCGTCTTCTTGGTTTGAGCAATGCTGCGCGGCGAAAACCTGGATTTATCAAATGGTAAAAGCACGCCCCTACAGCGACAAGGACGCACTTGTTAATCAAGCGAAGAGCGCGTGGGCCAAATGCAGTGATGACGACTACCTTGAAGCTTTTACGGCACACCCCATGATTGGCGACGTTGATTCGTTGCGCAAAAAGTTTGCAAATACCAAAGCCATTGCTGCGGGCGAGCAGTCGGGTACAGCCAGCGCGTCCGAGGCCGTTTTACACCAGTTAAAAGAAGCCAATCACGCCTATTTAGACAAGCACGGGTTTATCTTTATTATTTATGCCACCGGTCTTTCTGCGCAGACTATGTTAGAAGCATTACAAGCTAGGCTACCCAATACCACACAGCAAGAGATTACCAATGCTGCTGCAGAGCAAATAAAGATAACCCTATTGCGTATTAACAAAGCGCTGGATTAACCCCCGTATTTTCAAAAAAATGGTCAATACGCATTGAATAGTTTTTAAGGAAAACAGTATGAATACGCTTTCTAGCCACGTACTCGACACTACATTAGGTAAGCCAGCACAAGGCATTGCCCTTACACTTACACTACCTGACGGTAGCACCCTTTCGGGTGAAACGGATAATGACGGGCGTTTTAACAACTGGGGCGTTGAAGACGGTTTTGCCGCAGGCGTTTATACCCTGCGCTTTCACTGCAAGCCTTACCTTGTAGAAACGCATGGCAAAAGTTTCTACCCACACATTGATATTACATTTGAACTTGATGAGAATGGCGGCCATTATCATGTGCCACTTCTTATCTCTCCATTCGGTTTCAGCAGCTACAGGGGCAGCTAACAAACATGCAGCTTTTTCGTGCAAGCATTGCGCACTTTCCTAACCAAACTACACAGTTCGATAATGACATCGCTATATTCAAAGACGGTGGTTTGTTAGTAGACAATAAAGAAATAAAAGACATTGGCACATTTGAAGAGATAGCAAAGCGCTACCCGGCTGCCACTGTGACAGATTTTTCAGGCAAGTGGATTTTGCCAGGTTTAATAGACAGCCACCTGCATTATCCGCAAACACAGAGCATAGCTCATTATGGCGAACAGCTGTTGAGCTGGCTTGAAAACTATACGTTTCCCACAGAAATGCAGTTTGCTGACAGTGAACACGCTAAAACCATTGCTAACGTATTTTTGCGCCAATTGCTAAAGAACGGTACTACCACAGGTTTTGTTTTTACTACGGTTCATAAAAGCAGTAGCCACGCATTATTTAGTGCAGCAAGCGAAATTGATATGGCAATTGTGGCCGGTAAAGTATGTATGGACAGGAATTGCCCTAGTGCGCTTAATGACTGCGCCGACACAGCACAAGCTGACAGTGCACAATTAATTGAAACTTGGCATAACAAGGGCCGCAACCGCTATGCGCTAACGCCCCGTTTTGCGCCAACCAGTACTGAAGCGCAGCTTGCTGCATTAGGGGAACTTGCCAAGCAGTATCCCGACGTTTTCATTCAAACACACTTGTCTGAGAACTTAGACGAGATTGCATGGGTGAAGAGCTTATTCCCTAAAGCGGACGGCTACTTAGATGTATATGACACCTACAGCCTTGTGCGTGAACGTGCGGTGTTTGGCCATGGCATTCACCTTACGCCTAACGAATGGGCACGCTTAGGCGAAAGCGGCGCTACGGTGGCCTTCTGTCCGACATCTAACCTGTTTTTAGGAAGTGGCCTTTTTGATATGACCGCAGCGCGTGCTAACAAGGTCCATGTGGCCATGGCCACCGATGTGGGTGCAGGCACTACGTTTAACATGTTTAAAACCTACGGCGATGCATACAAGGTTAGTCAATTGCGCAGCGAGCCCATCAGCCCGTTAGAAGGCTTTTATCTTATGACCCAAGGCGCGGCCGTAGCTCATGCGCTTGATCATGAAATAGGCAACTTAAACCCAGGCACCACCGCTGACTTTATCGTTGTTGAGCCTAGGTTTGACGAATTGACACAATTGAGAATAAAAGAAGACGCGGACTTTGACGATGTGTTTTTTGCCTTGAGTATTTTAGGTGATGACCGCGCTATCGACCAAACGTGGATAAGCGGCACCTGCCGCTATAAAAAAGAACATCATTAATAACAGGCTGCTGTAGGGCCTTTGGGCCCTAAATAAGGAGAACAATAATGCCGTGGCTAGATTGGATAAGTTTATTTGTACGTTGGTTCCACGTTGTAGCGGGTGTAGCGTGGATTGGCGCGTCGTTTTACTTCATTTGGTTGGATAACAATCTACGCACGCCACCTAAATGGAAGCAGGATAAAGGTATCAAAGGCGACTTATGGGCTATTCACGGTGGCGGCTTTTATGAGGTCGCAAAATACGCCTATGGCCCAGAGAAAATGCCAGAAACACTGCACTGGTTTAAGTGGGAAGCCTATACCACGTGGTTATCGGGCTTCGCACTACTCATAATTGTTTATTACTTTGGTGCTAGCGCTTATCTTATCGACCCTTCGGTAAACGCCATGTCACCGACCACGGCAATATCTTTAGGTTTAGGGTTAATCTTTGGCGGACTAGCCTTATACGAATTTGCTTGTCGCAGCCCATTGGCAAAATATCCACTTGCCTTCGGTATTGGATTAGTCGCGCTTGTTTGTATTGTCAGCTACCTGTCTACCCAGTGGTTTAGCGGTCGCGGTGCCTATATTCACGTTGGTGCGCTTATTGGCACTATCATGGCAGGGAATGTCTTTTTCAACATCATGCCGAACCAGCGCAAAATGGTAGCAGCTGTAGCCGATAAGAAAGATATTGATCCTACTTGGGGTGCGAGCGCTAAATTGCGTTCGGTACACAATAACTACTTTACGCTGCCTCTGCTGTTTATCATGATTTCAAATCATTACCCCATGACGTATCAACACCCGCAAAATTGGCTGGTACTCATTGCGATAATGGCCGCTGCCGCTTGGATACGTCATTTCTTTAACTTGCGTCATGTGGGCATCACTAAACCAGGTATTTTAGTGTCTGGCGCAGTCGCTATGCTAGCAATAGCGCTATGGGTGTCATGGCCTCAGTCGCCATCACATACATCGAATGAAGGACATGAAGATGTGAGCCTTGTCGATGAAGTAGGTAAAAAAGTAACGGCTAACAATGCAGTCGCCCAAGCGAGTTCTGAAGTAAGCAATGAGCGCGTAGTAAGCTTAATTACAACCCATTGTGTGGGTTGCCACTCGCGCACGCCAACCGACGATATCTTTAAAGTCGCACCTTTAGGCGTAATATTAGATACATGGGAAGATATTGAAAGGTTTGCGCCACAAGTGGTTCGAAGAACCACTGTGACCAAAGACATGCCATTTTTAAACAAGACAAAAATGACAGACGAAGAGCGTCAGGAAATAGCGCGCTGGTTCGCTCAAAGACAAAAATAGAATGGCGAAAGCGATGTAGATATCGAGTCTCAGGAATAGCTGTCTACATCGCTTTATCAATCGCGGTTAAAACTTGCTGATAACGCTTTTTTCCGTACATTACCTCATCGGCCTTATCTAGCCATTCCTGCACGGTTTCAATCCCTTCGCTCCACTCAACCCAGCCAACACTGAAGCCAATTGGTACTACCTTATTGCCATCTACATTAACTTCAAAGTCGCTTTGGGCAACCCTATTAAAAAAAGCTTCCGTTTCCTTTTCACCCGTGCCATAGAGCAAGATGACAAATTCATCTCCTCCAATACGACCGAATCTATCACTATCACGCAGCAAACTACTCATTCTTTCAGAGAACTCAACAAGCGCCTTGTCTCCTACCTTGTGACCATATTTATCGTTAATTTCTTTGAATTTGTTTAAGTCTATATAAACAAGCGTTGACGTTTGTTGGCCACGATCCATACGAGAAATTTCGTCACTTAACTGGCTAAATATCTCTCTCCTATTGGCAAGTCCAGTGAGCGAGTCGGTTTTCGACAGGTGCTCTAATTTAGTGACGGCGCTCATCAGAGCTTGTTGCTGCGTTTTCTCTCTTGTTATGTCGTCGGCCGTACCTAAAATAAGCGACTGCATTTCACGGTCGTCAAATATCAAGCTTCCGCGATCGTGAAGGTACTTCACTTCGCCTTTCGAGTCGTATATACGATATTGAATATCCCAATTCTGCAAAGGGCGTTGACTGAACAGTTTTAACACCCGTGCTTTATCATCTTCATGTACATGATCAATAAAGCTCATAGGGTTACAGTAAAGTTCGTACTCGTTGCGACCGAATATGTTTGAATAGCCATCGTTAACGTATTGCAGTTTAGACAAGTCTGGCGTCGCCACCCATATAAACGTTCTATCAGAAAATGCGCTAACAATTTTGCTAAACAAGGCATCAACTTGAAAGAGCTCAGACTGGATGCGCTTTTTCTCGTCGATATCTTCCACAATAGAAATAAAATAGTCTGGGTTGCCGCGCTGATCTCTTACTAAAGACACTGTTAACTTCGCCCAAACTTGCTCGCCATCGCGCCTTACATATCGCTTTTCAATCGCATAGTCATCGATATCACCTGCCATCAGGCGCTCTAAGTAACTTAGATCTTCATCAAGATAATCTGGCGCAGTTAATTCTTGAAAGGTTAACGTCGTTAGTTCTTCGTCAGAATATCCTAAAAAATCACACAGTCGCTTATTTACACGTATAAAGCTTCCATCCACGCTTACGTGAGCGAGCCCAACAGGACAAAAGTGAAAAGTTTTTTCAAACATAGGGCATCGCCCCGTTCGGTAATTGCATTCCGTCGCCTCAAGAGGTGGCACTCAAAGGATAATGAGCACCCTTTTATACTTTAGTATAAATCATTATAGATTAACTTTTTTCATTCGCTAAAAAATGCATCTAAGAAAAAGGCTTAGATAGCGTCTAACTGCGACATAGCGGTAAAAGGCATTTGATGGTGGAGATTGCTTTTCACCTGAAAAAAGTTGCTAGTCAGCTTTAAACGCTAACCATTACTCCGTTAGTTGCCTATGTTAGCGTTTTTTCTCAATAGGACAGTAAAATGATCGAGTTTTCAGTCGTAATCTATTCTCAACCAAACCAACAAGATGCACTTTTAGACGCATTGTTACCCTTGGTTAAATCAAGCCGAGAAGAAGTCGGCGCAGTGATGTATGACCTACATGCAAGTGAAGAGGGTGTATTTGTTATTACGGAGAAATGGCAATCTCAGGATGCCCTTGATGCTCATGAAGCTACTGAACACTTTGTTGGTTTCCAAGAAAAAGCCGGAGAGCTTGTTGAAAAAGTACTTCGATTACCGCTAGTGTCGGTCTAGCTCTTTATAAAGCAAATGCGGTGAGATAAATGCTCACCGCTAGCGGTATTTAATCGTTCGTGTGGTTTTCAGACCAGACTCTTAGCTGTTCAAGAATATCTAGCGCTGAGCGCCCAAACTCGGTGAGACTATAAGCAACCGCAATTGGACGAGAGTCGATAACGTTGCGGATCACCATACCGTTGTTTTCCAGCTCTTTAAGGCGCTGATCGACCATCTTCCGGCTGGCGCCGCCAAGCATTCTACACAGGTCGTTAAATCTAACAGGCTCATCTTTGAGATGATAAATAATAGAACCCGTCCACTTTCCACCAATTAGGCGCATTCCACGCTCTATAGCACAAGGCTCTGTGCACGTATTTAGAACGGTTTTTCTACCCTTAGCGTCTGTTTTTATTTCACTTTCCATCTATTTTCCTAAAAAAGCCACCTAGTTACTAAAAGTATACTAATTGTTTGTTTGAACAAGGTAACTAAAATAGACCACATAAGCAAGTTTGGCCTCTAGGATACCTTTAGTTAATTAGTCTAACTCCAATTCGAAAGGTTCATTCGGGCGTCTATGGAGTGAGCGGTTATTAAAGGGAGAGCCAACGCGGCCAGATTTTAATAATACCAATTAAAACAGGCAAAACAGACCGTTCAAACCAAGTACAGCGCCTTGGCGAGAGCATATTAAACATTAACTTCACGGTGACACAAACCATGATTGAATTTACGTTAAATGGAAAAAGAGTGCAGACAGATGCTGCATCAGATACGCCTCTCGTTTGGGTAATACGCGATGAATTTGGACTAAAAGGTACCAAGTTTGGGTGCGGTGTAGCGATGTGTGGCGCATGCACGGTACATATTGATGGTAACGCTATTCGCTCTTGCTCCTATCCCGTTTCGTTAGCTAAAGATAAGAACGTAAACACTATTGAAAGCTTCAACAACGCGCATCCGCTGCAATCTGCTTGGGTAGAAGAGCAGGTTCCTCAGTGTGGCTATTGCCAGTCTGGCCAAATCATGCAAGCAGCGACATTGCTAGATAGAAATCCAAACCCGAGCGACCAAGATATTGTTAATCACATGAGCACCAATTATTGCCGCTGTATGGCTTACGCGCGCATAAAAAAGGCGATTAAGCGCGCTGCAACGTCTTCTGTTCAATACTTTGATCCAACCGCTTCATCAGAAGGGGAAAACGCATGAGCATGAAAAATATCTCTCAAGAAAAGAAAGACATGATCAACTTATCTCGCCGGTCTTTTATGGTGGGATCAGTGAAAACGTCTTTATTCATGGCATTTGGTGCTGCCGCTATTCCATCCCTGCTGTCGGCGAAAGAAAGTATTGAAGCCAAACAGTTTTCTCCAAATATTTGGTTTGAAATGGATACAGATGGCAACGTTACCGTCAACATAGCCAAAGCGGAAATGGGTCAGCATATCGGCACTCCAATCGCTAGAATCTTGGCTGATGAGCTTGAGTGCGACTGGGAGAAAGTGTCTATAGTTCACGTTGATACAGACCCGAAATGGGGCTACATGGTAACAGGCGGCTCTTGGTCAATTTTCCATACTTACAAGCCAATGTCTCAGGCGGGCGCCGCTGGCCGCATGGTGTTAATTGATGCAGGTGCGAAGCTACTTAGCGTGCCTGCTGATAGTTGTAAGGCAGAAAAAGGCTTTGTTATCTCAGGTAACAAGAAAATTAGCTATGGCGATATCGTAGCGAATGGCAAAGTAGACAAAACATTCAGTGCAGATGAGCTTGCTGAATTGCCAATTAAACCGGGTAAAAAACGCCACCTTATCGGTGTTAACGCAGACTACAAAGCACTCGACATCCCACCTAAAACTAACGGTACTGCGGTATACGGTATTGATGTTGAAGTGGAAAACATGCTTTATGCACGACCCATTCTGCCTCCGACTCGTTATGGCAGTACAGTAACAAATGTCGACGACAGTAAGGCTAAGAGTCTACCGGGATATAAAGGTTATAAAGTGCTTACCGATCCGAGCGGTACCATCGAAGGCTGGGTTACTTTATTGGCTACAGACTACCCTACTGCGATTAAAGCCGTTGATATGGTGAAAGTCAGCTATAACGCCGGTAAAACCGCTAATGTTTCTGAAGCGGATATACAAAAAGAAGGCGAAAGAATTGTACGCGATCGAAAGGAAGGCACCGTTTTTGTAGACGAAGGAAATATAGAGCTGGCGCAAACAAAAGCGGCACAAGCCATTGAAGCTTTATACACCACAGCGACTGCCAATCATTTCCAGCTAGAACCACTTAACGCCATTGCTGAATTTAAAGGTCGTAAATGGCATATACATACGGGTAACCAGTGGCAGAGCCTAACACTTCCTACTGTAGCTAAAGCCGCAGAAGTGCCAGAAAGTGATGTGGTCCTTCACCAGTATTATCTTGGCGGTGGCTTTGGGCGACGCCTTTTTGGTGATTGGGTTGTTCCAGCTTTGCTTACAGCTAAAGCTGCTGGCCAGCCAGTCAAACTGGTGTTCATGCGCCCGGATGATACATTATTTGATCAACCCCGCTCTGCCTCTACTTCACTGTTTAATGCGTCGTTCGATGAGAATAATCAGTTTTTAGGCATGGAGCATGCGCTTGCGGCAGGCTGGCCAACACTAAAAATGGCACCAGGATTTCTAGCACCAGGGGTAAACGGTGAAGGGAAAGTCGATATGTTTTCGGCATCTGGTGCCGACCACTGGTACACCATGTCTCACCATCGCGCACGCGCGGTTAACAATAAGGTAGCGCAAGATACGTTTACGCCAGGTTGGCTGCGTTCGGTAGGTCAAGGTTGGATTGTATGGGGCTTAGAATCGTTTATTGACGAAGTGGCAGTGAAAGCCAACAAAGACCCCGTCGACTTCAGACTTGCTATGTTAGACGGTAAAGGTAAACAAGGGGGCAAAGCGCCTGAAAGTGTCGGCGGTGCCACACGACTTGCCAATACGCTTGAAATTCTTAAGAAAAAGACTGCGAGTGTTGAACTTGGTGCTGATGAAGGCATTGGCTATAGCGTAAGTGCGGGACAAGAACGTACTATGCCAGCTTGGCTCGCGACTGCAGCCCATGTTCACGTTAATAAGCGCACTGGAAAGATAACGGTTAAGAAGTTATGGGTTGTGTCTGATGCTGGTATTGTTATTCATCCAGATGGCGCGATGGCACAGCTTGAAGGTTCACTGCTGTGGGGACTGAGCTTGGCACTGTTTGAACATAACGAAGTGAAAAACGGTCAGGTTTCAAAAACAAACTTACATACCTACCTTCCTCTACGTATGAACGATGTCCCAGAGATGGATATTGAACTTGTTGAAAGTGAGGAGTTTCCAGTAGGACTGGGTGAACCAGGCGTTATTGGTGTCGCGCCGGCTATCGGCAATGCCGTGTACCAAGCTATTGGTGTACGGCTACGTCATTTGCCCATGCTTGCTCAACACGTTACCGCAGCACTAAAAGCATGAGGGCAGTATGATGAAAATGATAACAGTCCTATTAATTGGTGCTCTCTCATCATTCGTCCTGAGTGGGTGTATTGCAAATAAAAATGACGATAGCGACCATAATAATTTGACCGCTAGCACTTCAAAAGCAGCTAAATCAACACCTGCTTTTGAGGCTTATCAGCAAGATCCTAACCCAACGACAGCATTTAACTACTTGTTCGATGTAGCAACACATCCACGGTGTGTGAACTGTCACGGTGTTATTGAAGATGGCGCTCACCGACCGACAGTGGGCGACAACAGCGTCCCCCACCCTATGAACATTACCTCTGTGAATAACTTGAAAATGGCGGTGCAAGATGGAAAGTTTGTTCAGGTTGGCGAAACGCACCCCGTAAACTGCCGCGGATGTCACCAAGATGAAAATGCGCGTGAACCCGGCAGGCCGCCTGGTGCAGCAAACGACCTTATGCCAGGTTTCGTGTGGCACATGCCGCCTCCTACCATGATTATTGGCAGCGACATGACACCCTCAAAATTATGCAACAATTGGTTAAACCCACGTTTGAACTCTTTTCTTGCTCAACGTGGGGGAAGAGATGACATGAAAACGTTTAAAAAAGAATTTGAGCATCATGTCAGTGATGATCCATTAGTGAGATGGGCATGGAACCCCGGCCCAGGCAGAACACCTGCTCCTGGGACACATGCACAGTTTGCTAAGGCAATGTCGGTTTGGATTAACGGCGGCGCACCTTGCCCGACAGAAAGTTAAGTTAAAAAAGTCTTTGCCAAAAATGAACAGCCCGCGTTTTAAGCGGGCTGTTTAACGAACGAACTAGGCACAACTTGTTTAGGCGAGATTAGAAATGGTAGTGAGCACTTAATACAAACGATTCTGAACCAGGGTTCGTGTCCCCTAGCCCGCCGTTAGAAATGTGGCCAATTTCAGCTTCTAGCGAAAATGATTCAGAAAAATTGTAGAGTCCGGAAAGTGATGAATAGAATTCAATGGTGTCGCCTAAATTTTCAGATTCATCAACAATGCCCGCTTGAAAGGCAACGCGTACTGAAAAGTCATTGTATTTGTAGACGTCTTTTGCCAACCCCGCAGCGAAATAGTGTTGGCCTTGATCTGCGTTTACCAAGAGAACTGTTGGTCGAATTCCGTAAAATGATTCGAGCGGTTTGTGAACATAAGCCACATGCAATGCGTAACGGTCTGCGTCATCAAACAAGTTCCATACCGCAGCCCCAGCTTTAAGCTCACTTCCATGCGGCAGGGCTTGAGTAGAGAGAGAAACAAGGGGAGAAAGTAAAGATAATGCAAGTGCGAGTGTTTTTACTGGTGTTTTCATGTTTATACTGTCCTAGGGCCTGCTGACCTTTGCTGTACAATTTTGCAGCGGTCTGTGTGCCATCTAGACAAGACGAATGTTTGACGGTCTAGTGGTTCTAAATCGAAAACATTCAACGCAGTATAGGTGGCACACAGGCGCTGCCCAAAGGGGTCGTCATGGAAGCCTTTTACTCTTTGTTACAGTCCTTTAACTTAGCCCACTAGGCTTGCAGGACTGTTTCGCGATTAAAAGGCTTCCATCTAGACCAAAATTTGTACATCAAAGGTCAACACGCCCTAATCAAAAGTTAAAAATAGTGTTCCGTCGACGCTTCTATTAGAAGCTGTTTTTATACGTGAGTACATAATGGTAATCAGGTTACTTTTTTCAACCTAATAAATATTAGTAACCTTATAACTTTGAGGAAAAACACATTCTTATTTGCTCTAAACGTACAGATTGAATTAATGAATAACCTAGGGTCTTTTGACCTTTGCCGTGTTTTGCACATCAAAAATCAACGGCTCCTTATAGCTCAACGAGAGCTGGCTGTAGCACTGAGTAGAAATGTATGACTGACGAGAACATCATTGAAAGCAATGTAGAGAGCACTAAGAAAAGTAAGAAAGTACTGGTTCTCTTTGCCCACCCCGCGCAAACCCGTTCAGAAGTAAATGTGCCGCTTTTTCACGAAGCAAAAATGAATAAACACGTTACTGCTGTTGACTTGTATGCAGAGTATCCAGATTTCAATATTGATATTGAACGGGAGCAGCAGCGTTTAATCGATCACGATGTCGTTGTTTTTCTGTTTCCACTTTACTGGTATTCCACACCTTCAATCTTAAAAGAATGGCAAGATTTAGTGTTGGAATATGGTTTTGCCTATGGGCATGAAGGCACTGCACTTAAAGATAAATTATTTCTTTGCGCATTAAGTGCAGGCGGTAAGGAAGAAGCCTATCAAACTGATGGCTTTAATCATTACACCATCAGGCAACTGCTCCAGCCTTTAGAGCAAATGGCTCAGATCACGCACATGACCTACATTGCTCCTTTTGCGATCTTTGGCTCTCGTACTGCGCAAGAAGAGCATCGCGTTGCTGAACATAGAGGTAAGTGGATAACCTTGCTAAACAAATTGACCACTAACACCCTGAATCTAGAAAAAGCAAAGCACATCGAGAATCTCGCAGACCTTTGTACATCGCAAGGAGAGTAACGTGACTGGCTATTTCTTATATGCATTTATCTATCTGGTCGCCGCCGTAATTGCAGTGCCCATTGCGAAGCGTCTTGGATTAGGGTCTGTACTAGGCTATTTAATAGCCGGGCTAGTGATTGGCCCGATATTCGGCCTTGTTGGTGACGAAACTGTTGCCATTCAACATTTTGCTGAATTCGGTGTAGTCATGATGCTGTTTTTGGTTGGGCTAGAACTAGAGCCTCGCTCGCTGTGGGCGATGAAGTCAAAACTAATGGGATTGGGCGGACTTCAGTTAGCGTTAACCACCGCCCTTATCACAGGCGTAGCCATATTGCTTGATCAGCCTTTTAGCATTGCCCTTACAATAGGCCTTATATTCGCCCTTTCTTCCACTGCCATTGTTTTACAAACGTTGCAGGAAAAAGGGCTGCAAAAAACGGAAGGAGGCAAAAGCGCTTTTTCCGTGTTGCTGTTTCAGGATATCGCGGTTATTCCCATGCTTGCGCTTATCCCCCTCCTTGCCATACCCGAACTGGTCGAAGCAGGAAATGCACATGGCGGCGATACAGGGTCACACGATAGCTTTAATTTAGTTGACGGGCTTGCCCCTTGGGCTTCAGGTCTTGTGATCATTAGCTCAATTGCCTTTTTAACCATTGGAGGACACTACTTAAGTCGCCCCTTATTTAAGTTTGTTGCTGCGTCGGGTTTACGGGAAATTTTTACCGCCACAGCGCTCATGCTCATTATAGGAATTGCAGCACTAATGGGACTTGTAGGTCTGTCTCCCGCCCTTGGTGCATTCTTGGCCGGTGTAGTTTTGGCAAACAGTGAATTCAGGCATGAACTTGAAGCTAATATCGAGCCGTTTAAAGGCTTATTGTTAGGCCTCTTTTTCATAACGGTAGGCGCAGGCATTAACTTTTCCGTACTTAGTGAGAGCCCAATGCTAATAGCAGGGCTAACCGTAGCTGTTATGCTTGTGAAAGCCATTGTGCTGTTTATCATCGCCTTAATTTTTAAAATAAAAGGCACTAACAAATGGCTATTCACATTAAGCCTTGCTCAGGCGGGTGAATTTGGCTTTGTGCTATTAAGTTTTGCCTCGCAAAACTATGTGCTGCCCAACGACATTATTTCTGTACTTTCTCTTGTTGTGGCTATCTCTATGTTCTTAACGCCAGGGCTTTTCATTCTTTTCGACAAAGCCATCATTCCGCGCTATAAAAATGCAAAATCACAGCGTGATGAAGATGTTATCGACGAAAAAGGCACTGTGGTCATTGCTGGTATAGGTCGTTTCGGGCAAATTATTAATCGGCTGTTAGCAGCCAATGACGTTAAAACCGTTGTGCTTGATATTCGTTCAGAGCAGATAGATCTTTTCAGGCGCTTCGGCAACAAAGCGTACTTTGGCGACGCATCTAAACCTGACATATTACATACCGCAGGGGCGCACGAAGCGTCTTTATTAGTTATAGCCATTGACGACAGAGAAACAGCTGCAGAAATGGTGAAGTACGCCAAACACGCCTTTCCTAATGTCAAAGTGCTTGCCCGTGCCTTTGACCGTGGTCATGGCTACCGCTTGCGCCAGCTGGGCGCAGATTTTGTGGTATCTGAAACGTACCACAGCGCTCTTGAGATGGGCGCAGAGGCACTTCGCTCACTCAATATTCACCCTTTCCAAGTTGAGCGACAAAAAATGGCCTACAAAAATATTGAGTCTCAACAAAACGATGTGCTGTATCACGCATGGGCAGATGACGCGAGTGGCGAACGGGTAGACAACAATTACCTAAAACTGTTCAGCGA
Source organism: Alteromonas sp. R7 (assembly GCF_055755235.1). Lineage (NCBI taxonomy): Bacteria > Pseudomonadati > Pseudomonadota > Gammaproteobacteria > Alteromonadales > Alteromonadaceae > Alteromonas > Alteromonas sp. R7. Next base: position 59,866 of record NZ_JBVTQX010000008.1, on the reverse strand, counting down.
ACTAGAGTCGCTAATTGAAGATGCCTTGAAAGCCGATTTACACGACAAACATTCAAAGATGCGTGGCTGGACTCCACCGCCTAAAGGATATGCTGAAAAACTAGCGCCCGATGAGAAACCTGATTAGGGTGAATTGCGAACTAGCCGGCGGTACTTCGAGAGGGTAATTGTCTGATAGTGACCGGACACCCACGAATATTTATGGGCGGTAGCATACTATCGCCTTGTAAAAATAAACAAAAAGCTGATCGAAAAGGGAAAAAAGCGCTATAACCTGTATGTATATCAAACTTGTCGTATATTGGCTTTTTATCTTTCACGTTCAGAAGTTGACACGCGCCTTGTACAAGATAACCCATTGCCTTAGTGGGAATAAAAAGTGGTTTATTTAAATGGAGAGTTACCATGTTGTCTGAAAAAAGTCTCTTTCACAGCTTAGCCCTGCGCACTGTGATGGTATTTACTGCACTCGCTGGATTAAGTGCGTGTGAGGAAGCCCCCACGCCACCCAAGGCAGTCTCATCAACACCGGTAACGCTTTATAAAGTGCAGCACTCGGACGAAACCATCGCCAAATTCCCGGGGCAAGTGGAAGCGGCTGAGTATTCAAACCTTTCGTTTCGCATCGGCGGCAAACTCCAAGAACTCAAAGTAAAAGCGGGCGAGGAAGTTAAAGAGAACCAGCTTATCGCTAGACTTGATGATAGAGACGCGAAAGCACAGTTAGCCACCGCTCAGTCTCAGTTTGACGTGTCATCGGCTATGTTTGAACGTATGGAGGCTTCCGTTGAAAAAGGCGCGGTAAGCCGCTCTACTTTTGATGAAGCGAAAGCCAATTTTTTAGCCGCTAAAGCCAGTCTGACCAACGCACAGGACCAGCTAAGCTATACGGAGCTTCGCGCACCGTTTGCGGGGCTTATTGCGTCTGTTCCTGTTGAAAATTACCAAGTCATTGTACCGCAACAAACCATTGCCGAGCTTCATATGCCGGGTGCAATCGACGTTACGTTTCAATTGCCAGAGCAAAAAATGCGTATGATTGATCGCTCACGAGCCCGTGAAAATCGTACATCTGAAATGGCATGGGTGAGCTTTTCAGGTATGCCAGACAAGCGATACGCGGCCATGTATAAGGATCACGAAAGCACCACGCGACAAGGCGAGCTTAGCTATGAGGTAACAATTACTCTGCCAGAACCAGACGACATCAATGTTCTAGCGGGCATGAGCGCCACCGTATTACTTGATATGTCGAAACTTATTGAGTCTAACGCAAAGCTTTGGCTAGTACCTTTTGGTGCGGTGGTTACCGACAATGCAGATCCAGACAAAGCGATTGTATGGCGTTTTAAGCCCAGTGATAGTGACGCGACGAAGGGCACCGTAGAAGCAGTAGAAGTAATGATTACGCGCGGTATTTCCAACGGTCTGTTAGTTGAAGGCCCGCTAAACGACGATGATAAAATCGTTGCTGCTGGAGCTCATCTTGTAAAAGAAGGCCAAGCTGTTACGGAGTGGACGAAAGAAGGGGGCCTATAAGCCATGGTCGAGTATTTTTTTCGTCAAAAAGTAATTAGCTGGATGGTCGCCATCATCTTGGGTGTTGGCGGCATTGTGACTTTTCTTGGCTTAGGTCAGCTAGAGTTTCCCGAATTCACCATTAGAAATGCTCTGGTTATTACTCAATACCCAGGGGCAACGCCTGAGCAAGTTGAGGAAGAAGTTACGCTGCAGCTTGAAAAGGCGATTCAGCGTATACCCAATGTGAAACGAATCAGCTCAGTAAACATGGTTGGGCTATCGCAAATTACCGTTGAGCTTAAAAGTAGTGTTCAGGCCAAGGACCTAGAGCAATACTGGGACAACTTGCGCCGTAAAGTGGGCGATGCACAAGCATCACTGCCACCTGGCACCAGCACCTCGATTGTAAATGATGATTTTGGTGACGTTTTTGGCCTGCTGCTTACCCTTAAAAGCGAAGACTACTCCCTTAAGCAAATGGAAGACTTTGCAGATTTAATGCAGCGAGAGATCCAGCTTGTTGATGGTGTAAAAAAGGTGTCGATTGCCGGTACCGTTAATGAACAGATTATTGTGTCGTTAGATCACGATAAAATGAAAACCCTAAACGTTTCTGCAGAATCCATTGCTGGCCTTTTAACCGCGCAAAATGTAGTGGGCAATGCGGGTTCGATCAAGGTTCAGGGCAAGCGCCTGTCCATACAGCCTACTGGCGAATTTGATAACCTAGAGGCGTTAGGCCAGGTGGTAATTGGCTCACCTGCAAGCGGCCTTATTCGCTTAACAGATATCGCGACTATTGAGCGCAAGCTTAACGATACCCCTTCAATCCTTTATCACAGTTCTGGCACGCCGGCTCTGTCAATTGGTGTGTCGTTCGCGTCGGCGGTAAATGTAGTTGATGTAGGTAAACGACTTGATAGCAAAATTGCCGAGCTAGAGCAGCGTATGCCCCTAGGTATGACGCTGGATACCGTTTACAACCAGCCCACAGTGGTCGACGATTCTGTAACTGGCTTTCTTATCAACCTTGTTGAAGCCGTGGCCATCGTTATTTTCGTGCTGCTACTTTTCATGGGCTGGCGCAGTGGCGTTCTGATGGGGCTCATTCTTGTGCTTACCATTCTTGGCACTTTTATATTGATGTCGGTAAAAGGCATTGAGTTGCAAAAAATCTCCTTGGGTGCGCTTATTATTGCTCTTGGCATGTTGGTCGACAACGCCATCGTGGTAACCGAAGGCATGTTGATTGGTGTGAGAAAAGGACAAACCAAGCTTCAGGCGGCAAAAGACGTGGTGTCGCAAAATGGGTTGCCGCTGCTCGGCGCGACTGTGATTGCCATCACCGCTTTTGCGCCAATTGGTCTATCGCCAGATGCCACAGGTGAATTCGTCGGCTCCCTCTTCTGGGTACTGTGCTTTTCGCTTTTCTTAAGTTGGATCACCGCACTTACCATTACCCCCTTCTTTTTCGACTTACTGTTTAAAACTGAAAAAGAGCGCGGTGCTAATGACGAAGATGACGATCCATATAAGGGCATTATTTTTACGGTATACAAGCGTGTGCTTACTGCTGCTATCAATCATCGTTACGTGACAATTGTACTGGTACTTGTTGCATTAGTAGGCAGTATGGCGTCAGGTAAATTCGTAAAAAATGCATTTTTCCCAGATTCATCCACACCGCTGTTTTTCGTCGATTTATGGTTGCCTGAAGGTAGCGACATCTTAACCACCGAGCAGTCTATTCGTCGCTTAGAAGACAACGTGTTAGGCATGGAGAATATCGCCAACGTAACAAGCGTTATTGGCGGTGGAGCACAGCGCCTTACCCTCACCTATGCGCCAGAAGACAGATACGCCAGTTATGGTCAGCTTATCGTTGAAACTGATACGGTTGAGTCTCGTGATGCTCGTATGCGAGAAATTATCGAGCTGGTGCGAGAAGACTTCCCTAATGTGCAATACAAGGTAAAAGCACTTCAAGTAGGCCCTTCTGCAAAAGCGGCAATTGAAGCGAGAATTTACGGACCAGAGCCTGAAGTTTTGCGTGAGATTAGCAGCGACATTGAAGCCATATTTCAAGCAGAGAAAACCATGGACAGCGTTCGCTTGTCGTGGAGCAACAAAGTCCCATTTGTTGAACCTGTGTTTCTGGAAGAACAAGCCAGGCGTATCGGCGTAACGCGAGATGCCGTTCACACCGCATTTTTACTGAACAATGAAGGTGAAACTGTGGGCCTTTACCGCGAAGGTAGTGATTTAATACCTATCGTCATGCGCAACGATCCAAACCAGCGCTATGACATAGATAACCTCGCCTCACTCAACGTATGGAGCCAAGAACAAGGTAAATATATAAGCATGGCTGATGTTATCAGCAATGTGGATGTATCGCTTGATAACCCTATCATCAAACGCCGCAACCGGGTGCGGATGCTGGCGGTTTATGCAGAGCCCATGCCTTTATCCGGTGAGACAGCTGCGAGCGTGCAAGCTAAAGTTCGCCCTCTTGTAGAAGAGCTTCAACTGCCTGATGGCTACCACATTGAATGGGGCGGCGAATATGAGACATCAACAGACGCGCAAAGCGCTCTATTTGCAAGTATGCCTATTGGTATATTAGGTATGTTCATTATCACCGTTTTGCTGTTTGGCAAGCTTCGTCAGGCGTTGGCGATATGGGGCGTAATTCCCCTCACCACTATCGGCATTATTGGCGGCTTGGTGTTAGTTGGTGCCCCCTTTACATTCATGGCGCTGCTCGGCAGCTTAAGCCTTATTGGTATGGTGCTTAAAAACGGGATCGTATTAATGGAAGAAATAAACGTACAGGCAAAGGGTAACAGTGGCGCATTCGATGCCGTAGTAGCCGCGTCAGTATCTCGTGTACGTCCCGTTTCAATGGCAGCCATCACCACCATACTGGGTATGATCCCGCTGTTTTCTGATGCGTTCTTCGCGTCAATGGCAGTTGTTATTGTATTTGGTCTGACCGTTGCCACCGTACTTACACTGCTTATATTGCCTGTGCTGCACTGTACGTTCCACGGTATAAAGTCAGAATGAAAAGTACGCACAACAAATTCGATGAGTTGTGCGCTAGTTCGTGTAAGTAGCACAAAAACGGTGCGGACCTAATATTGTTAACAGCCAGCATGAGGAAAGTCTACTCATGCTGGCTGCATACTATCGCTTAGCTGCAAACTATCCTTCTCAACAAAAACTACACCCGCCAGTTTACTTTTAACAAAATTAGTTTATTATGGGTAAACTACACTGTGCAGTATACTTTTATTTAAGGTGAGAGCATGCCCGTTTTTAATCGCACACGCTTTCTTGTTGGAGTTTTATTTATGACATCTTTCTGTGGTTCTTCAAACACCCTTGCTGCAAGCGCGCCGCAACCTGAAAAATTCACTAATACTCATATTGAATATAAAACGACGTGGCGAGACATGTGGAAAGTCACCAAAGCGTATTTTCGTGACAATAGAGATGCTGCAACGCCAACGTTTGACATACCCGTGTCGGCACTTACACCACAAATGCTTGACGCAGTTGCAGAAGACAGCGTGATAAAGCTGGGCCACTCTACTACCCTATTGAAACTTGCCGAGCGTTATATACTGATCGACCCGGTCTTTAGTGAGCGTGCTTCTCCCGTCCAATGGATGGGACCCAAGCGTTTCCACCAAGCGCCAATTTCACTGGAAGACTTGCCTAAATTAGATGCCGTTATCATAAGTCACGATCATTACGACCATTTAGATAAGGGCAGTATTGAAATACTAAAAAACAAAGTCGACGTGTTTATTACACCGCTAAAAGTAGGCAATCATTTACGTGACTGGGGTGTGGATGCAAATAAAGTTGTTGAGCTAAATTGGTGGCAAAGTACAAAAGTGAGCGACATTGAAATAGTGGCCACACCGTCTCAGCATTTCTCAGGACGAGGTTTATTTGATAGAGACGAAACTCTTTGGGCAAGTTGGGTTATCAAGTCTGCAAATACCAATATCTTTTACAGCGGTGACTCGGGCTATTTTGACGGATTTAAAGCCATTGGTGAAAAGTACGGTCCGTTTGATTTATCGATGATTGAAACCGGTGCGTACAACGAGCTATGGTCTGACATTCACATGCTGCCTGAAGAGAGCTTGCAAGCTCATATTGATATTCAAGCTAGTGTCATGATGCCCGTGCACAACAGTACCTTTGATTTAGCACTACATAATTGGAATGAGCCTTTAATAAAAATCACAGACCTTGCTGGTGCTAAGGGTGTTCCCACCAGTATTCCTATCTTTGGCGAAGTTGTTCCGGTTAAGGGTGCAGGCGAAGCTCCGAACAAAACGTGGTGGTTAGACGAAAGGTGAGTAGCTAATAAACAGCGCTTGCTTCATTATTCTGGGCTTTAATTGCTCGCTTAACTCTATGTTTTGCAGTACATTTATTATTCGCCGCTTAGGCACTATTGGCGGGTATAACAAAAGCCTCAATCAAAGTGATAGCACTCGATTTGGTTGAGGCGAATAATAAATTTCTCAGTTAAAGGAGCTAACTGCTAGCAATGAAGCTGTCTAGTCAAATTAATTTGGGCGTTTTTGCCCTTATGCTTTTAGCATTTACGGTGTTGTCGAGTATTGAGCTAAGCGAAATAAAATCTCGCACTTCAGTGTCAATCGAGCAAGAAGCTGAAGAAGCACGGCTGCGTTACGAAACAACCGTCTTACAAACCTCTGCCTTGTCGTCTCAGTCGAAGCAATCAGTGATTGATGCCATGCTTCGTCAAATGGTATTGCAGCCGTTTTTATCTGCAGCCAAAGTCATTGATGTCGAAGGAAATGTGTTTGCGAAGTACGAGCGCTCGCCTAACACTATTGTTCCTAATTGGTACTTACAGCTGGACTCCGCACCTGCCGTTAACAAGAAAATTCCTTTTTCGAACAATGATGGTTATTTGTTAGTTACGTCAGACACGTCTTATATTTACACTGAAATCACCGCTATTCTCATCAAAAATGCTGTTATCTTTTGTGGGCTATTTTTCGCCCTCGCGCTATATATCGTCACGGTAACCAAATTTGCTAGGCGCCCCATTGCCAACACCATTAAGAAGCTTAATGAGATAAATAGCCACGACTTCACCCCCTCGCAGGTAAATGCGTTTACAACAGATTACCGCCAACTTACCAGCACAGTGAACACCCTAACCACGTCGTTAGCATCAAAATTTAATGACATTGCTCAGCAATCTGAGCGATTCAAAACAGAAGCCAATAAAGATACATTGACGAAGTTGTCGAACCGCAGTGCATTCGAGCGACACACTCGCGCGCTGTTGTCTGACACGTCTAATTTCCAGGAAAAAGAGCTTATTCTCATCAGGCTCGCTCAACTTACCACTATAAATACTAAGTTGGGCATGTTAGCTGGTGACAATTATGTAAAATCTATCGCGGACTTTCTTGTGCATGAGGCGAAGCACAATTGCAAAAGTGGCTTTGTATTTCGGTTATCAGGCGGAGATTTCGCCTTGATAAGTGAAATTATGGGGCGGGACGAACGGGATTTGATGTTAGAAAATATGTCGAAGCAGTTTGCAAACGCCACGCCACTTCGAGATGGAAGCAAAGCAACGTGGATCGGCGTAACGCGTTTTTCTAGCCAAATGTCGTTACAGCAGGTAATGGAAAGTGCTGACAGTGCGTTGATGGCGGCAATGAAAACGCAAAAAGGATGGCAGTTTTCTTCAGAAGTGTCTCAGGTTCATAGCAATACGAAATGGCGTGAGCGCCTCAATTACATCGTGTCGCAGCAATATGCCGATATTCTCATTCAACCCGTGATGAATGTAGAGCGAAACGCACCAGCATATTACGAAACGTTCGCTCGATTTAAAGACAAAGACACCAATGATGTTATACCCATGGCACAACTTATCCCCGCATCGGAGCGGCTGGACCTTATTCCTCAAGTCGACAAGTTGGTTGCAGGCATTGTGTTTAAAAAACTAACGGTAACGTCTCATCAGGTTGCTATAAATATTAGTAACGCCTCAATTGCCAACGGCGAGTTTAGAAAATGGTTAATTGAAGAGCTTCGAACCCGGGAAACGCTATGCCCAAGACTTATTTTTGAAGTCGAAGATGCAGCGCTTATTCACCATCGAGAAGTAGCCGAGAACTTTTGCCGTCAACTCATACAGCTGGGCTGTAGAATTACCATAGAGCACTTTGGCGATAACTTTGCCTCGCTTGCGGGTTTAAGGGCAATTCAGCCTCAATTCGTTAAGCTTTCGGGACGGCTAACCCAGGGAATTCATACCAACAAAGATAATCAGTTATTTGTCTCTAGCCTTATCAATATTGCGAAAGGCCTTAATATCCATGTTATTGCGGAAATGGTAGAAAACGAGGCTGAGTCTGTTGCACTGAGCAAACTAGACGTTGAACACCAACAAGGCTATTACTTTTCTAAACCCTCACTTTGGACAATGTACTAAGTGTAAGCTCGCTGGTCTGAGGCACTGAACGTCAGGATAGGTATTGACGCTTTATGTGAGCCCCCGCGCTTTATACGACTTAATTGTGCGTAGATTCAATGAAACGTTTAAGGCGGTGTTGTGAAAATCTCTTTCATATACACCTCCTTTTAACCGCATTTACTGTTCGTTAAGCAGCTTTATAATGGCGTCAGAGCTAATGGGTTTTGAATACAGAAAGCCTTGCACATATTCAACGTTAAGAGACTTACAGTAGTTCGATTGATTTTGAGTTTCCACGCCTTCAACAACAATGTTTAAATCGAGTTTGTGACCAACATTCACGATAGCCTCCATTAACGCGCTATCGTAGGCATTTTCCGGAGCACCTCTTAAAAATGAACGATCTATTTTTAAGTGGCTAACGGGAAACTGTTTTAAATAACTAAGCGAAGAATAACCCGTACCAAAGTCATCAATCGATATTTCAACGCCTTGGTCGCGTTGCGCTCTCAAATTCTCTAAAATCGTATTGTCAGACTTAATGAGCACATTCTCAGTAAGCTCTAACCCAATATCTTTAGGCATTAAACCGTGCCGCTCTCGACACTCCCTTAGGCGTTCGAAATAAGCATTCTGCTCTAACTCTTTTCCTGAAACATTGATATCAACGCGAATATTAATGCCCTGCTCTTTCCATAGCTGTGCCTGTTTGCACGCCTTTTCTAACACCCAATTTCCAATGTGAACAATTAACTCACTGCGCTCAGCGATGGGGATGAAGATATTGGGTGGAACAGCCTGACCCTCATCTTTAGGACGCCACCTTAACAGCGCTTCACACGATGCCACTTTTCCAGTGAGCAAATCGATTTGAGGTTGATACAAGAGTTCAAACTCATCGTTAACCAAAGACTCATGCAGATAAGCTGCGATACTTCGCTGTTGTCGAACTTTCTGACTTAAAGCGTGGGTGAAAAAATGAAAACGGTTTCGGCCTTCAGCTTTCGCCTGATACATTGCGACGTCTGCATTTTTCAGAAGATCATCAATCTCACTTCCGTCTTTAGGGTACATACTAATACCGATACTTGAAGTGATATGCACGTTTTCAGTGCTAAGTGCGAAGCTCTGCTTGAAACACTCAGTAAGTTTCTTAGCAATGTCAGCACTTTCATTTTCAGAAGTCACTTGTGTGGCGACAAAAACAAATTCGTCTCCACCAAACCGAGCCAGTAAGCCTTGTTCGCTTAGACAATCTGACAGCCGCTTAGAAACAGAACGCAGTAATTCATCACCCCAGGTATGCCCAAGCGTGTCATTAACTTCTTTGAACATATCTAAGTCAATGAAAAACAAAGCGAAGCCAGACTCATTGCGCGATGCATCTTCGATGGACGACGTCAAAAACTGCTCTAACAGGCGTCGATTAGGCAACTCGGTTAACAAATCTGTGGATGCCATTCGCTCAAGTTCTTGCCTGATGTTGTGCTGCTCACTCAGGTCAATATCCACACAATACATTTCGGGTGAATCTGTGCCTTCTTTCAGCATGACGTGAGATGAGAAAACATGGATAGGCTCGCCACTTTTCTTCTCAAGCACGAGTTCGTCTGAAGGAATTGCCTCACCGTAATCTATCCATCGCTGATGTAGCTTTATCACTTCACTTTTCATGAACGAGGGAATGATGAGATCTTCAAGTTTTTGACCTAGTGCTTCGCACTCACGAAAGCCATACATGTCTTCACTTGATTTATTCCAGTAGATAACTTTTCGGTGCTTGTCATAACCTTGCACCGATACCTTTGGCAAGGCACTAATAAGCTGAAGGAACCGCCTTTCAGCCGAACCATGTTGTTCAAATAACGGGGGCTCTTGGTATTTCTGTAAGCTCATCGTACTCCCGCGAGTGCTAAATTGTTAGATAGCAAAGATATAAAAATGGCCACCATTCTTTTAGTGTAGTCCAAATCACACAGACCACCCGACATTAAAAAGTTAAATTGCTCGTGAATATCGCTGAATAGAGAAAAGGGTAGCAGTGCGTGTTACGCAGAACTTGGGTAAATAAAAGATGAAATTAAATCGTAAGATGGTGCGTCTACCCTGATTCGAACAGGGGACCTCTACCATGTCAAGGTAGCGCTCTAACCAACTGAGCTATAGACGCATATAGAATTTTGTTGCACCTGATAGGTGGGCGAATGCCAAGCAACGGCGCGTATAATACTTAGCACGAGCGTTGCCTGCAAGGAAAACTTATCAAATGACGATTCAAGTGACTAATTTGACAGCAATTAGCCACTTTATTCAACAATTTCGATTAACTTAAATCATTTTAAATGGAAGCGGCTTGATAGCGTCTACTAAAGATCCGTCGTTAACAGCACGCATAAAATATTCACCCAACCTGTCAGTTTCTTTCAATACTGTTTGCCAATACTGGATGCGCGTTTTTGCATCGAGTACTTCAAAATCTTTCCTATCGGGGATTTTGCTATAAGGCAAATTAGCAACAAACGATGCAGAAGGCACAAGCATTACAACGTTATCGTAGCTTGAACGATGAGGCACTCTGCCCTTCAAGCCCTTGTCGAACCAGCCTGGAATGGGCTTGTCATAAAAATGAGGGTATAACACTAAGCCATCATCTGGTCCGAAGGACAAGTCGAAATGGTAGTCAATAATACCGCCATCTCGATACATTCCGGCTGGCGCACCTTCAATTTGCTGTACGCCCTCAATTACCACAGGAATAGAACCAGACGCTAGCAGCGCGGTATGAATATTTCCACGCGTTAATGCATGGTACTGAGTAGGCAGTTGATACGGGTCTTTTATCGCAAATTCAGTATTCGGGGTAGAGAACACATAGCGTGTATATAAACGTGAAAGGTGTCGTCGGTTCACTGTATTGGCCGCTGCACTCATCGCCAAGCCCGAAAGTTGCCTAAACTTACTTTCAAAACGAGTAGCACCTAAACATTTAGCAACGATCAGGTGCGCTTTAAAGCGGGAGTTAGACAGCACTTCTTGTTTACCTGCTTCATCCACCATTTCTTTCAGCAAGTCTTCGGCTTTAGCCGTAATTTCTCTAGGCGTAGGCTTGTCGCTGCTATAAGTTGTTGTTGAATAGGAAGCAGCCAAACGATTTATGGCAGCTAGGGGATCGTTTTGTACAGCGCAAATGGTACGAAACGCACCCGCTGATGAACCAATTACATGTATTTGATGCTCAACGTTGGCAAACCATTCGGGAAACAGTACGCGATCTAGACCAGCCAAAGAAAACCATTTCGGGCCGCCAGATGCCCCCAGAAAATAGCTAAATAACTCAGGCGTAAATCCGTTTTTCATTATGGATTCACGTGCTTTTTTACCTGCGTATATTTCTAAGGGTGCCACTCAATGTCCTCGCTGTGCGCCGAATAGAAGCGCTTGATGAATATTTAGGGGGTAGCAAGCCATGACTAATAAATCCAATAACTTCCCCATTTAATTAGTTTCGGGGGAATTTAACAGTTAAAGGCGCGAAAGTAACCTTTATAGCAATGCCCTCACATCTGCTCAGACCAGACTTTTCAACGACTTCACCCGAATCTTAAGGCGTTAGTGCATCTATCACTTTTACAAATATTCGATACTCATCTTCAGTGATATTTTCCAAACGCTTATTTTGCCAAGCCACAATTTTAGGCAACAGCGCCCAATAGATTCGTTCTCCTTCCACTGACAATGAAATTAATGTGGCCCGTTTATCTCGCTTGCTCACACGCTTAACGATAGCATCTCGCTTAACCAATCGCTCCAGCGCTCGCGAAACCTGCACTTTATCTAGTCGTGTTGCAATAGCAATTTCTTTTGCCGTTAGCAGTGATTTTGGCGTGCTTTCATTTCGGCCGCCTAATGTGGCTAAGATTCGCCACTCTGGTTTAGTAAGTTTATATTCTGCATATTCTTTTGAGAGCGATTCACTTAAATCGCTCGCAAGCATGGCTACCTTGTAGGCAAGCATATCTTCTAGCTGCATGTTTTAAGCCCTTATCACCGTATTACTCTTGCTATTTTTACTTCTGTGACCGCCTTAAAAGCCATGGTTGTTTTTCATTTACCTTAGGCGTTACTTATACCCACAGTGTCGCTACCATCGGTCGAGCGTTCAGGCGCGTTCAACATTAACCCAGGTAACTTTCACAGCTAACATCGTGCATTAAAAACACTCAATACGTGTAACCTTGTAATGGCCCTCAAATAAAAGGTGTAAAGCTAGCGTACCAAATGACGTTGGCTCCATTCCCTCTACTCGCCCATCGCCATTGATTTACATTTCATTTACCTCTAGCCTAAACCACATAGTTTCATTTGTAACTACTTTATTTAGCATTCATCTGTACAGCCACATCGATGGCCGCCTGTGGGAGGGTTTATGGATAATTTGTCGTATTTAACGGGTTTTAATAACGAGCACGAGACAGAGGCACTGCCGGGTGCCCTTCCTAAAGGCCAGTTCAGCCCACAAAAAGTAAATTATAAGCTTTACGCTGAACAGTTTAGCAGTACAGCATTTACTGCCCCACGAGCAGAAAACCGCCGCAGCTGGACCTATCGTTTACGCCCCTCTATTGCCATGGGCGACTTTGAAAAAATTGATAACGGCCTGGTAAAAACAGCACCTGAGTCTGATGTCCATTGCCCTCCGAATGTACTTAGGTGGGACCCTGTACCCTTCCCAGAAAAAGACGTTGATTTTGTAGACTCGCTTGTAACCATCGCCACTAACGGTGACGCTAAAGCCCAAGTAGGTATGGGCATTCACTGCTACAGTGCCAGTGCTAATATGCAAAATCGTGTTTTCTACTCATCAGACGGAGAAATGCTTATTGTCCCCCAGCTAGGCGACATGCTGATCACCACCGAGTTTGGTAGGCTCAACTTGTCTGTAGGTGAAATAGCCGTTATTCCTCGTGGCGTTCGTTTTTCGGTTAACCCTATTAATGGGCCAATTCGCGGATATATATGCGAAAACTACGGTCATCCTTTTGTGCTGCCAGAGCGCGGCCCGGTAGGCGCGAATGGCTATGCGAACCAGCGTGATTTTTGCTATCCCACGGCGTGGTTTGAAGATAATGAGACGCCTCACACTTTGGTAAACAAGTTCTGTGGAAATTTGTTCGAAGCAAAACTCGATCACTCTCCCTTTGATGTGGTGGCTTGGGTAGGTAACTCTGCCCCTTATAAATATGATTTGTCCCGTTTCAACGTTATGAACACCGTAAGTTTTGACCACCCGGATCCGTCTATATTTACCGTGCTTACCTCACCATCTGAGCTGGAAGGTACGGCGAACGTTGACTTCGTTATTTTCCCTCCAAGGTGGATGGTTGCTGAAAATACTTTTCGCCCACCGTATTACCACAGAAATATTATGAGCGAGTTTATGGGGCTAATTGAGGGGATGTACGACGCCAAAGAACACGGTTTTGTGCCCGGCGGCATGAGCCTTCACAACTGTATGACTCCCCATGGCCCAGAAGCTGAAGTATTTGAAAAAGCCTCGAACGCCGAGCTTTCACCGCAGCGTTATGAAAACACGCTGGCGTTTATGTTTGAATCTCGCTATGCCATTGCGCCAACGGAGTTCGCTTTAAACTGTGATATTCGTCAACGAGATTATTTGGCGTGCTGGAAAGGCCTTAAAAAGTACTACGATGGTGAAAAATAAGCGCCCTGGGATTTGTAACGTTACACGTACCGATAACTAAACAAGCAATTGTACTGATTTTTGAACACTACCGACAAGCATCACCTTTGCTTAATAGCATTTATTTTCAAACAGTTAGGGAAAGTTAGCTTTCCCTAACTCAGCATCTCATTCACGGGTGAAAACAAAACGTTACAGCTTTGCTTTCCATGCCCAAAATCCTTGAACTCGACACCTATTGCTTGCTTTTTCACTGCGCCCTTACAATCAGGTAACAATTATAAAATGTGATTTACGTTGAGGATGTATCGCTATGGCTGATTTGTTTGAAAACCCTATTGGTTTAGACGGGTTTGAATTTTTAGAGTTCACTGCGCCTAAAAAGGGCATGTTGGAACCCATTTTTGAAGCTATGGGCTTTACCCTTGTTGCTCGCCACAAATCAAAAGACGTGGAATTATGGCGTCAAGGCGACATCAATTTATTAAGTAACTACGAAAAGAAATGTCATGCAGCCTATTATGCCGAAGAACACGGTCCATCAGCGTGCGGTATGGCATTCCGCGTTAAAGATTCACAGCACGCATATAAAGAAGTGCTTGCCCGCGGTGCTCAGCCTATGGATACCCATACCGGTCCAATGGAACTGAAACTTCCTGCTATTAAAGGTATTGGCGGTGCGATGCTTTACCTTATAGACCGTTATGAAGGCGAAAATACCATTTACGACATCGACTTCAATTGGATTGAAGGCGTTGATCGCCATCCTGAAGGATGTGGCTTCCATACGCTCGATCACCTCACCCATAATGTGTACCGCGGCCGCATGAATTTCTGGGCAGGGTTCTACGAAAAGCTATTCAACTTTAAAGAAATTCGCTATTTCGATATTAAAGGTGAATACACGGGTCTATTATCGAAAGCAATGACGGCGCCAGACGGTAAAATTCGCATACCGCTAAATGAAGAGGCGGTTGGCGGTGGTGGCCAGATTGAAGAGTTCTTAATGAAGTACAATGGTGAAGGTATTCAGCATATCGCTTTCGCTTGTGACGACCTAGTGGCGTGTTTAGACAAGCTTAAAGCGAAAGGCATGAAGTTTATGACGCCTCCACCAAATACCTACTACGATATGCTTGAAGAGCGTCTTCCTGGGCACGGCGAAAACGTAGATGAGCTACAAAAGCGCGGTATTCTATTGGACGGCACAACGGAAAATGGTGAGCCTCGCCTACTGCTTCAGATATTTTCTGAAACCGTTTTCGGCCCAGTGTTCTTTGAATTTATCCAACGCAAACAAGACGAAGGTTTCGGCGAGGGTAACTTCAAGGCACTATTTGAGTCGATTGAACGCGATCAGGTAAATCGCGGCGTACTAAACAAGTAAGTAGATAGCTAACGCAATACTAGGGCAGCAAGTCTCATCACTTGCTGCCTTTTTCATAAAGCGCGCACGCAGCGCCGCTTGGGTCAATAATGACACAAAAGCTGTCTTTGCCGTGATGACGTATATCACCCGCCTGTTTTCCACCTTTGGAAGTAACTTCTTTCAACGCGGCATCTAGATTTTCTACGGTAAAGTAATTAATCCATCCGCTTGGGTACTGCGCGTTTACACCCTGCTTATGACAAATGCCGCCCACAGGTGTGCCGTCGGCCTTCATCATGACATAATCATTGTAGCCACCCATATCTATGGGCTCTTTCTTCCATCCCATCACCGCTTCATAAAAGCTGACAAGTTCGTCTGCGTTTTCTACCGTAATATCGCACCATGAAGAATCTGACATTGTCTCTCCCTCTGTTTTTTGTTTAGGGCTGTTATTTTGTTAGGGCTCTATTTATGGTTGAGGCATTTTTTCTAGTCAGCGCTCTTGTTCTGGTTAGAGATCAAATACCCAGTAAGCTACATAACTGATAAGCGCAATGCCCCATTGCTTCAATAAACAAAACCCAAGACTAAATTAACTACTAACAGTAGTACCTTACTGAATATTTGTTAACTAATAGATCATTTTAATGTACTGATGTTTTAAAGGTAAAAAGGCTAGAGTCTATTGACCTTTGCTGTACATCAAAGATCAACATGTCCAAAAGCGTTCGATCATTTGAATCTCGCGTTTTAGTAATACGCAAATTTCTGAAAAAAGCCATGGTTGTCAAGCTAAGAAATTGCAAAATTACAAAACATTTTTTATTTTAGTTGTAGACATGGCCTGTGGAAAATGCTTGTGAAATTGAGAATGTTATCCACTGAACATTGTTTGTACAGTTTATTTATCCCTTTAAATACATACACTTACAACAAAGCCCCAAACTACTCAACAAACTTATCCACAGATTAAGTGGATAACACGTAGCACTTAATCACAGTTAGTGGTTTAATGTGAATATCTTCGAAGTTATCTTTTTTTCGGTTTCTCATGCCCAAACAAACACTTTTAGTCAGAGAATCTTTGTTTACCATTCACAGCTTGGATCCTGAAACCAATATCCCCGCATCTGTGCTTAATAGCCCTATTTTTTTCTTAGGTAAAACAGAAGATGAACTATCTATTGTTGTGCCTGACTCGGTAGACGTACCGTCACTAGATAGTGATGAAGGTTGGCGTGCACTTGAACTGTTAGGGCCTTTGCACTTGTCCATGGTAGGGATCATGGCCCAAATCGGCCAAGTGTTAGCATCAGCAAAAGTGGCTATATTTGTGGTATCAACCTTCGACACTGACTTCTTTTTAGTAAAAGACAATAAACTAAAAGATGCCATTAGTGCGCTTAAGAAAGCTGGCTATTCGGTAAGTGAGGACGTTTAATACCGTGAATGCTAAGCAACTACAATACGCACCAGACAGTTTTACCAAGCAGTTTGTAACTTTAAGCCCGTTTTCAGGGCAAGTGGTTTCACTCTCACACATTGACGATCCCTATTATAAAAGTGGCCTTATGGGGCCTGGTGCAGCAATAAGCTCAACATCAAATACTGTCTTATCGCCTTTCGCTGGTAAAGTATTGAGCGTTTCTCCGCTAGATTACGCTATCGACATACAGTCTAGCGCGGGCCTCAAATGCAAGATTAAATATGGTGGCGATACTAGTCATTTGCATGGCGCACAATTCGCCTGTTCTCTGAAGCGGGGCGATGAAATAAGACTTAAACAAGTACTTTTTACCGTGAATGCTGCATGGCTAAAGCAGCGCGGTGTTAGCAATACCTGTTCAATGACGTTGCTTAATGCAAATGCGCTTATCGGCGTGGTGCCTACGCATCAAAAGTTTGTCGAAGCGGGCGAAGATACGTTGTTGACACTTTACCTCTAGGGCCTGTTGACCTAATTGTAAAACAGGCTCTCAGCCCTGAATGATTTACTATTAAAAATCATCGCAAGTGAGTTTATCAACGTATCAACAGCTTGTATGATGGAGCACATTGAAAAACAAAAATGTACAGGCGCACTGTTTTCGGGCTATTGCGGTTTTCTATTTTCTCTAGCTCTTCGAAACAGCGCCACATAATGGCACTGTTCTAACCAGCGTCTTTCATTTACAAACAACAAAGTAGTACGGAATAAATCACCATGAGCACAATCCTTTATGGGATCCCAAACTGTGACACCATTAAAAAAGCAAAAAAATGGTTAGCAGACAACGATATCGCTTTCACATTTCACGATTACCGCAAGGACGGGATAGATAACGACTTTCTTGTACGCGCCGAGTCTGAGCTTGGCTGGGAAGCAATGCTCAACAAACGCGGCACGACCTTTCGCCAGCTAGAAGAGCAAGAGAAAGCGAATCTAGATAAAGATAAAGCACTGGCCCTGCTAGAGCTTCATCCTGCCATGGTTAAACGCCCTATCCTTGTTCATGACAACGCGTTTTATATTGGCTTCAAACCCGCGCAGTATGAGGAAATATTTTGCTAAACGACTCTGTTATTGAAATTGCGAAAGAATTAATAAACCGCCGTTCTGTAACGCCAGAAGACGCAGGTTGCCAAGAAGCCATGGGCGAGTTTTTAGGTGCTTTAGGGTTTAATAATGAAACCATGGTATTTGAAGACACGACGAACCTTTGGTCTCGCAGAGGTAAAGAAGGCCCGGTATTTTGTTTCGCAGGCCACACTGATGTAGTGCCTAGTGGCCCTGAGTCAGCATGGAAAACACCGCCATTTACCGCGACAGAAGTTGACGGCTATCTGCATGGGCGGGGCGCAGCTGACATGAAAGGCAGTCTTGCCGCTATGCTAGTAGCCACCCGCGAGTTTGTGAACAAATACCCTGATCACAAGGGAAGTATTGCGTACCTTATTACTAGCGACGAAGAAGGCCCTTTTATAAACGGTACCACCCGCGTTATTGATACCCTTGAAGCCCGCAATGAAAAAATTGATTGGTGTATTGTTGGCGAACCCTCTTCAACCGACGAAGTAGGCGATATTGTTAAGAATGGCCGTAGAGGTTCATTAACGGGTGATTTAGTAGTAAAAGGTGTCCAAGGCCATGTCGCCTACCCTCATTTAGCTAAAAACCCTGTTCACAGTGCAATGGCCGCCCTTGACGAACTAGCTAAATCTCATTGGGATAACGGCAACGACTTTTTCCCTCCCACCAGCTTCCAGATATCAAACATTCACGCGGGTACGGGTGCGGGCAATGTGATCCCGGGCGAGATGCACGTTTGCTTCAACTTCCGTTTTTCAACGGAAGTAACCGACCAAGTTCTCATTGAGAGAGTCACGGCAATTTTGGAAGCCCACGAACTGGAGTACGAGATTAAATGGACGTTTAACGGTCAACCCTTTTTGACCGATACGGGTGCCTTGTTAGAGGCCACTCAAGGTGCAATAGCGGCGGTTAAAGGAACACCTACCGTGCTGTCTACTGCTGGCGGTACATCAGATGGTCGCTTTATCGCGCCAACAGGTGCACAAGTGATAGAGCTAGGCCCGGTGAATGCCACTATCCACAAAATTGACGAGTGCGTGAAAATGTCTGATCTTGAACAGCTTGCTGATATGTACTTCGGTATCTTAGAACGCTTGCTGGCTAAATAGCCGCTATTGATGGTTATGAATCAAGTGCCAGAAAAAGCGTGGTTAGGCCAGCACAACGACTATCTCGTTGATGCTGGCAACGGCCATAGACTGCATCGCGACGTGATATCGCCGTTTCTTGCCATGCAAGATGCTGCGCAAAAAGACGGTATAGACTTACAGTTGGTCAGTAGCTTTCGTGATTTTGACAGACAAACTGCCATTTTTAACCGCAAATGGGCAGGTCAAGCACAGCTTCTTGATACCAACGGTGATGAACTGCCATTCGAGGCACTAAGCGATAATGAAAAGCTTCATGCTATTTTGACATGGTCAGCACTTCCCGGCGGCAGTCGCCACCACTGGGGCACTGACATCGATGTGTACGACAGAGCTGCCGTGCATAACTGGGGGGGCAAGTTTAATCTTGTCGAAAGCGAATACCTTTCTGGCGGACCGTGCCATGCCCTTTCATGTTGGCTAGCTGACAATATGGAACAGTTTGGCTTTTATCGTCCTTTTTCTGTTAATAGGGGTGGCGTCGCAGTAGAGCCATGGCATTTAAGCTTTCGAAACACAGCGTGTGCTTTCGAAAATGCCAGGCACTTAGATGGCTTTACGAAAGCCATCGAACAAAGCGATATAGAAGGCAAAACATGTATTTTGCCACAGCTACCTAGCTTGTATAATCGCTACGTATTGAACAAAGGGCTGTAGCCTACGGAATTTTTATGAGTACTACCTGGGTCATTATCATTATTGTTTTAGTGTTGGGCGTTGTGATTGGGAATATCACGCTGCTTAAATACAGTGCTAGATTTAAATTTCCGACACCTTCTAAACCTTATGATGATAGTGACGACGATTCAAACAAGGACAGTGAAAGCGCGAATACATCCGTTAAAGACCAAGATAAAGACAGCAACACCCCAATGAAATAACCCTATTCTGATAGAGTCTGTCGCGGCATTTTAATCGAAGCCTAAGTAAAGCTTTTATAATTAGAGGCTTTTATAATCAAAAGCTTGTACCCATTGTTTGTGCCGACGCAGGCACATCAGTATTAGGGCTCTCAATTATTCATTCACAAATCACTTTTCGCATTTAAACACACTCTAAGAGGTTCTAGACGTGTCTAAAAAACAATCCTTACTGGGCAATATCGGCGTACAAGTTGTCATTGCCATGATTATTGGTACCGCAGTTGGTGCCTTTATGGGTGAAAGCGCTGAAATGTTCGCACCACTGGGTGCCATTTTTATCAATTTAATTAAAATGCTGGTAATTCCACTGGTGGCAGTGGCGCTTATCTCTGGCGCTGCGGGGCTTGGCAACAGCACTAATGCAGGAAAAGTGGGGCTATCTACCCTTGCTTATTTTGCGTTAACGTCAGCACTTGCCGTAACACTGGCCCTCATTATGGGTGAAGTGTTTAAGCCAGGAATAGGTATCGACGTTTCAGCGGTGGAAGGTATGTTCTCTGGTGAATACGCCTCTAAAGGTGAGTTACCTTCATTTTGGGCTACCGTTACGGGTATGATCCCCACTAACGTATTTGCCTCGTTAACCAACGCGAACATTCTTCAAATTCTGGTGTTTTGCTTATTCTTTGGCCTCGCCCTTTCCAAACAACCTAAAAAGAACCGCGAGCCTATTTTAAATGGCGTGAACACTATCGTTGATGCCATGGTGTGGATGATCAACTGTGTGATGAAAATCGCGCCTATCGGCGTATTTGGTTTAATGGCAGAGGCCGTAGGAACATTTGGTTTTGCCGCGCTCATGGTGGTATTCAAACTCTTCTTGGTGTTTACTGCGGCAATTTTAGTGTTTGGTTTTGTGGTTTACCCCCTTTTGGTCCAGCTTTTTACAAAAACGTCGGCTAAATCATTTCTCGTCGCCATGAAAAAGCCTCAGGCGGTTGCTCTTTCAACCGCGTCATCCATGGCGACACTGCCGGTTACTATGAATACAGTAGAGAATGAGCTAGGTGTAAGAAACGCAACGGCATCTTTTGTACTGCCGTTAGGCGCCACCATCAACATGAGCGGAAATGCCATTTATTATGGCTTGGTAGCGGTGTTTTTTGCGCAGCTTTTCAATATAGATTTATCAATGGGTGCATATGTTGCCATCATCCTAACGTCTACCCTTGGCGCGGTTGGTCAAGCGGGCGTTCCTGGGCCATCATTCTTGGTCGTTGCGGTGTTGCTTGCTGCCGGCATTCCCATTGAAGGTTTACCCCTGCTATTTGCCTTGGACAGAATTTTCGACATGATCCGCACAGCGCTAAATATTACGGGTGATGCAGCATGCGCAGTGATCGTAGATACGATTGCCATTGATGCTGATGCTGTTGAAGAGCAAGCAATAGAAAATACGGCCAAATAAAGCCTAGTCTTACAGATAGAAAAGGGCAGCAAAGCTTTTTGAAACGCTTACGCTGCCCTTTTTTAATTGGATTGTGTCGCTTTTTGCTTATCGCTATTTTAATCGGCACTTAATTGATAAACGTTAATTCACCAAAGCATACGCCCTTCATAATCTTATAAAGGGGTTGTTTTCACTGCGGTACCGCTAATGCTCACCATAAGCATACTGCCTTTATCGCCAATCACTTGATAGTCTAAATCGATGCCAACCACAGCATTTGCGCCCATGCTTCTGGCTTCATGCTCAAGCTCAGTAAACGCTAACTTACGTGCGGTGGTTAACTCTTCTTCATACGACCCAGAACGGCCGCCAACGATATCGCGAATAGAGGCGAAAAGATCTTTAAATACGTTTGCGCCCATCACGGCCTCGCCCACAACAATACCGTAATAAGCTTCAATTTTATGCCCTTCAAGCGTTGGGGTAGTTGAAACTATCATGCATAACTCCTTTTAATGTGAACTGTTTATTTTGCGCTATTAAGGGCGTGCGCCCTCTAGCTGTTGTTTTCGAACCACTGCTTAACAGACTTAACAAGTGCCTGAGCATCGTTTGTGTTATACGCCACTGCTGGCTGGTTGCCCCACACAGGTTTTGGCCACGCACAATCATTTTCAAAACGTGCGACGTGATGAACATGAAGCTGCCTTACCACATTGCCTAGTGCTGCCACGTTAAGTTTAAGCGGTGAAAACAAGGACTGCATGGCTTTTGATGCCAATGCAGACTCTTTAAGTAAAGTAATCTGCTCTTCTTCTGACAAATCGATAATTTCCGCAATATCATTTTTCATCGGCACTAAAATAAGCCACGGAAACTGACTATCGTTCATTAACAGTACACGACACAGCGAGAGATCACAGACAAAAAATGTATCATTGTGTAAACGGCTATCAAGATTAAACATCTAGCTTATCCAACGTAGTAGGCACAACGGTTAATAAGGCGCGTTGTCCAATGGCCACTTTTGCATTCGGGAAAACAATGGCTTCGCCGTCCTGCTCTGCTATGTACTCTTTACCCGGTTCAGAAGCCAATACCGTGCCTTTAGGGTAGTCAGTGAAGTTTGGCGTATCGTCATCGAAATGAAGCGTAAACTGTTCTTCGTTTCGGTTTATAACTTGGTTCACGCGATAAATATCAAGGTCATCCATATCAACCGTAGGCGCGTACTCGGTTTGAGTAATTAACTGCGTTATCGCTTGTTTCGCATCTTCAAATCGACGCATATCGTTTTGCCCGAATGGACGCACCTTGCCAAGTTCAACCGTAAACGCGTGCGCGTTGTATTGATATGACGAGAAATAGCTAAAGGTGGTTGTCGAGCTTTCCGACAGTAATATGGTTTTCACACCACACGCGGCAAGAAATGCCAGCTGCCCTTTGCTGTGTATTCTGTCATGAAGATAAGGATATACCGCAAACTTTTCATTTTTAGAGGCGCGAATTGCTGTGTGTAGGTCGTAGTGATATCGGGTGCCCTCACCCGCTTCGAAGAAAGACGCCACAGCATCTTCGAGCTGTTTAGCACGAACGCGCTCTGCGTTCACTAAACCTTCGCCCTTCGAGTGTGCACCGCTAAACAAGCGGTTCATGTTCTCTTCAACGAAACGCTCTGCAATATCCATCGCTGGCAGGTTGCCAAATAAGAACAAAACATCATGTGCCAGCGTTATGTTCCCTGTAAGGATCCCCTTAACCAAATCATCACAGATTTCGATAGGTGCGGTTTCATTACCGTGCACACCACACGATAAAACAATGCGTTTATTAGGCTTAGAGGTTGGCTGTACTGAAAAACTGATAATGCCAGGTGCGGTAATATGGACGAGCGTACCATTAGCTAATGTAAATTGATGAGAGCGTTCAAATAATGCGGAATTACGGCGAGAAAGTGTTAAAAATTGGCCGCTTTCGATAAGTTCTTGCATAAGTGTGAGCTTTGTCTACGTTGTCTAATCTCGAATGCTTCCAGTGTACCCAGACAGGCCTTCAAAATCACGTTATCTCACTGTTTAATTCCCAGTAGCTGTAAGCATTGAACAACGGAACTACAGATTGCCGCACTTTCAGATACTACGCTTGAGCGCGTCTAGGCGAGTTGCCGATAATTATCTCTTGTTGGGTAAGCTGTACGAAATCATCGAATGGAATGGCGCGAGAGAACAGGTATCCCTGCCCTTGTGTCACCCCTATTTCTCTGAGTATGTGAAGCTGCTCTACGGTTTCTACGCCCTCGGCGACTACACAGCACTCTTTTGCATGCCCTATCACTTTCGCCGCTTCGATAATGGCGCGATTAACAGGGTGAGCTTCAAGTTCCATCACAAAGGACTTATCGATTTTCAGCGCATCCAAATCCAGATCTCGAATATAAGCAAGATTTGAATACCCTTTACCAAAATCATCTACAGAAATAGATACGCCTAAGCTTCGCAGCTCATCTAACTGCTTTTTCACCATTAATGAATTAGACAGCGCCACGTCCTCGGTAAGCTCCAACTCGATTAACGAAAGCGGCATTGAATACGTACGACTCAGCATCGTCAGTGTTGGGACTAACTGGTTGTCGTACAACTGTGTGGGAGAAATATTCACAGACAGCATTAAAGACCGCTTCATTAGGTCCAATTCCGAGAGCGCCCTAAAGGCTTGCTCAAGCGTCCAGTAGCCCAGTTCGCTCATCATATTATACGACTCGGCCGCTTCGATTAGCGGACCTGGAAATAAGACGCCATCAAGAGGGTGATTCCAGCGAAGTAAGCACTCAGCCCCCACTACTTCTAGCGTTGTCAGATCGACTTTTGGTTGATAGTAAAGCTCGAGTTCATTTTGTGCTAATGCACGTTTTAAATCTGCTTTTAGCGCCAAACTTCTGCCCGTGTCGGTTTTGTCTGACTTAGTCAACGCGAAGTAATTTTCGTATTTGTTTTCTTTTGCTTGTTTTAAAGCCGTTTCCGCTCGGGAAACAAAGGAAGTGATATCAAAGTCATTCTTAATACTGCACACCACACCTACGTTAAAGTCTGCAATAAAAGCCGTACCATCATAATGCATAGGCGTTTTGAAATGCTCGACTAAGCGTTCGAACATTTGTCGCATTACGGTTTCATTACTTTCATTAGGAAAAACGATGCCAAAAACATCACCACTGATACGGCCAATCGATACCGCAGTTCCAAATAGGAGTTGGATGCGGTTGGCTATTTCAAGTAAAAAGCGATCGCCTACATGAATGCCCAGACTGGTTGTCACATCAGAAAAACGCACTACATCGACCAGCATCAATGAAATAGAAGCACTGCGAGACGCTTGCTTCGAAATGCTATCGATAAACGCATAGCGATTGGGAATGGTTGCCAGTGATGTGTGTTGGCTCATGATGTTTTCCTTGAGCTTTACGCTTCGAGGTACTAAAAACAACTAGTTATATAAAACCATGGCGCTACGAAAGGCGCAACGACAGTAACGTATTATTTTGTATACCGTCTTATACTTTTGTACAACATTAGCCTAATATTGGACAAAAAACATGGCTGTAGTACTTATTTCTGGTGACGTTAAGAACAAACTGTGCCGTATTTTGAACCCGATACGAAACAATGAAGAAGTATTTAGAGGGTAATAAAAAACCCGGCGAGTGTACCACTGCCGGGCTATTTCTTTACGGTTCTGCGATTAGCTTTCAATCTTACACGGTGAAAGTTTCCAAACGCGTTCTACGTAGTCACGAATTGAACGATCTGAGGTAAATTTACCCATCTTCGCTGTATTGATGATGGCCATTTCTGCCCAACGCTCTTTGTCGCGGTATGCAGCATCAACTGCAATTTGTGCATCAGAATAAGCACGGAAATCTGCAAGCACCATGTACGGGTCACCGTTATCAAGTAAGCTTTGCTTAATTGACACCAATGCACCTGGTTTACCTGGCGTAAAGTAATCCGTTTCTAACCAATCCAGCACAGCTTTAATTTCTGGATCTTTATAGTAGTAGTCATGTGGGTTATAGCCATTCGCTTTAAGCTCGTTCACTTCTTCTACTGTAAGTCCGAAGATAAAGATGTTGTCATCGCCCACTTCTTCAGCAATTTCAACGTTTGCACCATCAAGTGTACCAATAGTTACCGCACCGTTCAGCGCAAGCTTCATATTACCGGTTCCTGATGCCTCTTTACCTGCCGTACTGATTTGCTCAGATACGTCTGCCGCTGGAATCATTTTTTCAGCGAGTGATACACGGTAGTTTGGTAAGAATGCTACTTTAATCTTGTTATTTACGCGCGGATCGTTGTTGATCTTATCCGCTACCTTGTTAATAGCGAAGATAATATCTTTCGCAAGCTTGTAGCCCGGTGCCGCTTTAGCACCAAACACAAATACACGCGGGTGCATATCGTAATCAGGGTTTTCTAGAATACGACGGTACAGCGCCATAATATTCAGAAGCGCTAAGTGTTGACGCTTATACTCGTGCAAACGCTTAATCTGCACATCGAAAATGGCGTTAACGTCTACTTCTATATCAAGTGACTTGCGAATTTCCTCTGCTAGCAACTCTTTGTTCTCAAGCTTCACTTTCATGAACTGCTTCTGAAACGTTTTATTGCTCGCAAATTTAGCTAACCCTTGCAGTTTGTCTAAGTCGCGCGGCCAGTCTTCACCAATCTTTTTATCGATTAGCTTAGACAGCGCTGGGTTACACGCTTTCAACCAGCGGCGTGGTGTAATACCGTTGGTTACGTTAGTTAGCTTACCTGGATACAGTTCATCGAACTCTGGGAACAGAGACGACTTAACAAGACGAGAGTGCATTTCTGCCACACCGTTAACGGCAAATGAACCGATTACCGACAGGTGGCCCATACGAACCATCTTCTCGTTACCTTCTTCAATGATTGAAAGCTTAGCTTTCATGGCATTGTCGCCAGGCCACTTCTTATCAACCTCTGCCATAAAGCGGTGGTTAATTTCATAAATGATTTCTAGATGACGAGGAAGGATCTTCTCAATCATGCGCGCAGGCCACTTTTCAAGTGCCTCTGGCAGCAAGGTGTGGTTGGTATATGCAAATACTTTTGTACAAATCCCCCACGCTTCATCCCAGCCAAGCTCTGCGCGGTCAACAAGAATGCGCATTAGCTCTGGTATAGAAATAGCTGGGTGCGTGTCGTTTAGCTGAATAACAACCTGATCGGCGAAACGGCTCCAATCGTCACCATGAGCACGCTTGTAACGACGGATAATGTCTTTAAGCGAGCACGAGCAGAAGAAGTACTGCTGAATAAGGCGAAGCTCTTTACCCGCTTCGGTCTCATCGTTTGGATAAAGTACTTTTGAAATAGTTTCAGCTGATACATTTTCACGTTGTGCATCAACATAACCACCCGCATTGAACACGTCCCAATTGAAGTAGTCAGACGCTTCTGACTGCCACAACCGCAATACGTTTACGGTTTTACCTTCGTAGCCTACAACCGGAATGTCCCACGGCACACCTTTAACAATTGAGCCAGGGTGCCATTCTTTTAGCACTCGTCCGTTGTCGCCGTATTTAGTCTCTACATAGCCGTAAAGCGATACTTCTTGAATAGATTCTGGACGGCAAATTTCCCATGGATTACCGTAGTCACGCCAGCTATCTGGACGCTCGATTTGCGCACCGCTTTTAATTTCTTGGCGGAACAAACCGTGCTCGTAATGAATACCATAACCTATTGCAGGTAATTCCATTGTCGCCAGTGAGTCGATGAAGCAAGCCGCTAGTCGGCCAAGGCCA
Source organism: Alteromonas sp. R7 (assembly GCF_055755235.1). Taxonomy (NCBI): domain Bacteria; kingdom Pseudomonadati; phylum Pseudomonadota; class Gammaproteobacteria; order Alteromonadales; family Alteromonadaceae; genus Alteromonas; species Alteromonas sp. R7. The sequence goes on along the minus strand of NZ_JBVTQX010000008.1, from coordinate 32,910 downwards.
CCATTACCTAGCGCCATATCAGGCTCTTCTTCAAGAATGTCTGAAATTTCAACACCTAGCTCTTTCAACGCGCCACTAGCCACATCGAATAAGCCAAAGTTTTGCAGGTTGTTTGAAAGCAAACGGCCCATTAGGAATTCAGCAGAAAAGTAATGAACGGCGCGGGTGTCGTTCAGGTAATGACTTTTCTGGGTTTTGCGCAACCCTTCAAGTACTTGTTCTTGAATTGCAGCGCACGTTGCTTTCCACCAAGCGTGATTGTTTGCTTTGTTTTCGTCGGTGCCTAGCGTGCAGTGTAAGTGTTTAATAACCGCTGCTTTGAATGCAGCCTTATCGATCACTGGAGAGGGTTGCGTCTTGGTCGCTTTTGCGTTCATTTTGCGTCTCACTCTTAAGTAGAAGCGGTGTTTACACACCGAAAACGTAATTTAATTACAGAATAACTTCAGAATATGACAGCAATATAGCAGCGCTTAAACGATTATGTTGTAATAATTTTGTTAAAATAACAAAAAATCGCATGAATTCGTATGCACTCATGCGATTTTTAACAATTAATTTACAAAAAGGAATTTAAAGTGATTTATTTTTGCACTTATTTAATTATTTTTCCGACTAAGGCTTCGGCTTCAGCAATTAGATCCTGTAAGTGGCTTTCACCGTTAAAGCTTTCCGCATAGATTTTATAAATTTGTTCGGTGCCAGAAGGACGCGCTGCGAACCAGCCATTTTCTGTCGATACTTTAACGCCACCAATTGCCGCGTTATTACCTGGCGCATGGGTTTGAACGGCAGTGATAGGCTCGCCCGCCAACGTATCGCTAGTGACGACAGATGCATCCATCGCCGAAAGCTTTTGCTTTTGTTCAAGGGTTGCTGCCACGTCAACACGGCTGTAAACCGGCGCTGCAAATTTTTCCGTTAGCGCTTTGTAGTGCTCGCCAGGATCTTTGCCTGTGATGGCTAGGATTTCAGCTGCCAGCAAACAAAGAATAAAGCCGTCTTTGTCTGTCGCCCACGTGCTTCCATTGCGTTCAAGGAAAATTCCACCAGCACTTTCTTCACCCGCAAAACCAATAGTGCTGTTTGATAAACCATCAACAAACCATTTAAAGCCTACCGGCATTTCAGCCAAAGGTTTACCTAAACTGTTGGCTACGCGGTCAATCATACTGCTAGACACCAGTGTTTTACCGATATTTAGATCGCTAGGCCATTCTGGACGGTGGGTATAAAGGTAGTTAATAGCCACGGCCAAATAATGGTTTGGGTTCATTAGGCCCGCGCTTTTGCACACAATACCGTGACGATCGAAGTCAGGATCATTGCCCCAAGCTAAGTCAAAGTTATCTTTCAGCTCGATAAGCCCTGCCATCGCATAGGCAGACGAACAATCCATGCGAAGCTTACCGTCTTTGTCGCGGCGCATAAAACCAAACTGTGGGTCAACCGCGTCGTTAACAACGGTAATGTCCAAGCCATATTTATCTGCAATTCGCGACCAATAACCTATGCCTGCACCACCTAATGGGTCAGTACCTAACTTCAAGTTAGCTTTTGCAATCGCTTCCATGTCGATAACGCTTGCAAGGTCTTCAATGTAAGGTTCCATGAAGTCTTCTTCACGAACCAATTTGCGCGCGGTAGCTTGACGAATATCAATGCGCTTAACGTTTTTATTGCCATCGGCAATTAGTTCATTCGCGCGTTCTTGAATTTGTTTGGTTACATTACTATCGGCAGGCCCACCGTGAGGCGGGTTGTACTTAAATCCACCGTCTGAAGGAGGGTTATGAGAAGGCGTAATGACGATACCATCTGCCTTGTCGGTGTTACCTGCGCGATTGTAGCGAATAATAGTACGTGAAATAACAGGTGTCGGCGTATAGCCCATGCTTTCATTGTCTGCGCGCTGCACCACAACATTGACACCGTTTGCACACAAAACTTCGATAGCGGTAATCATGGCAGGCTCAGATAACGCGTGGGTATCTTTACCAACGAACAGCGGACCGTCGATACCTTCTTGTTTACGATACTCTACCAATGCTTGGCAAATTGCACTGATGTGGGTATCGGTAAACGTAGCGTTGGAAGCTGTACCTCTGTGACCTGACGTGCCAAAAGAGACCGCTTGACCCGGGTCATTCATATCCGGTTTATAGCTGTAATACTGGCTCACTAACTGCGCTACGTTAATGAGTTGCTCTTTTGCTGCATGCTGTCCAGCCTGCGGATGTAATGCCATGAAAAAAATCCTTATTTAGAAGTTTCGTTGTTCTATACCTTGGCTTGCTATTTACCTTCTGAAGAGAAACGCGCAATCACGGTTTCAATAACATCGGGTTGATAGCCTAAGTTACGCAAAACTTGTTCCAGCATATTCGTTTTCTTGGCAGTATTGTTATTTGTTACCACCCAGAACGGGCTATCAGGGATAGCTTTAGGATTAGTACTGCTGCCGTTTTCCAACAATGCCGCCTTACTTGTCGCAAAGTACGTACGGTTTTTACCTTTTATACTTTCAACACGAGTAAAGTTTTCTGCATTAAGCTTGTGCGCTGCACTTAAAACAAACAGGAATTGATCAACGCGCTTGGTAAATGTGCCTAATGCATCTTTTGACACCGCTTCAAGAATGTCTCTTTTCGAGTGAGCTTCTGTTGCTGGCGTTACTGAAGAAACTTCCGAAACCTTTTTAGCTGCCCTTGAGTTCGCAGGCGCTTTTGCTGCCGTTGCTTTAGCTGAAGCTTTCTTCGCTGCAGCCTTTGGCTCAGCTTTAACTGCTGAACTGGCTGTCGCTTTAGTAGGCGCTTTGGTTTGTACTTTAGTCGCTTCTTGAGTTTCAACTTCGGGTGTTGACTCACTTGCGTTATCTGCGGTTTCTACAACGTCTGTACTTTTTAGTTCGCTTGTTTTTACAGATGTAGATGAAGCCCCACCATGCTGGACACCATGGGACACGGCACCGTCTTCAGGCAAAAGTAAACGTCTTAAAATTTGTGATGCACTCTCACCAATATGCTTCGTTTGGCTGGCGATGAAGGCATATAAATCGTCATCTATTTCAATGCTTTTCATAACTACTTCCTTTTTAAGAGGCACCATTATAGACAACACAGATAAACTACGCAGCACTTAATAACAGATGTTTTGCGGGAATCTATGCTAATAAGATAAGAAAGTGACGTTTTACTGCTTCCCGTTCCGTCGTATTTACTGTCGATATAGTCCATGTAAGCCGTTTTTACTTTTTCAAAAATAGACGTCGCCTTAACAACATTAAGAACATAGAAGAAACAACGCAACGAACCATCAAGTCGCTGATATACCTGCGTATAAAATTTAACAGGTAATTCAATAGAAAGCCTTTCACTATCGTTGCTATTATTAAGAAGTAGTGACCTTCGAAACACCGCATTGTCGGCACTCGTTACCGTTCGCTAAACATGTAAGCTAGAACATGAACTCAGACATGAACTTAAACATCATTGCGCAACATCCTTAGAAAAGCCTTAATCGCTTTCTCACTGTTTAATACGTAGTGTGACAGAGTAACTTTAAACTTAAGTGACAATCATATGCGCCAAGATATCATTAACGTACAGCGGGCTCTTAGTCAGAAAATTATTGGTAAAGATCACCAATTAAAACTCGCAATAACTTGTTTACTTGCCAATGGCCACTTATTAATTGAAGACTTACCAGGAATGGGTAAAACCACCCTTTCTCATGCGCTTTCCCAAGTTTTTGGCCTACAATATTCTCGCATTCAATTTACTTCTGACTTACTCCCATCAGATATGTTGGGCGTAAACATTTTTCATAGTAATGAACAAGACGAGGCAAAGCGCTTTTCGTTTAGACACGGCCCTATTTTTAGCCAAGTGGTGTTAGCGGACGAGCTAAACAGAGCCAGCCCCAAAACACAAAGCGCCCTGTTAGAAGCGATGGAAGAGCGACAAGTAAGTATAGATGGTGTAACCCACGCGCTACCCTCTCCATTTTTTGTTATTGCTACACAAAACCCAAGCTATCAATCGGGCACTTATCCCTTGCCAGAGTCCCAACTCGACCGTTTCTTTATGCGTATCTCTTTGGGCTATCCAGCGTGGGAAGCAGAAAAAGCCATGCTATTGCAACAGGATGCATCAGCACCGCTTGCACAAATACTAAATGAGGAGAATTTGCGCGAGATGCAACGAGAGGTAGCCACTATTCATACCAGCGATGCCATTATTCATTACATTCTAAGATTGGTGAGTGAAAGTCGAGAAAGTAATGATTACCCTAACCCCCTATCGCCACGAGCGAGTAGAGCGATACTACAAGGTGCCAAAGCTTGGGCGTTTGTTTCCGGAAAATCATATGTTACTCCCGAAGATGTACAGGCCGTCTTCGTGGCCATTACCGCTCATAGGCTAACATTGTCTTCACATCAGTTGGCACAAGGGCAGCAAACCCATGCTTTTGACGGTGAAAAACTGAGCCAGAAATTACTCGATAGTATTGACCCACTGGCAGCCTAGCATTCATGAATTTTCGGAGCGCTAAAGGTGCGTAGAATGCCAGCTTCACTTTCGAATTACCTACAACGTAGGCTATTAAAGTGGTTAGACAGGCGAGTTCCGGCTTCTCACGAACATCACCTCAACTTAAACAGTATTTTTATATTGCCGAGCGGATTCGGTTGGTCTTTTATTATTCTATCGCTGTGTTTGTTTTTACTTGGCACTAACTACCAAAACAACTTGATGTTGCTGCTTAGCTATTTGTGCTTAAGCATTATGCTATTAACGCTGTTTTACACTCATCAAAACTTTGCGCGTTTAGCGCTTAAAGCGACGCCCCCCAGTCCATTTCACTGTAACTTACAGGGTGAATTGCAGCTTCAGGTTATCCCTCACGCGGCAGCGCCAACGAAAACGTGCAATGGTGTATTAGCAATAAAGTGGCTAAATACAGCGCGCCCCATTGAAACCGCTGTTCATGCAAGCAATCAAGACACCTCAGTGGATCAGCAGACGTACAGCTTTTCTTTAAACGACAATGAAGTTACGGATACAAGACAAACGCAAACCCTCAGCGTGCCTCTTCCAATACCAGTACGGGGGCGATTTGCACTGGGCAGACTAACCATTGCATGCGATTTTCCGTTGGGATTATACAAATGCTGGACCCACCTCGATTTTGACCAACAGGTTACTGTCTATGCAAAACCTCAAGAAGGTCCGGTCACTGTTAATAAGGTAGCGAGTTCTAATGAGTCGGATAGCGTCAGTCAGGTTAACGACCTTACAAGTAACGAGGACTTCTACGCATTAAACGATTACGAAGTTGGACAGCCGCTTAATCGCGTATCGTGGAAGCATGTGGCGAAAAACGGAAATTGGGTTTCGAAATCCTTTACCTCCTTGCAATGCGACAGTTTTGTACTTTCAGTTCCCTCAAACATAGATGTGGAAACTGCCGTGTCGGCGCTTACCTATGCAACATTGTCTTGGACAGGCGCAGACCGGGTATTTGGAATACAGTACAAAGGGCTTAACATTGCCCCTGCTCACGGGGTAAAACATAGGCACGAATGTCTTAGTGCACTTGCTTGTTTGAATTCGCATTCATCACAAGCTTCTTCAACCTCAAATAAAACGGTCTCAATATCTTCCATAAAGAATGAAAGAGCGAGGTCAACGAAATGAACTCCGCTATTTTAAGCCGTTTATCACAATTAACCGTTGTTAAAAGCGTGTTTAGCCAACCAACGTCCGTGGCTGTGCTTATGCTCTGCATAGCATTCTCTTTTATTCTTTTCACTCTCACCGCGCCGCTTATGACATGGGTAATTATGCTAGGTGGATGTGCTGTGATAGTGAGGGCCGCAGGCCTTAGTGCGTTAAATAGTTTGCCCACATCACGCACGGTTAATCTACTAGCGATATTGGCAGTGTTCGCATTATCGTGGTTTGGCTTCTCAGTAGGATTGCTTGATAGCATGATCAACCTATTGACCGTCGCGTGCGCGCTCAAAATCATGCTGGTTGAGAAAAAACGAGATTTTCACTTAATTGTATGTACCTGTTTGTTCTTGATCGGCTGCGGATTTATCTCGTCTCTAAGCGTATTTGCGTGGATTGGCTATACAGGAATACTGGCCCTGCTGCTATTCGCGACTGCCATTTATCACGGTGCAGGAATACCCAAATCAAAAAGCATTAAATTCGTGACCGTGCTTATTGTCCAAGCTTTCCCTATCGCGCTGCTACTGTTTTTACTGCTTCCCCAACTCCCTCCGCTTTGGCAGATGCCCACGTCAAAGTCGACTGAAACCGGGCTTTCTGACACGGTGACGCCTGGTGATATTGCGTCACTTGCAAGTTCATCTGAATTGGCTTTCAGCGCCACATTTGAAAACGCAGAAGCAGTCCCTGTTGCACCGTCCAGGTATTGGCGCGCTATGACCTTAGAACATTTTGACGGGAAAACCTGGTCTATTAGCGACAAGCGCAAACAGGCAGAGCAGCAGTTAGCTTACATGGGCAAGCCAATACCCTTGTCAGCTCTGGCCGAGGAAAATACGCCTCAAGTGATAAGTTATGAATTGATCGTGGAACCCACACAGCAAACGTGGCTGTTTGCGTTAGCGCCTTCGACACCCAACAACCGCGAGAACAGTATTTTCGTAAGAAGTCTTTTTGATTTTACGTTAAGGGCGAATAGCCCAATATCCAGTAAAAAAGCGTTTTATCTGCGCTACTATCCAACTGCTCAAATCACTAGCGGAATAGGAAATTTTGAATCGCAACTAAACCTTCAGGTTTCCATGAATGGCAACCCTCAAGCCAGGGCATGGGGACAGACACTTGCCAAACAATACTCAAGCGCACAGCAAATAGTTAGCGCAATAATGCGTGAATTTAATCAAGGGGGCTTCCGCTACACCCTATCGCCGAACGCCATGCCTACCGACCCCATCGATCGTTTTTTATTTGAAGAACGCTCAGGTTTTTGTGCCCATTACGCAGGCGCCATGGTTTATGTGCTTCGCGCCGCAGGGGTACCGGCAAGAATGGTGACAGGCTACCAGGGCGGAAGCGCACTTAATGACAATGTGCTTCAAATTAGGCAGTACGATGCACATGCGTGGGTGGAAGCATTTATTGATGGTATATGGATTCGACACGACCCAACGAGTATGGTGGCACCGTCACGCTTAACCTTCGGGCTTGAACGTGCGCTGGAAGAGCTTGGGGAGTCTCGTAAAGCCAGTATTTTGGGCGACCTTAGCAACGCTGCTATTTTTGCAACATTACAAAGCTGGTTTCAACAGCTCGATTACTCGTGGAGTAAATGGGTACTGGGCTTTGACAATACTGCGCAAACCAACATGCTTGAAGAATTACTAGGCTCGCTAACGCCGCAAAAAATGCGAGTTGTATTTCTTTCCGCCATTGGCCTAATTGGGCTTATTTTAGCACTTTATTTTTTACCCAAAACGCATCGCAACACACTGTCGCCCTCACACAGAGTTTTACTAAACGCAATAAAATGCGTTGAAGCTAAAACAGGAAAAGAAAGAGGGAATAAAACCTTGTCCGCCTTTATGAGTGAAGTTAACCCTTTGATAAACGAAGATGCTACCAAGGCACTAACACTTCTGTGTGAACTATTTGAACATGAAAAATACGCACACCGAACACAAGAGACAAAAGTTTATCCAACCATGAAGCGTCAGTTAAAAATGTTAAAACAGGCATTAAAGTAGGAAATGGTTAAACCGGTTGCACCTTAAACACTCACACTCCCCCCTTTTTAGTGCAGACTAATTAATAGTGCCTTGGCGCAAGCGTCTATCAACACAGCCATGAATTTATACAAAGCATTGTTTTTAAAAGCAATAAATAACGCATTTACATACATTTTGGTTATTGGCACTTTTTTAGCTTTGTACAAATGGATAACAAAAGTACGAAGACGCTTATACAAGTATTATTTGCCAACGGGCTTTAGAGTACAAAGGCGTACACATAACCGACGGTTTATTTGTTAGCTACCACAATGCATGAGTTTCGGACAAAGGCGTCCCCAGTTCTTTCTTACGAGAGCGCTGCGGACGCCTTTTTTTGATCTTCTGGAACGCATTGAAACAGTAAACGCCAACACACAGATGACAACTTATTAATAACGACAACGTGAGGTGAAACCATGGCTTATCTTCTCCCCGCTGAGTTTGCAACCAAGATGGTAGATGCAGGCGAAGCCAAAATTTATATGTCTACACGAGATACTCTAATTCGCGCTTATATGGCAGGTGCAATATTGGCCCTTGCCGCTGTTTTTGCCGTTACCATTGCCGTTCAAACCGGCGTGTTTCTTCTTGGCGCAGTGTTATTCCCAGTGGGCTTTTGTATGCTCTACCTTATGGGGTTTGACCTATTAACCGGCGTGTTTGTACTTACCCCACTCGCTTGGCTTGCACAGCGACCTGGCGTCACGCCAAAACAAATTCTACGAAATTGGGGATTAGTATTTTTAGGTAACTTTGGCGGCGCATTAACCGTGGCCTTTATGATGTCGTTTATTTTTACCATGGGATATAACGTGGATGGCGGTGCCATCGCGACTAAGGTAGCCAGCATTGGCGAAGCTCGTACATTGGGCTACGCAGAACACGGCGTTGCAGGCTGGTTCACCATTTTTATTCGCGGCATGTTGTGTAACTGGATGGTGTCGCTAGGCGTAGTGGGTGCAATGATTTCAACTCACGTTAGCGGAAAAGTACTAGCCATGTGGATGCCAATCATGCTGTTCTTCTTTATGGGTTTTGAGCACTCAGTAGTAAACATGTTCCTTTTCCCATTTGGCCTTATTATGGGCGGCGACTTCTCGGTTATGGACTACTTCATTTGGAACGAGATCCCAACTGCACTTGGAAATCTTGTTGGTGGCCTCGCCTTTACTGGACTAACCCTGTACACCACCCACGTTAAGACGCTACCCAAACGTACTATCCCTGTTGATAAAGCCGCTGCATCGCAATCACTGCCTATTTAATTAAGGCGCTTATCTTAAAGCCATCATGCCTTGTCCCTACAAGACACGTCATGATGGCGTTATCCGTTTCCTTGGAAATAACTAATTGGGCTCATAATTAAATATGCAGGTAAGAAGCAATTAAACATGAATGAGCGAGCCGCGTTAAACGCCCCAATTAACCCACCAGCTAACACGCTCAGTGTAAGTTCATTTTCTACAGCCGGCGTTAAAGCGATAAACCAAGATGCATACGCTTTTCATGTTTCTGATAACCCAGATCAAAGCAGCGTTTTTGTTATCGCCGACGGTGTAAGTAGCAGTACGGTTAGCCAAGTTGCTAGCGACTTTGCTACCAGTCAGTTTATTAAACTGTTTAATATGGCGCCGGAACAATGGTCGGTTAAGACGCGCGCTGAAACCATTATTAAAGAGATAAACGCGCTGCTTTACACACGTACGCAAAGAAGTCCCTTCTGCTATACACCAGAAAAAGGTTATGTGTGCACGTTAACAGTGGCGGTGGTAACAGGCAATCACATGGATGTATTTCATGTGGGGGATTGTCAAATTCAGGCTATTTCTAAGAACGCACAGTCGCCTGTCTTACTCACAAAACCTCATCGTCAAGTATCGGAAAGTGAGCCTTCGCAGAGTTATCTTACTAAAGCATTAGGCGTTCAAGCACATATAGATATCGACCACACAACACTCACCCTCAACTCATCGAGCACGTTTTCGATAAGTAGCGACGGGGTTTATGAGTTTGTTTCGCTACCCACCATTCTTATGAAAATCAGTGAGGCCGATACGCTTTCTGAAAACCAAGCTGCGTTGGTAGTACATGAGGCATTTACTAGAGGAAGCGATGACAACCTCACCTTACTTCTCGTAAAGGTTCTTGTAGCTAGCCATGATGGCCTAGACGATCACAGACACCCACTGTATACAGGCGTTTCAACTTCACCTCATTCATCTGAACTTAACAGGCCGTTGGGCGACCAACTTATAACCAATTCTGAGGTTTCTGATGCTGCGATTCATTACTCAAATCAGCAGTCTGATGAACATGTATGCGAAGAGCCTGCTGCCGCAAACTTTAAGACGGGTGATGATGTTGATGGACTGAAGCTAGAACGACAGCTTTATACGTCGGCCCGAAGCCATGTTTTTATTGCCACCAATTCGTCTTGTGAAGCTACGCACACAAACAGCCCTGTGGTTGTAAAAACACCGGCTACCGACTTTACCCTATCACCAGAAATGGTAAATGGTTTTTTAATAGAAAGCTGGTTTGCGAGACGGATTAATTCGGCACACGTTATTAAAAGCCCAACGTTTACTGATTTGGGTTTACCGTACCCTCCTTCTGCTTTTTACAGCGTAAGTGAATATATTCAAGGTCAAACGCTAGCTCAATGGGCTGTTGATAATCCTACGCCGCCATTAGAGCAAGTTAGGAATATAATCGAGCAGGTTGGTAAAGGTTTACAGGCAATGCACCGTCAGGGCATTGTTCATAGGGATATACGCCCCGACAATATTATTATTAGCGAACAAGGGCACTGTACAATTATAGATTTGGGTTCAGCAGCCTTAGCCGATGCCCCAAGCCTCTTTAGTGACACACCTATTCCTGGCGCTGCACTTTTTTCCGCACCTGAATACTTTTTAGGAAATGTTGGCACAGAGCGCTCTGATCTGTTCTCCTTAGCCGTACTCACCTACTATCTCTTGTGCGGGCGTTACCCCTATGGCACAAAGCTCGCTCACTGTCGCACGTTGGCCGAGCAGAAAAAGTTAAAATACCAAACCGCATTGGCTCCTAATCGGCCAATACCTAATTGGGTTGATAGCGCCCTTAAACGTGCTTTGCATGTGAACCCTGACAAGCGATTTTCTTCACTATCTGAGTTTCTTTTTTCGCTTCGCTACCCAAATCCATCACAACATACGGCGTACGAGCCGTTAGTAAAACGACACCCTCTTTTTGTGTACAAGGTGCTAATACTGGCACTTATTTTCAGCAATCTAGTTACGCTCATTTTGTTTAACTAACCCTTTAAGGAAATGCAAATGATTACATCGAGAACCCAAGTTACCGACATGATCCAGTCAGCCAAAATTTTAAAAGGCATAAAGTGGAGTCAGATTGCCGAAGTTGTTGGTCAGTCAAAAGAATGGAGTACAGCAGCTTGCTTAGGACAAATGGCCATGACAAAGCAGCAAGCTGAAGCCGTGGGTGAGTTACTTGAGCTTTCCGACGAAGCCATTGCTTGGCTTCAAATCGTGCCTTACAAAGGCTCGTTACCCACAGAAGTCCCTACCGACCCGCTTATTTACCGCTGGTATGAATTGGTGAGTGTGTATGGCACTACATTAAAGGAATTAATTCATGAAGAGTTTGGCGACGGCATCATGAGTGCCATTGATTTTTCTATGGATTTACAGCGCGAAAACGATCCTAAAGGTGACCGTGTCAGCGTAGTTATGTCAGGTAAGTTTCTGCCATATAAGATGTACTAAACGTATTTCAGGATGGGACACTCGACATAAAAAAAGCCGGTCATGCGACCGGCTTTTTAGTATTTCTTGAAGCGTAAGCTAACCCAAGGTCAGCTTACGTTCGCAAAGGCTAATTACTTAGCAGCTTTACGCGCTTTCGCTTCTTCAATTACTTTGTCAGCTACGTTCTGAGGACATGCTGAGTAGTGGCTGAATTCCATAGAGAACTGACCACGACCAGATGTAATAGTACGTAGGTGACCGATGTAACCAAACATCTCAGATAGAGGTACGTCAGCCTTGATGCGAACGCCAGTAGCGCCAGCTTCTTGGTCTTTGATCATACCACGACGACGGTTAAGGTCACCGATTACGTCACCAACGTTGTCTTCTGGGCTGAACACGTCAACTTTCATCACAGGCTCAAGAATTTGAGGACCTGCTTTTGGCATTGACTGACGGAATGCACCTTTAGCTGCAATTTCGAACGCGATTGCTGATGAGTCAACTGCGTGGAAACCACCGTCGAATAGCTCAACTTCAACGTCTAGTACTGGGTAGCCCGCTAGAGGACCTACTTCCATCATACCTGCAAAACCTTTTTCGATTGCAGGGAAGAATTCTTTAGGAACGTTACCGCCCACAACAGTAGATGTGAACTTGAAGCCAGAGTTAGTTTCGCCCGGACGGATGCGGTAATCAATCTTACCGAATTGACCAGAACCACCAGACTGCTTCTTGTGCGTGTAGCTGTCTTCAACTGCTTGTGTGATAGTTTCACGGTAAGCAACTTGAGGTTGACCAACTTCTAGCTCAACGCCGTAAGTACGCTTCAAGATGTCTACTTTGATATCTAGGTGAAGCTCACCCATACCTTTAAGGATGGTTTCGCCAGAATCTTCGTCAGTTTCAACTTGGAAAGATGGGTCTTCTGCTACTAGTTTACCGATAGCGATAGACATCTTTTCGTTAGCGCCTTTGTCTTTTGGCTTAACAGCAATCGAGATTACTGGCTCAGGGAAGATCATTGGCTCTAGTGTACATGGGTGCTTAGGATCACATAGTGTGTGACCAGTTTGTACGTTCTTCATACCAACAACAGCTAGGATGTCACCTGCTTGTGCTGAAGTAAGTTCAGTACGTTCATCAGCGTGCATCTCAACCATACGGCCGATACGCTCAGTTTTACCCGTTGCGCTGTTAAGAATAGTGTCGCCTTTGTTTAGCTTACCAGAGTAGATACGGATAAACGTAAGGGCACCGAAACGGTCGTCCATGATTTTGAACGCAAGTGCACGGAACGGCTCGTCAACAGATACTGTTGCAACTTCACCAGTAGGCTCACCCGTTTCTTCGTCAGTTAGATCTTGTGGATCAACTTCTGTTGGAGACGGAAGGAAGTCTACAACCGCGTCAAGAACTAGCTGAATACCTTTGTTCTTAAATGCAGAACCACAGTATGTTGGGAAGAACGCTAGGTCACGAGTACCTTTACGGATACAACGCTTGATGTCTTCTAGAGACGGCTCTTCACCATCCATGTAAGCCATCATTAGGTCGTCATCTTGCTCAACAGCAGTTTCGATTAGTTGCTCACGGTACTCGTTAGCCTTATCAACCATATCTGCTGGGATATCTACAACTTCGTAGTTTTCAGGAAGACCTGAATCGTCCCAGATGTACGCTTTCATGTCTAGAAGGTTAACAACACCTTTAAACTCGTCTTCGATACCGATTGGAAGCGTCATTACTAGTGGGTTAGCAGCAAGTACTTTCTTAACTTGGCCAACTACACGGTAAAAGTCTGCACCCATACGGTCTAGTTTGTTTACGAAGATTACACGCGCAACTTCTGATTCGTTAGCATAACGCCAGTTAGTTTCTGACTGAGGCTCAACACCGCCAGAACCACAGAATACACCGATACCGCCGTCTAGTACTTTAAGTGAACGATATACTTCAACTGTAAAGTCAACGTGTCCCGGAGTATCGATGATGTTCATGCGATGATCTTTCCAGAAACAGGTTGTTGCCGCTGACTGGATGGTAATACCACGCTCAGCTTCCTGCTCCATGAAGTCAGTTGTTGATTCACCATCGTGAACCTCACCAGTTTTATGGATTTTACCAGTAAGCTTCAAGATACGTTCTGTTGTGGTAGTTTTACCCGCGTCTACGTGGGCGAAAATACCAATGTTTCTGTAATGAGATAAGTCTGACATTAGTTCACTTTCATTGGTTCAGAGTAAAAAAACGGCCGGATTATAAAGGATTTCTATACCAGATTTACACCTTTTTTAGCATAAACCTTAAATTCGTTTGCTAAAATCCGCGCCACCATTAATTCTTTTCTTTAAGTATCAATAACTTATTAATTAATGACACTTTTTTGAAAAATAACAAAATCACACCTCATCTTTTGAAGTGCGAACAATTGTTACTGTAACTTCATCTCTGTCGTGGTAGAGATGCCTCACCTTCACCGCAAATGCATCTTCCAAGGCATTTAATCGGCCTCTTAGCAACGTCATGGCTTCAACTACAGTTTCATAACGTTGTTTCATAGGTAACTTTAAATTGAATATTGCGTGCGTTGCCCAGTGCTTAACTAACCAATCACCCATCAATTTAGCTACCCTATCGGGTTGCTCTATCATATCACATACCAGCAAATCTACACGACCAAATTGTGGTCGATAGGTAAACCCGTCTGCCGCGTGATGTTCAACCAAGCCCGTGCTCATTAAACTATCGGCTACAAGTCCATTGTCGATAGCTTCAACATACATTCCGCGCTTCACCAGCTGATATGTCCAACCGCCCGGGCATGCACCTAGGTCTACGGCACGTCCACCGCTTCGAAGCACCTTAGCCTGCTGTTTGTCGCTCAGCATATTCACTAAGGCATCTTCAAGTTTAAGCGTCGAGCGACTCGGCGCATCACTTGGGAACTTTAACCGGCAAATACCCAAGTGATCGCCACTAGCATGACTGGGTAATGTATAGCCAATATGGCAAATCTCAAATGACTCAAAGAAAATATGTAGCTTTGGTTTACCTAAGTTTTCCTTTGCGGTGAGCCATCCCGCCTTTCTTAGGGCTTGGCGAAGAGGAACAGTAAACTTTCGGCAGAACTTTGCGAGGGTTTTACCTTCTTCTGTATCTGGGTATTCGACGTCTATGGCGCCAAAAATTTGAAATGGTTTTTCTACCTCTTTTAGGGCTTCAAGCACTTGCCCTACTCTGTCTTCTTTTTCTATATCGGTAAGAGTGGCAAAAACTGCCACCAGCTGACGAGGAAAAATACTGTCGTGAACAGCAAACTGGGTAATGGTTTGCTCAAGCTGCGTGGCATCATATAAATGATAAAGTACAAAGCCACTGTTCTTCTTAGATACTGGGTAGCCATAACATTGGGCTTCACCATATCGAGATGTAAGCTCGTTAGCCGTATCGTTTTCATAACCAGGTCGGCAATAACCTAAAATACTGGTGTTAGACATTACCTGCCCCCGGCGCGTGGTGAGTTGTGTTCTGCTCTTCTTTTTGTTGCTTGTTTAAATCATGACCTTTTATCAGTCCAACCACTAACAACACCCACCCAGTAATAAAGAACAGGCCTCCCAGAGGGGTTATCGGGCCAAACCACTTTATGCCGCTTATTCCTAGCGCGTATAAGCTTCCACTAAACAACACCGTACCGGTAACTAAACAAAACGCTACCCGATTAGCCCACGTCGATGAGACAACGCCTGACAGCGCAGGCAAAATCAGCAAGGCTAATGCGTGATACATTTGATAACGCACGCCAATTTCAAACGTGTTGAGCTGCTGTGCAGTTAAGACGCTTTTTAAACCATGTGCGCCAAACGCACCTAGCACGACAGAAAGGCCCGCTAGCAATGCGCCAATAATAAGATAAGGTTTAGCAACGGTGGCAAACCTAAGTTTTTCAGTTTTCATTAAATTAGTCTTTCGCTCTGATTTCTAATTAACCATTAATTATTTAAATGGGCTTCAATAAAAGAAGCGGTAAGCGTGGCAGCGGTAACAATATGTTCTTCCTGCGTTTTGCCACTTGCTTTGCGAGGCTTAAAACTGTGATCGCCGTCGTCTAAATAGGCGCATTCAATGTCTGTAGATAATACGCTGCGCTTTTTGTAATCCTCTACTTCGCTCTTTGTACCAAAGGTATCTCGTTCACCCTGAATAATAAGCAAAGGCTTAGACGCCGTTTGCAGATGTTCGGTTCGTGTTTTTTCTGGCTTACCAGGAGGGTGAAACGGATAGCCCAGCGCTATCGCGCCTTTTACATTGCTCACCGCTTCGTACACCATGGTCGCCATACGCCCGCCCATCGACTTTCCACCGATGAACACAGGCAAGTTATGCAAGGCTTTGTTATCTTTGCTGCAGGTTTCAATCACCGCAGTAAAATGTGACATAAGTTTATCGGCTTTATCGGGAGGCCTACGCTTACCGGTAGCTTTTATGGTTTGCATATAGGGAAAGTTAAAAAGAACGGTTGATATACCTCTAGCAACAAGTTCCTTCGCAATGTCTTGCATGAACTCATGTTTCTTACCGGCACCGGCTCCATGGCCTAGTATCAAACACGCTAAGGGCTTATCGGCTTCATGCAATTCAATGTCAAAACTAGGCTGTTCAGCAATGGTGTTCAACTTAGTCATATTACAACAAGTCCTCTTGTTCAGCTTCGACCAGCGCTAAGATCCAGTCTCTAAATGCCGCAATTTTACCGAGTTCAGCCTGTGATTCCTCACACACGAGATAAAACGCATCGCGACTCTCCACTCGTTCTTCAAACGGCATAACTAGCCTTCCCGCTTCAATTTCCGGTCTTGCAAGTACCGTGTTACCCAACGCAATGCCTTGACCGAGTGCAGCGGCTTGCAAAACTAGCATGGAGTGACTGAAAACCGGTCCTTGGTTAACGTTTACGCCAACCACACCTACATGCTTCAACCAATTTTTCCATGCAGTACGGCTTAAGTCGTGAAGCAACACGTGGTGCCTTAAGTCAGACAGGCTGGATAAAGGTTTGGGGCCTTGAAAAAGCATTGGAGAGCAAAGCGGAGTTAGAAACTCTCGATGTAGCTGGTCGGCTTGAAGACCAGCCCAACGACCTTTACCGTAATATATCGCAACGTCTACATCGTCTTCTAAGAAGCCTTCATCGAAATCAACTGCCTTGATGCGTACGTCGATGTCTGGATGCGCCAAGCTAAACTTATGAATACGGGGTACCAGCCATTGGCTCGCAAAGCTGGGCGGCATCGCTACCGTGATAGCACCTTTACTGCCCTTCGCAAGTAGCCTTTCTGTCGCATCTTGTAAGTTTTTGAAGATATCTTTTAGCTCAAGAAAATAAGCTTGACCTTCTTCGGTTAGAAGCAGGGTTCTATTTCTTCGAAGAAATAGCTTCATCGATAAGAAATCTTCAAGCGCTTTTATCTGGTGGCTAACGGCAGCTTGCGTAACAAACAGCTCATCGGCAGCCTTAGTAAAGCTCAAATGGCGAGCAGCCGCTTCAAACGATTTCAAGGCGTTGAGAGGGGGTAAACGTCGATGCATATATCGTTTTTAATCCAGTGTGACCGAAGCATGACAAATTCATTAGTTTTTCTAATGACAACCCATACTTTTACTCGTTTTATTTTTCACCACCCACTGACTATAATTTACCCGAAATTAAAAAAGAACATTTAATTTCAGCATTTTATGATGAACATTTGTTAAACATTTTAACATTCATCAACAATTATTTAATTATTTTTATTAGGTGTGAAAATGAAAAAATTACTTTTAGCTAGTGTTTCTGTAATGGCTTTTGTAAGCGCTGCTGCAAATGCTAACGCACAACCAGAAAAGATCAATCTACAATCGTTAATCAACACAGCAATGACCAGCGTAAAAATGGCCGAAGTACTGCCAGAAAACGATGCGCACATTGTTGTGAAAAAGCAGTCTAAAGCGATTTTAGCTGAAGAGACGCAAGTTCAGCTTCACAAGAACTTATTAGCAATGACAAAAGGTGAAGAGCGCGTAAACGTTTCTGAAGCGGAATAAGCAACTCACACACCTGATACGCATGCCGGTGCTTGCACCGGCATACGCCATCAAATACTAGCTTAGGTATTACTTGTATCTAACGCGTCAAAACCTTTCACCAATTCATCTAGTGCTTTCATCTGCTGCAAGTAAGGCTCTAATTTTGCCAACGGCAGTGCGCAAGGCCCATCACATAGTGCTTCATCAGGGTTAGGATGCGCTTCTATAAATAGCCCTGCCAAACCCAATGCCATACCGCTTCTGGCCAACTGTGCAGCTTGCGCTCTACGACCATCTGCAGACGTCGCACGGCCACCCGGCATTTGAAGTGCGTGAGTCGCATCAAATATTACTGGGGCATATTCTTTCATTGCGTCCATGCCAAGCATATCCACAACTAAATTGTTATATCCAAAGCAGCTACCACGCTCACAAAGAATAACCTTATCGTTCCCCGCTTCGCCTAGTTTTCCTATGATGTGACGCATTTCATGCGGTGCTAAGAATTGAGGCTTTTTCACATTGATAACGCTACCGGTTTTTGCCATTGCAACCACAAGGTCGGTTTGGCGCGCCAAGAAAGCAGGCAGTTGAATAACATCCACCACTTCAGCTACGGGAGCTGCTTGGTGCGGTTCGTGCACATCAGTGATAAGCGGAACGTTAAAGGTCGACTTAATTTCTTCAAAAATACGCAACCCTTCTTCCATGCCAGGCCCACGGTAAGAAGTCACAGATGAACGGTTCGCTTTATCAAACGAGGCTTTAAAAACGTATGGAATATTTAGCTTTTGCGTAACTTCAACGTAATGCTCTGCGATACGCATAGCGAGATCGCGAGACTCAAGTACGTTCATTCCACCGAACAGAACAAACGGCAAGTGGTTGGCAACGTCAACGTTACCTACATTAATAATCTGTTGAGATTCAGACATTATCTATTTCCAATTAAATCTTAAAAAAGAGGTTGTTTGGTTACAGCAACCATAGCCGTTGCCATAAGCACAACAAGCGCTGCTACGAAAAAGCTCCATTTGCCTAACGCTGTTTTGGCTTTTTTCAATGCAAACAATCCAAACACTATGTACAGCACCACGCCCACAACTTTAAATGTGAGCCATGCATTAACTAAAGGATATTGAGACAAAATAATGCATAGCCAAATTGCGCTGGCTAATAGCACGGTATCAATGATATGAGGGAGAATTTTAACCCATTTTTTGCTAAGTGCTGTAGCGTCGAATTGACTCCATATAAAGCGAAAGACAAAAAATAATATGCTCAAGCCAACGGCGGTCATGTGAAGGTGTTTAGCCATCATGTACATAATGTGTTCCTGTTCTTATTAGATAGTAAGGCTGCTTCTGGTTACTTTAACACAGGTGTTAATTGAGCCGATTTAGTTTTACAGCAATGCAAAATTCAACAGACTCAGAATACGAGTAGCAGACTCAAAAAAACAGGTGCATGTAGCACCTGCCTTCGTTTTAATTATGGCGCCTGTCTAGAGGCTGTTATTGTAACGTATTACAGTACGTAAATAACGGAGAAATAAATCATTATGCGTCAGGGAATTGAGCTTGAATTGCCATAAAGGCCGGAAGGTCATTTAGCATACACTGAACTAAATCAGGGTCGAAGTGCTTGCCACTTTCCTCTTTCAATACGGCTTCAACCTTATCAATTGTCCACGCTGGCTTATACGGCCTTGCGTTTAACAGTGCATCAAACACATCAACTAACGTGGCAATACGGCTTTTTATATCAATTTCTTCGCCTTTAAGCCCGTCTGGATATCCCTTTCCATCCCAGCGTTCGTGATGTTGCTTTGCTAACATTGCTGCAAGTTGGATAGTGGGCCGGCTTGAATCTCGCAAGATCTGGTAACCAAATTCAGCATGCTGACGTATTTTAAATACTTCCTCTTCGGTTAACGGCGTCGTTTTGTGCAAAATAGATTTAGGCACTATAGACGTCCCAATATCATGGAGTGGCACGGCAAGGCGTAATGCGTGGATGTCTTGCTCGTTCAGCCCAACCTTTTCTGCCAACAGTTGCGCCATTTCAACCATTCTTGTGAGATTATTTGATGCATTTGACTCATGCTCTAACGCTCGACCTAAACGCTCAATTATTTCTTTCTGCGTCGCTTCAACATCAACGGTCTTAAGTACATTGTCAAAAGCAAGCTGAACACTGTCTGAAAAGCGTTTTACCAGATGACGATCACTTTCCCCTATTCGTCTCGGTAATCCTGACAAGTACAAGAGTGCGCCATTGTGGCTTTTACTGTTGCAATAAGCCACAACGTGATCTTCTGCATAAACAATTTGCTTATCGCGCATGGCTCTTGCGCACAGGGCATATTCTTGTGCGCTAATCGCGTCTTTTAAAGGCACACCTTCCTTACTGGCGTACTCACCGTTGCCAGCAAAAACATATAGTTCGTCGTCACCCAGTTTGTTGTTGCTGGTATTAATAGTACGCGATGTGGTTGCCACCGCTGTAGTAATGTAGGCTGCATCCTTTGAACAGCCCAGAATAGACGCCAACTGTTGAATGATGCCCTGCATGAACTTTTCGAGGGAACGGGAGGAAAATAAATCCACAGACGCATCTATAATTTTTTCAAGGCCGCGTCTATTTTCTTCGATAACGATAATATCTCGATATGAGCGGAGCGCTGCAATGATAACAGTAAAGAGTTTTTGCGCGGTCAGTTCGGTTTTCGACTTGTAGTCGTTGATGTCGTAATTAATGATGACATCTTTTTCAGGGGCTTGGCCAGGTTGTCCAGTACGCAAAATAATACGCGTGAAATGATTGTCTAATTCGTTACGAACATACTCCGCCACTTTAAGACCGGCGTCATCAGTCTCCATAACAACATCAAGTAACACAACGGCGATATCATCATGGGTTTTGAAAATGGCCTTCGCTTCCTCTCCGCTATAGGCACTAACAAACTCAAGGGTTTTGCCATTTAAACTAAAGTCATTTAGCGCCAGCTTGGTAACGGCGTGTACTTCGGGTTCATCATCAACAATGAGTACTTTCCAGCTACCCAGATCATCTACTTCATTTTCATCGTCATCTTCTGCGAAAAGAAAGTCATCATTCATCTGGTACGTCCTGTAGTGTAAGAGATTGTTTAACTTAGTGCTTTTTGAGGTCTTACAACCGCTTAATAGATACTAATGTAAAACAAAATATTAGCAAGTTTGCAATTAAATTTTGATAACTACAGGAAAGATAATTTCTTTGAAAGTTGAAAACTACTGCCACTGTCCTAGCGTTACACGGTCATTGTCGCCGTAGTCTTTAACAGTTTTGACGTCTACAAATCCCGCATCTACGAGCAAAGCGTTTACCGCAGCCCCTTGGTCAAAGCCGTGTTCGAATGCAAGTAAGGCACCTTTATTGAGATATTGCGGCGCGTTATTAATAATCTGTGTGATGTCGTCTAGACCATCACTGCCCGAGGTTAATGCTGTTTTAGGTTCAAAACGCACGTCGCCCTCATTAAGGTATGGACTGGATTCTTCTATATAAGGTGGGTTTGAAACAATAATGTCGAAGGTTTGACCTGCCAGCGCACTAAACCAATCACTTTGAACAAAATGCGCATTGGCTATGCTATTAGCTTGGGCATTACGGGTAGCAAGGTTCACCGCCCCCGCTTGAAAGTCTACGCCAGTAACGGATGCTTCTGGCAGTTCGCTCGCTAATGCCAACGCAATGGCGCCAGTACCGGTTCCCAAATCACAGATTGATAAGGATGCAGAGGATTGCTGATTTGCCCAATTAAGCACTTGCTCAACCAGCACTTCGGTATCCGATCGTGGAATTAACGTATCTGGCGAGGTAAACAGTGACAGGGTCCAGAAATCACGCTTGCCGATAATATACGCCACGGGCTCACCCCGTTTACGCTTGGCCACATCCGCTTCAAATTGCGCTTTCTGGTCGGCATCCAAGGTTTTATCAGGCCATGTGAATAGATAAGTTTGTGACTTACCTAGAATGTTCGCCAACATGACTTTTGCATCAACAGAGGGTGACTCCCCACCCTCTAGTTGTTCAGCAGCCCATGTTAAGACGTTGTCTATGCGCATTGTTTTTCTATAAACAGTTTGTGTAACAAGACAGCGTTATTCGTCAGACAGAGAGGCCAGTAGATCGGCCTGATGCTCTTGCAAAATTGGGTCGATAAGCTGCTTAAGGTCACCTTCCACCACTTCGTCTAAACGATAAATAGTCAGGTTGATACGGTGGTCGGTTACACGTCCCTGCGGGAAGTTATAAGTACGAATTCGCTCAGAGCGGTCACCGCTACCGACTAGGCTCTTACGAGTAGAAGCCTCTTCTGCTGCACGCTTTTCTTCTTCAATCTGATTTAAGCGCGCTTGAAGTACCGACATCGCTTTCGCACGGTTTTTGTGCTGTGAACGCTCGTCCTGACATTCCACTACCAAGCCTGTTGGCAAGTGAGTAATACGAATCGCCGAGTCAGTTTTGTTAACGTGCTGACCACCCGCACCTGATGCACGGAAGGTATCGATACGAAGCTCTGCAGGATTAATTTCAATTGCCTGCGACTCTGGAATTTCTGGCAATACCGCCACGGTACATGCCGAGGTATGGATACGGCCTTGTGATTCGGTTTCTGGTACACGCTGTACGCGGTGACCGCCCGACTCGAATTTCAATACGCCGTACACGCCATCGCCGCTAACATTCGCAATGACTTCTTTATAACCGCCGTGCTCACCTTCATTGGCGTTAACCAACTCTACACGCCAGCCACGACTTTCGGCATAACGGCTGTACATGCGGAACAAGTCACCTGCAAATATTGCCGCTTCGTCACCACCCGCACCAGCGCGAATTTCCAAGAAACAGTTGTTATCATCGTTAGGATCTTTTGGCAGGAGTAGCACCTGAAGTTCAGTTTCAAGGCGTTCAATTTCCGCCTTGGCATCTTTCATCTCTTCCTGCGCCATCTCGCGCATTTCGGCGTCGTCTTCATTCAGCATTTCCTGCGCTGAAGCCAAGTTTTCTTGTGCTTGCTGATAAGCATTAAAGCCTGCCACTACATCTTCTAGCTGACTGAACTCTTTTGACAAGTTGCGAAACTTATCCTGATCGCCGATAACTCCAGGGTCGCCTAACAACGCCTGAACTTCTTCGAAACGCTCGACTAAGTGTTCGAGTTTCCTAACTACCGACTCTTTCATATGCTTCTTATTACCTTATTTATTATCGTCTGACGAAAAGTCAGATAAATCTAATGCCTGTCCCATCCATCGGCTCAATGCCGGGTCATCGTGCATGGCAGCCTCGCGTAACGCTAAGGTTGTTGGGTGCAATAGCGTATTGGTTAATTTATACGCCATTTCTTCTAATACCGTTTCGGCATTTTTACCTTCCGCTAATTGCGCTTTGGCTTTTTCCACAATATCGTCACGCTGTGCCATACCTTTTTGGCGATACTGTCTTACTAAATCTATCGATTGCTGCGACTGCTTCCACGTCATGTAGTCGCCAGCTTGTTTGTCGATGAGCTTTTCCGCTTCTTTTGCTGCTTGCTCGCGGTTTTCTAAATTCTTCTGAACAATATGCTGCAAATCATCAACGGTATAAAGATAGGCATCGCCTAGCTCGTTAACCTCTGATTCGATATCTCGTGGTACTGCAAGGTCAACCAAAAACATCGGCATGTTTTTGCGCTGCTTAAGGGCTTTCTCAACCATGCCCTTGCCTATTAAAGGCAGTTGGCTTGCGGTAGAGCTTATCACTATATCGAAGTCTTTTAAGTGCTCTGGCACTTGCGATAAGGTAAACACACTCGCATCTAATGTTTCGGCTAAGGCTTCTGCTCGCGCTACGGTTCTATTCGCCACCGCCAAACAGCTCACGCCCTGCTCTTTCAAATGCTGAGCCACAAGTTCAATGGTTTCGCCAGCTCCTACTAATAACACTGAACGTTTTGGTAGTTCAGCGAATATATGCTTGGCCAACTGAACGGCTGCATAAGCCACGCTTACCGCGTTTGCACCTATATCTGTTTCACTGCGAACTCGCTTCGCCACCGAAAACGTATGTTGAAACAGCTTATCAAATTCGCTGCTCACCATACCTGAGTGTTTTGCATCACCAAACGCCTGCTTCACCTGACCTAAGATTTGAGGTTCTCCCAAAATCAGTGAATCAAGTCCGCTGGCTACACGCATAATGTGCTTTACCGCTTCATCCTGCGCGAGCACATAGCTGTTATTGGCAATCTCTTCTACATCCAAGTGATGGAAGTCACTTAACCATTGTAGAAGCTTTTGGCCGGTGTCGTCTTGAGTATTGACGTATAGCTCAGTGCGGTTACAGGTCGATACAATGACAGACTCATCTACCCCTTCCAGCTTTTTTAAACTCGCAAGCGCTTCCACCAGAGAATCTGGTGTAAAGGCCACTTTTTCGCGAAGTGCTACTGGTGCTGTTTTGTGGTTAATACCGAGGGCGAGTAAAGTCATTAAAATCTGTGCTGGCAACGTCGGAGCGGCATTGTACGAAAAACCCAAAATGATTGAAAGTGTTGGTGAAACTGTGTTCCCATAATGTCACAATTAAATGTGTTTTATTTTTATACAGGTAACGCGCCTTAATGATTCGCTTTATTTCCCTACTGTTGTTTCTCTGCTTCGTACTGAGCGCATGCACAACCGCTCCCAAAGGCCCAGAAAACGCGGTAAACCTCACGGCTCAACTTGAAAAAGTCGCTGAAGTACATCAGTGGCAAATGCGCGGAAAAATTGCATTTCGCCAAGGAAAAGAAGCGGCCAGCCTTAATTTAGTCTGGAAAAACGATTCCGGTGATTTTGATTTTCGATTAACCAATTTTTTAGGGGTAAGTCTGGTTAACCTTAACGTTACCCAGCAGCAGTCGGTATTAGAGGCTGACGGTGAAACGTATGTAGATGCTTTACCAGAACCACTTATTTATCAGATTACGGGAATGGTCATTCCGGTGGAATCACTGTTGTCTTGGGTAAAAGGCTTACCGCTAGACGGTGATAAATTCACCCTAACTGAAAAAGGGTTGGTTAATACCCTAGAGAGCTATTGCCAAGGTTGCCGCAATTGGCAAGTTGCTTACGGTAACTACGGTAGTGTTGAGCTAGATGATGGCACATCTGTATGGTTGCCTCACAGCATAACGCTTACCCAGAATGAAACGCCGGACATGCCTAATACTCAGCTTAAAATTAAAATTTATCAGTGGACTCTGTAGTGAACTCATCTGTTTCAGAACATAAAGATTGGTGGCCTTCCCCCGCTAAACTGAATCTTTTCTTGCATATACTTGGCCGCTACGACAACGGCTATCACCAGCTTCAAAGCCTGTTTCAAATGCTGGATTACGGCGATGCACTCGCCTTTGACATAAGTACAGACGACACAGCCATTCGCATGGAAACACCTCTTGATGGTGTGCCAGACGATGACAATTTAATTGTAAAAGCAGCGCGACTGCTGGCAACAAAAACAAAATGTGATAAAGGTGCCGTTATTTCGTTAGACAAGCGCCTTCCTATGGGGGGCGGAATTGGCGGGGGTTCATCGAATGCGGCAACCACGTTAGTGGCGCTTAATCACCTTTGGAACACAGGGCTAAGTGAAGATGAACTGGCTGAGCTTGGGTTATCTTTAGGCGCTGATGTACCTATTTTTGTGCGAGGTCTAACTGCATTTGCAGGAGGCGTTGGAGAAGAGATAACGCCAGCTCCCCAAAAAGAACAGTATTTTTTAGTAGCTAATCCCAACGTGCATGTCAGTACAGCCGAAGTTTTTACTTCGCCGGATTTGCCCAGAAATACACCTGCGATACGTTGGGAAGACTATAAATTTGAAAAAACTTGGAATGATTGTCAGCAATTAGTCGCGAATCGCTATCCTGAAGTTGCAAAATTATTACAGTGGTTGGTACACTACGCACCGTCGCGAATGACGGGCACAGGTGCATGCGTGTTTGCCACTTTTTCTGACTACACTTTAGCCGAACAAGTTAGGGCTCAAATGCCTGAAACTTGGCAGAGTTTTGTCGCAAAAGGTGTGAATCGCTCACCACTATTAGACAAATTAGAACAACAAAGATAGCGTGTACGCCACATCGGACAAGAACTTAAAAATTGGGGTATAGCCAAGTTGGTAAGGCAGCGGGTTTTGATCCCGCCATTCGTAGGTTCGAGTCCTGCTACCCCAGCCAAACCTCTTTTATCAACGCACTGAGGAACCACTTGTGCCAGATATGAAGCTCTTTGCAGGTAATGCCGTACCAGAACTTGCCCAGAAAGTTGCCGATCGCCTCTACACCAAACTTGGAAATGCCAAAGTTGGCCGTTTCAGTGACGGTGAAATCAGCGTAGAAATTCATGAAAACGTCCGTGGCTCGGACGTTTTTATTATCCAGTCTACGTGTGCGCCTACTAACGATAACCTTATGGAACTTATTGTGATGATCGACGCACTACGTCGCGCATCAGCTGGTCGTATTACAGCAGTAATTCCTTACTTTGGTTATGCACGCCAAGACCGTCGTGTTCGTTCAGCTAGGGTGCCTATTACTGCGAAAGTAGTGGCTGACTTCCTGTCTAACGTTGGTGTTGACCGCGTACTTACTATCGACCTACACGCCGAACAGATTCAAGGTTTCTTTGATGTTCCGGTGGATAACGCATTCGGTACTCCTATCCTTCTTGCTGACATGGTAAGACGTGATTTTGCCGACCCTGTAGTCGTTTCTCCTGACATTGGCGGTGTTGTACGTGCACGTGCTACTGCGAAACTACTTAACGACACCGACCTTGCCATTATCGATAAGCGTCGCCCTAAAGCGAACGTGGCTCAGGTAATGAACATCATTGGTGACGTAAAAGACAGAGACTGCATCATTGTCGATGACATGATTGATACAGGCGGTACGCTTGCAAAAGCAGCCGAAGCACTTAAAGCACATGGCGCGCGTCGTGTTTATGCTTACGCAACTCACGCTATCTTTTCAGGTAACGCTGCAAACAACCTTAAAGAGTCTGTTATTGACGAAATTATCGTTACCGACTCTATCCCATTAAGTGCAGAGATGAAGCAAATTGGAAAAGTAAAACAGCTTACTTTATCTGAGATGCTTGCAGAAACTATTCGTCGTATCAGCAACGAAGAGTCTATTTCAGCAATGTTTGAATACTAAAATTTAAATATTGTTACTCCTACCAAAGAGCTGGCCCATGTAAGTGGCGCCGGCTCTTTTTTTACCTTTCTTTTTTCTTTGAAAGCGAACATCGCCTTAAAAATAAGAACAGTACATCAAGCCAAACACATTCCGTTTACGCCTTAAATATACTTTATTGCCGTTTTCCGACTCGTTAATGTGACTTTCTTTTCATCAATTTTAGGTTTAACGTTAAGAATTGTTGCGCGTTAAAACTACTATGAAGGACATAAAATGAAAACAAAAACACTATGCCTTGTTGCAGTAATTACTGCCCTTTTAAATACAACGGGCTGCTCTGGAGATGACGACTCAGTGAAACAAGCAGATCTTGAGAAACAAGGAACTGAAATGAAAGACAAATCTTCCACAGTTCAAGCTAATGATAAGAGTTCTATGCCCAAGGAACTGGTAGCCGAACCAGTTACTCAGGCTGAAGCCGTAGAAGATAATGCAAAAGGTGAAGTCACCATGAAGGGCAGTATTATTTATAAAGATCTCGAAGGCGGTTTTTATGCTTTTATTGCTGAAAACGGCGATCGCTATACGCTACATGGTTTAGATGAAACTTATCAAAAGAACGGCCTTGTTGTGGAAGTTAAAGGTACGCCTAAACCTGATATGATGACCTTTACGCAATTCGGTACGGTACTTCAAGTATCAAGCGTTAAAGTACTCGATACCAGTAAAGTCATTGATAACCTGCAAACACAATGATCGTGAATGTAGCTATGCGTGTAGCAAATTACTTATAAAGGTAATTAAGCTAGCGATTTAGCAATTATAGAATTTTTGCTTACGCGTTAATGTTGCGTAGCAACACTTAAAAGGACGGTTATTGATGATAAATGCATATGCCGCTAAAGAAGCGGGTGGAAAACTAGAAAAGTTTCAATACGACCCCGGTAAGCTTGGCTCACATGACGTTGAAATAGACGTTGAAAGCTGTGGTATCTGCCACAGCGACCTAAGCATGCTCGATAATGAATGGGGCATGACAGAATATCCCTTTGTGCCTGGTCACGAGGTTGTCGGCACAATTAGCCAAATAGGTGAACATGTAACGTCACTTAAGGTGGGACAGCGTGTCGGTTTAGGCTGGCATTCAGGCTACTGCAATAGTTGTAGAACCTGCGAAGAAGGCGATCATAACCTGTGTGCCGATGCTACGATGACCATAGGTGGTCGTCACGGTGGATTTGCAGATAAAGTCCGCGCCCAAGCACGTGCCGTTATTCCCCTTCCCGATGCTATCGATAGCACAAAGGCAGGCCCTCTTTTTTGCGGAGGTATTACCGTCTTCAACCCATTAGTCCAGTTTGGTATTAGTCCTACCAGTGAAGTGGGTGTAGTTGGTATTGGCGGCCTGGGTCATCTTGCCCTGCAATTTTTAAATGCGTGGGGATGTAAGGTAGTTGCGTTCACTTCAAGCGAATCTAAAAAGAAGGAAGCGCTAGAGCTAGGTGCATCAGATACAATTAATAGCCGTGATGAAGACGAAATTAAAAAAGCGCGCGGTCGGTTTGACTTAATTATTTCAACCGTAAATGTGAAGCTAGACTGGAATTTGTACCTATCTACATTGGCACCGAAAGGCCGACTTCACTTTGTAGGCGCCACCCTTGAACCCCTAGATATTGGTGCATTTAACCTAATTGGTGGTCAAAAAAGCGTGTCGGGTTCGCCAGTAGGAAGCCCCGCGACCATTAAGACCATGCTAGATTTCGCAGCACATCACAATATTGAACCAGTGACCGAAACCTTCAAGTTTGAAGACGTAAATGAGGCAATTGCGCGACTAAGAGACGGTAAAGCCCATTACAGAGTGGTGCTGACGAAGTAAACGCTTGTGTAAAAAGTTGCTATGTTCCTAAGGCCTGTTGATCTTATTGAGCCTTTGGAAAGAGACAATTAGCGGTCAAGTTAGTCTTAACAAAATGCTTTTTTCTATAAATATGATAGAAGCGCGCCAAGGTGCGCTTCTTTTATTGTGAGTAACGCAAATACTTGCATTTGCTTAGCTGGATATTTTATCTGCCTTTGTAATTGTATGTTTTGGTAGGTGGTGTTAGAATTCGCCGCCCTTGAATTTTGGGCTGGTGTTTTATTGCGCATAGAAAATTACTTTTTAACGTAATTCACATCATTTTACCGTGGGTTTTGGTCGCAAAAATCCACATTATTAGACTTATATTTTTGGAGACAGACAATGTCTGAAGCAAATTTCAAACTAGACGCTTCTGTTCGTACAGACCTAGGGAAAGGTGCGAGCCGCCGCCTACGTCGCGAAGATAAGCTTCCTGGTATCATCTACGGTGGTGAAGAAGCACCAGTTTCTATCACACTAGATCATAACAAAGTAAACAACTCTGCTGACTTTGAAGCGTTTTATTCTCACGTTCTTGAGATTAACCTTGACGGTAAAGTTGTTGAAGTTCTAGTTAAAGATATGCAACGTCACCCGTTCAAGCCAAAGATCACACACATTGACTTCCAACGTGTAATCGCTGGTCAAGACGTTCACACTAACGTACCACTTCACTTCGTAAATGAAGAGAAATCTGCTGCTGTTAAAGCTGGCGGTATTGCTGAGCACCACGTAACTGAAATCGAAGTTACTTGTCTACCTAAGAACCTTCCTGAGTTCATCGAAGTAGATATGGCTGGTGTTGAAATGGGTCAAACGCTACACCTTTCTGACCTAACTCTTCCAGCTGGCGTTTCTTCAGTAGAACTTGCGAAGAACGACGAAGCTCACGACCTAGCGGTTGTAACTGTTAAGCCTGCTCCTAAAGCGGCTGACGCAGAAGAAGACGGCGAAGAAGCAGCTTCTGAGGAATAATCCTCTTGGCTGATATCCGCCTTATCGTGGGTCTGGGTAATCCAGGCCCCGAATATGAAAATACCCGACACAATGCCGGTGAATGGTTTCTCAACCAACTAGCCGACACCTACAACGCCCCGCTAAAACCAGAAACCAAATTCTTCGGTAAAACTGCTCGCATTACAGTTGCAGGCAAAGATATCCGTTTGCTCTACCCCACTACCTTTATGAATAAAAGTGGACAAGCCGTAGCAGCACTGGCTAACTTTTACCGCATAGAACCAGAACAAATATTAGTAGCGTTTGACGAATTAGATTTACCCCCAGGTGTTGCAAAATACAAAGTGGGCGGAAGCTCTAGTCAAAATGGCGTACGTGACATTGTGGCTAAAATGGGTAACAACAAGAATTTTTTGCGTTTGCGCATAGGTATTGGTCATCCAGGTCATAAAAGCCGCGTTACCGGCCATGTTCTTGGAAAACCACCAGCAGAAGAAAAAGCAGCCATTGAAAGTGCCATCGATGAAGCGGTACGCTGTACAGAAATTTTGCTGAAAGAAGACCTTAAGCAAGCACAAAACAGGTTACACTCGCACAAAGGGTAAACCTAGCCAGTTATCACTTTTCCAAACTAAGGATCCATACCATGGGTTTTAAATGCGGTATTGTTGGCCTACCAAACGTAGGTAAATCAACACTTTTCAATGCATTAACTAAAGCAGGTATTGAAGCGGCAAACTTCCCGTTTTGTACTATCGAGCCAAACACAGGTGTTGTTCCTGT
This sequence comes from Alteromonas sp. R7, assembly GCF_055755235.1. Classification (NCBI taxonomy): domain Bacteria; kingdom Pseudomonadati; phylum Pseudomonadota; class Gammaproteobacteria; order Alteromonadales; family Alteromonadaceae; genus Alteromonas; species Alteromonas sp. R7. The sequence continues at coordinate 2,434 of NZ_JBVTQX010000008.1, read as the reverse complement.
GCCAGATCTTCGTTTGGACAAGTTGGCTGAAATCGTAAAACCTCAGCGCGTTATTCCTACTACCATGGAATTTGTAGATATTGCTGGCTTGGTTGAAGGTGCCTCTAAAGGTGAAGGTTTAGGAAACAAATTCCTTGCTAACATCCGTGAGACTGACGCTATTGGTCACGTAGTACGCTGTTTTGATGATGAGAACATTGTTCACGTTGCAGGTCGCGTTAGCCCTAAAGACGATATCGATGTTATCAACACCGAGCTTGCACTTGCCGACTTAGAAACAACAGAAAAAGCACTTCACCGTGTTGCTAAGCGCGCAAAAGGTGGCGATGCTGATGCCAAGTACGAAATGAAAGTGCTTGAGAAGATTAAGCCGCACCTAGACGAAGGCTTGTTACTACGTTCACTTGAGCTGACTAAAGAAGAGCTTGCGGCAATCAGCTACATGCACATGCTTACCCTTAAGCCAACCATGTACATTGCAAACGTGAATGAAGACGGTTTTGAAAACAACCCATATCTTGATCAGGTTAAAGAAATTGCAGCAGGCGAAAATGCCACTGTAGTTGCAGTGTGTGCGGCAATCGAGTCTGATATTGCTGAGCTTGAAGACGACGAACGCGAAGAGTTTATGCAAGACATGGGTCTAGAAGAGCCAGGTCTTAACCGCGTAATTCGTGCGGGTTACAGTCTTCTTACGCTACAAACCTATTTTACTGCAGGCGTAAAAGAAGTACGTGCGTGGACCTTCCCTGAAGGCTCAACTGCACCACAAGCGGCAGGTAAAATTCACACCGACTTCGAAAAAGGCTTCATTCGCGCTGAAATCGTAGGCTACGATCACTTCGTTGAGTTCAATGGCGAGCAAGGTGCGAAAGACGCAGGCAAATGGCGTTTAGAAGGTAAAGACTATATTGTTAAAGACGGTGACGTTATTCACTTCCGCTTTAACGTGTAATTTCTATTGTAGAAATTAGCACTGTTTACTAAAGCCACCGCAAGGTGGCTTTTTTGTTTCTAGCGAATAATTGTGAAGCGCACATAGGCCTGATATAACTAGTAAAAAACTAACGGCTTTTGTAATGACTATTAATCAGCTTTGCGCTTCACGCCCTTTAACTTGCAGCAAATCACAGCACGCCAAACGATTTTCAGTATTAAGAACCTCAATTAAAGTGTTGTGCTTGTTAAGCCTGGCTAATTTTTCTTTTGCCAGTGCCCCCCAAACTAACCCTGTAAATTCACAAATCAATAGCGACGCTGTTGAAAAGACGCCAGCAATAGCGAGTAACACCGCCAGTTGGTATCAAGTACGTCACAGTAATACTGTGACGTTTAAAACAGCGTATGGTGATGTGGTTATTGCGCTTCACCCTGCCCTTGCGCCGAAACATGTGGCCAGATTTAAAAGTTTAATAGACGCAGGCTTTTATAACGAACAAGCATTTTATCGTGTAGTAGACGGGTTTGTGGCACAAGCAGGCAGTAACGATACTCACGATGCCTCAAAATTTCCGCCGACACTGCTTAAGCCAATCAACGCTGAATTTACCCAACCGCTCAATAGCAATGTCAATGTAGTTGAGAGCAAAGATATGTTTGCGCCTAACACCGGCTTTTTAGATGGCTTTCCAGTAGGCATTGATCAAAGCCGTAAAGAAATGTGGGGGCTCCACTGCCCAGGTGTTGTGGCTTTTGCTCGCAATAGCGAGAAAGATACGGCCAGTACGGAATTTTATATTGTGATTGGGCAAGCACCACGACACTTAGACAGAAATATGTCGGTCGTGGGTCGCGTACTGCAAGGAATGGATGTGCTTCAAAAGTTGCCGCGAGGAAATATGGACAGAGGTGGCGTTCTAGATGATATAACGCAAGAAAGCAAAATTAAGCAGGCTTTTGTGCATGCAAACAACGCGGCACCTTATTTCTTACAAACGCCGCATCACGAAGAATATAAAAAACGAACGAATACAGGAAAAAACTTAGATAACCCGTTTTTTCATGACAATACCTATGGTCCGCGCCCAATTGACGTGTGTTATTACCAAACAAAAACCAGTAACAAAGCGTGGTAAATAGCTAGCTTATTTCGTGCAAGTTGTTCAATTTCACAGCTTTTTGCGCGTATTTCGCCCTAATGCGCACACTTAATGAGCATTTAAAAAAAGTTAGTAAAAAAGGGGTTGACGGTTGCCAGTCATATACGCATAATACGCGCCACTTCCTGAGAGGGAAGAGAATAGCAAGGCTACGTAGCTCAGTTGGTTAGAGCACATCACTCATAATGATGGGGTCGCAAGTTCGAATCTCGCCGTAGCCACCAATTCTCACTTATCTCTTTTAGGAAAGTCTAGCTGCGCGGAAGTGGTGGAATTGGTAGACACGCTGGATTTAGGTTCCAGTGCTTCACGGCGTGAGAGTTCAAGTCTCTCCT
>NZ_JBVTQX010000007.1:0-310950 GCF_055755235.1 Alteromonas sp. R7 | reverse complement strand
GCCATAGCGATACGGTACCACCTGACTCCATTCCGAACTCAGAAGTGAAACGTATTAGCGCCGATGGTAGTGTGGGGTTTCCCCATGTGAGAGTAGGACACTGCCAGGTCCCAATAAAAAGAACCCGCCTAACGGCGGGTTTTTTGCGTCTGGAAGAAACAAATAATTGGGGTCAGAGTACATTAATACTTCTAATACTCCTCGAAATCAAAACAGCCCTTAGAATAATGGGGTCAGTGTACTTTTTTGAACGAATGATCTTAACAGCGTAACAACACAGCCTAGCTTCGTTGTTTGCAGTGTAGAAATGTACTCTGACCCCATTTCTTTAAAAGTGGTAGGCGTAGGATAGGTTCAGGAAGTCTAATCCGGGATTGTCGTTGTTAAAGCCGCCGTTTGAAAAGTGCATATAGCGCAGTGCGACATGTTGTTTTTTATCGATCTCTACAAAAACACCTAATCTGTCTTCGAACTGATAGTTAGATCCAATATCTTTACCAGCGACTTTCTGATTACCTATGTAACTCGCTCCTATCCCCGCTTCTATATATACGGGATATTTGTCATAGAGCGTTGAAACCTGTTTCATAAATACAGGAGTTAATGACGCGCCGTAGCTTGTACTATGTGTATCGTTTTCACCATACTCCCACACTACGGCACTCACTTCCCAGTATAGCTTTAGGTCGCCAAACCAATCAGTAGTAAGCGTTTGTTCAAGTGGCCTGTACGCGAAGCGCATACCATCGATATCGTCAAAGCCGTGCATATAATCTACACTCACGGTTTGTTTCGCTTGTACGCTACTTGCGGTGAAAATAATGAAAAAAGAAAATAGAAGTAGTGATGCCTGTTTCATAATTGCTCCTTGATCTGATAATCAACAAGCAAAATTTTTTCCAATTAAAAATTATTTTAATTTCAAAGAGATAATAAAAACTAAATGCCGAACTATTCCACGCGAGTAGTGTAATTTACTGACACTGTTGAAGTTTTTACAAAGGTGTCCAGCGTGTATCTGCACTTACATGTTGCTCTTCCATCAGACGCTCGATCAGTTGCTTTGTATCTTCAATACCATACTTCGCTTTAATTTTATTTATGCTTTCAGATTCTGAAAGTATGAATGTATTGAGCTCGGCAATGATCTCGGGGTGTCTTAAGGTTGATAGCGAAAATGAGACAACGTTGTGTGGCAGGGTTAAATCAGCGGCAAATGGTCCCATTTGCGGAAAGCGACGAGCAACGTTTTTAGCGGCATTATATTCCACATCTAAAGCATCTACTTTATCGCTCTGTAGAAGGTTAAGCCCATCATAAATACTGTTTACGCCTGTTACCTTAACGGTACCGTTCTTAATTTGCTGTTCCCACTTTACAGGGGAAAATCCGTCTGGCGTGGCAAGTTTTGTTATATGAGTAATTCCTTTACCAAGGTTATCTGTTTTAACCAAAGTCACGGCGAATGTTTCTGCCAGAGGTTCAGAATATACTTTGTTAAGGCTATGGGTTATTTGATCATACCATCTGGCGTTATCAGGAAAGACAAAGTCTACATTGCCTTTTTTCAATTCTATTTGAAGGCGTTTAACTGGCATGCTCAAGTATACAAAGCGATGTCCGCTTTGCTTTGAGAATGCTTCAAGAATAGCCCAACCCAACCCCTTTTCATGATCCGATGAAAAGTTGTAATACGGATAATATTCAATATTTTGAGCGCCTACGATATAGGTGTCGGCTGAAACAAAAGGACTTGAAAGTGTGCATGTAACTGGCAATACCGCCATTTGCACAAAGCGACGAATACTATTTCCAAACCTCTTCAATTTTCAATCCTTGTTCTATCAAAAGCTTCTGAGACAACTGCTCGAAAGGGGTTATTCCGTATTTTGTTTTTATACTATCAATTAATTCTGGATTTGAGGATATGAACTTATTAAGTTCACTAATAATGTCTTGATGATAAAGCGTAGATAGGGAAAAAGGAATTTCATTATGTGGAAGCGTCAAATCTAAAGTAAATGCATCTTGCTCATATGATAGAGGAGCAGATCGCTGGCTAACGAAATACTCTAAATCTAACCCGTCTACACGTTCTTGGTACAAAAGCGCCAAGCCTTGTTGAATATCCGTAACCCAAGTTATTTGGGTACGTTGAGTGTCTATTCTTTCTTGCCAATTTACCGGTGTGAAGCCTAACGGCATGGCGAGGTTTTTTATCTTTTCGATGCCTTTCCCAGCGTTCTGTCGTTTTACAATTGTCCCCGTTACTGCGCTGGTTAATGGGAGGGAAAAGTACTTGTCATTTGAAGTGGTAATGCTGTTATACCAGCCTCTATTATCAGGGTATACAAAGTCAACATTACCTTTAACTAACTCGAGTTGAAGCCGTCTTATAGGCAAGCTTAAATACACAAACTCGTGTCCCGAAGCTTCAGAAAAAGCTTCTAAAATTGACCAAGCAACCCCTTTATCTGTTGATGATGCAAAATCGTAATGGGGGAAATAAGCTAAGTTTTGTGCGCCAATCACATATTTATCTGCATAAATATTAAGGCTAAACAAACAGCCAATGAAAAGCCCAATACATCGCATCATTCTAAACTCCAAAATGACTACAGCAATTTACAATATACAAATAAATTATCTTTGAAGCATTTCCTTGAGAGGAAGTTTTTTAATACAAAAATAAATCGCATAGCTATACACCATAATTTATCGTTTTGCGGGTGTAAAATACTCAGTGAAAATCTCTTGAACTTAATGACAGCTTTTCGAGCCACGGCGTCCGATCAATAAGCTTACCTGCGATGATATGAATAACTCCCTCTTTGGAGCGTTCAATAATACCATTTACCTGTAGCAGTTTAGCTTTTAAGAATGTTTGTTGCTGAGCACGAGCGGTGGCTTGCCATACCACAACGTTCATATTGCCTATATCATCTTCCAAAGTCAGAAAGGTAACGCCTGCGGCAGTGCCTGGTGCTTGACGACCTGTTACTGCGCCAAGCACTTTTACAACCGATTTATTTGTCTTGTCTTTAAGTGAATTAGACCAGCTTATGTCTTTAAGTTTACGCTGCTTCTTGAGTAACGAAATAGGGTGGTTATTTACCGATAAGCCGGTTGAGGCATAGTCTTCAAGTAAGTTTTCTGCCTCGGTTGGAGAAGCACCCAGAGGTGTGACATTTTTATCTGCATAAAAATCGTCAGTATCAAACAGTGGTAAACGCGTTTGGGTATCCATAATTCGCCAGCGGGTTTCGTATCGGTTGCCTGAAATAGTGCGAAGGGCATCGGCGCTAGCCAGTGCCTCTAGTTCATTACTTTTAAGTGATAGCTGCTGTAATTGTTCAACATTGGTATAGCCCTTATCTGAGCGGTTTTCCACGATAAGCTGAGACGATGCTTCACTTAAGCCTTTAATGAGCTTAAGGCCAAGCTGAATGTATTTTTCTTGGCCTTGTACCACCAGAGAATGCTCAACGTCAGACTGGTTAACACAGGGCGCTTCTACCCGTATGTGATGACGCTTAGCGTCTTGAACTAATTGGGACGGGGAATAAAACCCCATGGGCCAACTATTTAACAGCGCTACGTAAAACTCAACGGGAAAGTAAAACTTCAACCAGCAAGATACATAAGCTAATACGGCAAAAGACGCTGAGTGAGATTCAGGAAAGCCGTAACCTGCAAAGCCTTTTATTTGTTCAAATAAGTTGTGGGCGAACGTACTGTCATAGCCTTTGTCCGTCATACCTTTAATAAGCTTGTCTCTGAATTCAAAAATTCTGCCGTCCTTTTTCCAGCTCGCCATAGCCCGCCGCAGCTGGTCCGCTTCTCCGCCACTAAAGCCTGCTGCAACCATAGCAAGCTGAATCACTTGCTCTTGAAAGATAGGCACGCCCATGGTGCGAGACAGAACTTTCTCCACATCTTTAGATGGGTAGCTAATGGTTTCGTTGCCGTGTCGGCGTATCAAATAAGGGTGGACCATATCACCCTGAATCGGACCTGGCCGTACAATGGCTATTTGTACGACCAAATCGTAATAGCGACGAGGTTTTAGCCTTGGCAGCATAGACATCTGAGCCCGTGATTCTATTTGAAAAACGCCTACCGTATCGGCCCGACAAATCATATCGAAAACCTGTTTGTCATCTCCGAGCTTAGTAATGAACGGAATACTGGTTTCAACAGGGTATTGTTTATTGATAAGAGAGAATGCACGACGTATAGCGCTCAACATCCCAAGCGCCAGTACATCCACTTTTAAAAGGCCTAAGGTTTCAATGTCGTCCTTATCCCACTGAATAATAGTACGCTCTTCCATCGCGGCGTTCTCAACAGGAACAAGATCGTAGAGCGGCCCTGCGCTAATAACAAAACCGCCTACATGTTGCGACAAATGTCGGGGCGTGCCCAGTAAAGCTTCGGTAAGGGTAATTAACTGCTGCACCCTAGGCTCTTTAGGGTTTAGCCCAAGCCCCGCCAGCTGAGATTTCCACGGAATAACGCTGTCTCGGCGATTAATCTGCTTTACCACAAAATCAAGCTGTGATTCGCTAAAGCCCAGCGCCTTGCCCACATCTTTAAAAGCCGACTTAAAGCGATAGCAAATAACCGTAGCCGCGATAGCGGTTCTTTCCCGGCCGTACTTTTGATAAATGTATTGGATGACCTCTTCACGGCGTTGATGCTCAAAATCCACATCAATATCTGGCGGTTCGTTACGCTCTTTGGAAATAAAGCGCTCGAACAGCACACTTATTTGCCTTGGGTCTACTGCGGTTATTTCCAAGCAATAGCACACTACCGAGTTGGCCGCAGAGCCGCGCCCTTGATACAAAATACGTTGTCGCTTGGCAAACTGAACAATGTCGTAAATGGTTAAAAAGAAATACTCATACTCTTGCTCGTCAATAAGCGTAAGTTCTTTTTCTATGGTTTGGCGAATATCAGGGGTTATACCTTCAGGAAAGCGCACTTTTATACCGGCCTCTACACGTTCCCGCAAATACGAAGTGGGCGTATACCCTTCAGGTACAAGCTCCGCAGGATAGTGGTAGCGCAGCTCTTCTAAAGAAAATGTGAAAGCGTGAGCAAGGGCATTGGTATTGGCAATCCATTTCTCAGGGTAAAGCTTCTTAATTTTTTGTACGGTTCGCAGACTACGCTCTGCATTACTCAACGCATCCCGACCTATTTTGTCTACACTGGTATGCACGTTAATAGCATGCAATACATGTTGAAGCGGCAGTCTGTCAGCGTGATGCATGAGTACACCTGTACAGGCAATAACAGGAAAAGGATAGGCAGACTGCAGATGATTGTAATGCGCAAACCTGTGGTGATCCCTTCCGTCTAATAGGCGCTGAGCGCCAATATAGGCATCAATACTAGGGTGTTTTTGCAGCCATTCAGCCCAATGCTTGTCTTTAGCTTCTTTGCCGCTTGGTAGCCAAATGAATTTGCAATGGCGAATGGTACGCAAGTCCCACTCAGCTAGTTGGTATTCACCTTTATCAGAGCGACGCCTCGCGTTAGTAATAATTCGGCATAGTTCGCTATAGGCCGCTTTGTTCGGGCACAACAGCACAAAAGATAAAGTGTCATCAAATACAAAGTAACTACCCACAATAAGCGTAATCGGTAGGCCCTGATGCTTAATTTCGTCGAAAGCCCGTACCACTCCCGCTACTGAGCATTCATCGGTAATGGCAAGTGCGTCGTAACCAAGGAAAGAAGCCGTGGTAACAAGCTCTGCGGGGGAAGAGGCACCGCAAAGAAAACTATAATTGCTTTGGCAAAAGAGCTCACTGTATTTCATGATATTGCCTTTACCTTTTTCTTTAACCGCATACCGCTAGCAAAAAAGGCCCTGCACCCACCAGCGGCTCTCTTCATCTTTAAACACTAAAAGCCTTACGCATTGCTCAGTTTGGGCGATGAAATAATCGCGCTTTGTTGGGCTGTCATGCCACCACTCGCTGTGTAATCGCACGGGGCCAAAGCAAATTTGGGTAGCCTGAATAAGCGGTTTAGGTACATCAAAGGTGAAGGTGGGCGTAATGTCACTGCTATAAGCGTAATTACCGGCACAGTTACCGGTGCTCGACTCTGTCACTGTCATATATTCAAACTGATGGCTGTCGGCAGCGCGAGGTTGAAACGTACTGTTATCGCCTAGCTTCGCGTTTAAGCGCCCAATTAATTGCTTTTGTGCAATATCGTTAAACCTGTCGCTAAAAAAGTCGCCATTCTGCGTATCCATTTCTTCAAATTGCTGACAGGTAAGCGCAATGGCTGTGGCTGGCTCAGGCAACACCAGATTCTCAGTTTTAAGACTAAACAAGGGCAGCCAACTTTGTACTGAGGACTGAGGCAGTGCCGAACGTATATTAATATCCATTACAGGTGCTTCTCTGAAATGAATATGTACACTGATGCTGGATGTATATAAGTTTCTTGCCCGTAAATAGTGAGACAAATGCTCAAACTGTTGGGTGACAAAAGGGGTTAGATGCTGCGTGTTTTCAATATCAAAAGGCAATAAGATAAAGTTATCGAAGTGCTCCAAAGGCCTAAATAACGTAACGCGTGGAAAGGTTTCTCCCCTTAACGCAGTAAGATACATAATAGTGTTATTATCAAAGCGCCGACCCAGTTCTTGTACCGGCATGGCCAGTAGCTGTTGTACGCAGGAAACGCCCACCCTTGCCAACGAGTCAATGACTTTAGGGGATAGAGCCGTAATAGAAAGCGGGCACGTACTTAGCGCTTTTTTTATGTCATCGGGTGTATGTAAGTGGGTATTAAATTTATGAAGCGCTAATACTTTTGCGGCCTCAATTGTCCATGCGCTAGCAAAATGATAACGAATATCTGCTTCTGCCAGAGCTTGGGTTAAAGTTTTCCACAGTGGCTTATGACCGCCATAGTAATGAGTTAGGTTATCTAGCCTTACTGCCAGACCGCTGAAACTATTTGAGTGAATGTGGTTGTCTAATACGATATCAGAAGCCAGTGGATAAAGCCGATGGGCTAACTGCGTCAGCATATGCTTTTCGGCTTCTTCACTGAAAGGCAGAATATGCACGTAAGGGCATAACGCCGCTGCTTGGGCTAGCCCATGCCCAATTTCAATGCCTTCTTTTTTCGCAATATCATTACACTGCGTAATTTTGTTTGTTTTACTGCAGTACACTGCAACGGGAGTATTCGACGCTAACGCTGAATACTGGTTGTTAGTTTCGTGCTTCGGCAATTGGCTATGTGCACGCTTACTTCTAGCCGCTTTGATATGGCTGTCTAAAGTTAGTTGATAGCAGTAAATATAAGCCCACAGCATCATTAGCTCACAGAGTGTAATGCCTGATCGGAAAGCGTGTTGTGTGCCATGGCCCATTTAATGGCGTGATTGTCGGGGGTCCACCGATGGGAAATAACAATGTTATCTTTGGGCCACCCATGACGCTGCTTGCGTATGTTCACCGCCAAAGCGTGGGGTTTACCCTTTAGCGCGATATCCAAAGTAATGGGTAATGCACTGTCGCTTTCATTCGTCAGGTTGGCTTGTGAATCGCTCCCCATGTTAGCCTTTGGGTAACCTAACTGTGAGGCCTGCTGTTGCGGTGGAGTATACAGCAAGCACAGCGCATCATTATGCGTTGCCGCTACCTGCAGGCGTCGCGCTTCTTTTTGATTTACAGCATTACTCCACAGCACTACGCAATGGCAAGCCGTACTTTTTAAACATTGCTCTGCTGCCCACAAAGACTCTTGTTCAGAACTTGGTTTTACTACCAGAACTTGTTGCGCTTTAAGCCCCAAGTTTTCTAACCACGGCGACTGTAGTAGCCCGGGAGGGTTAATAAATACCACCAGCTTATGCGTACGGTGTTGGCATATAACCTGTTTAAAGAGTGAAAGTTCACCCATGCCGGTTAACGAAGAGATACGGACAAGACCTGTAGATGTAACGCCACCGTTAAGTGCTTTATCCAGACGCGGAAAACCCAGTGAAAACTTGGTTTCACTTTGTCTCTGATCTCTGGCCCGCCAAATATGCGGGTGGTTATTAAGCACGGATAACGATTTATTCATGGCACTCAAAATAAACTGTATTTTTATACAGTATTATAGTGCAGCAATAACCCTTTTCAAGACAAAAGGTTTTTGACTTGTTGTTTTAAACGCTAACTTACTGATTAGTTTGGAAAGGTAAAAAGATTAAACTTTTAAAAGAGTGGGAACATGGCTAGGGTCGCAGGCCTTACTACATAGCAAAGCAGACGACCCTGCCATACAGTTAGCGCTGTATAAGCGCTGACGAGAGACATAGAGTAAAATGTTACTCTTCAGATGGTTCTTTTTGAGCCTTTGTAGTCGTGCCGCTTACTGTTGCTGTAACGGTTTGGCAAAAAGCAATGAAGCCGTCGGCCGTATTTTTTGACCACACCATACGTACGTTGCTAGGGAGTGCTTTCACCACCTCACGAATTTCCTCAAGCGTCACTTCTTCATTAAGCAGCACCTTATTCAGTGACTCCTCAAATGACATCCCTTTCTCACAACAGGCCATGACGATAGTCGAAAAGTTGCGCATAAGCGGGTGCAGCGCATTGTATTGAGTTTGGTCGATAAGGCGGCTTTTATAGGCACTTTCAATACGCGCAGTAAGATTTTTCTCTAACGCATCTGTAACAAGAACAAGGTTGCGATAAGCATACGTAACCTTGTTGTTGGTCTGTTTATTCGAGTGACGCAATAGCGCCAGCTCTTTCTGTAAATTCTGCGCTCGCAGCACAAAGTAAATTAAAAACAGGATAAGTAATCCAATAACACCAAATGCAACGATCATGTTTATTGTGCCTTTTGTTCTTCTATAAACGTATTGATGTTTTGCTCCAAGATAAACAGTGGAACTGAGCCGTTTTCTAACACGGCGCGGTGGAATTTACGCACATCAAAACGCTCGCCTAATGCTTTCTCTGCTTTCTTGCGAAGGCCTTTAATTTTGATTTCACCAATCTTGTAAGACAAGGCTTGCGCTGGCCAAGAGATATAGCGGTCTATTTCAGTATTTACGTTGTGTTCTGAAAGCGCGGTGTTTTCCATCATATAATCAACCGCTTGTTGACGGCTCCAGCCCATCGTGTGCATACCGGTATCCACAACCAAGCGACACGCACGCCACATTTCGTAGCTTAAGCGACCGAAGTTGTCGTACGGCGTTTCGTAAATACCTGCTTCAATACCTAAAAACTCAGAGTACAGACCCCAGCCTTCACCAAACGCTGAAATATAGGTGTTACGACGTACCATAGGTAAGTCTTCAAGCTCTGCTGCCAACGATATTTGAAGATGGTGGCCAGGCACTGCTTCGTGCAAGGTCAGTGCAGGCAATGCATACAAAGGGCGCTTATCGAGGGCATACGTGTTTACCCAGTAATATCCTGGCTGATCATCGCGGCTAGGATGAATGTAACGGCCCGTTGTATATTTGGGCGCGATAGCGTCTGGTACAGGCGCTACACCGTAGGGTGTTCTTGACAGATACTCAAAGAGCGAAGGAAGTTTTGCGTCCATTTTCTTTGCAATAAACGACGCCTCTTTCAGCAAATCTTCAGCGCTGGTGGCATAGAATTGCGGGTCTTCGCGTAAAAACGTAATGAATTCGTTAATGTCGCCATCAAAGCCAAGCTCATCCACAATTTGCTGCATTTGCGCGCGAATGCGTTTTACTTCAGACAACCCTAAATCATGGATTTCCTGAGGCGTCATATCCGTGGTGGTGTAATGCTTGGCTCTATTGGCGTAATACGCCACGCCATCAGGCCAGTTATTCGCGGCAATATCTTCACGGGCATTAGGAATGTATTCATCTACCATGAAGTCGTAGAACATTTGATACGCAGGCAATACGCTGCTGGTTATGGCAGCCTTGCCTTGCTCCGTTAGCGCTGATTTTTGCTCGTCAGTAAAGTACTCTGGAAAACGGGTAAATGGAGAATAAAAGCCACTGTCCTCGGCATTTTCAACAATGTATGACGCCACCGAGTTCTCAAACCCTTTCAGCACGACTTTAGGCTGCGTGTAGCCTTCTTTTAGCGCCTGTTTCATATACGCAATTTGTTGGTCAAAATAAGGCTTAAGCGCATTTAGGCGGCTAATGTAGGCCTGATAATCTTCTACGCGCTTAAAGGTGGATAAATTAGGAAGCGAGGCCATTGCACCGTGAAAGCCATATTCTGAATTGATAGGCACTAAATGCGCGCGATACGTATATTCGTCCACATAGTTAGCTAAACGATATTGTTGCATCAGCAAGGCAATATAAGCATCAGTAGAGATGTCTTCTTTTTTATACTGACTTAAGGTCTTTTGAAAAGTACGCCATTGTTCATTTTGTGCTTTCAGGGCTTTGGGAGAGTTGTCTGGTAATACGTGAGCGAGTGAAGTATCGCCTTCGCGAGAAGCTAGAAGCGGGGAAACCGAAAGCTCGTATTGCCAAATGTCATCAAGTAGTTGATACAAGCTTTCATCGTTAAGGTCCTTTGCAGATGAGCTAACGCTGCAAATAAATAATAATGCTGCTAAAACATAGCGATACATAAGGGTCTCCGGCAACCTTCACCGGAATGACCCGGCGGTTACTCTTTCGTTGGTGTATATATTGGACTAGGGAAAGCAGTTACTTTATCAGATTTATTTTCTAATTTAGTAATTTTGGCTGAACCTTTTTTATTTACGGCGTCAATGCGCAAAATGTTGTGCATCGGTACATAAGTTTTTGTTACTTCAGAAAATTCGGTTTTCAACCTTTCATGACTAGGGTCTACAACAACACTTGTGTGAGTATCCCACACAAAGTCACCTATCTCGATAAAGCCAAACAAAGCGCCCTGCATAAGGCTTTTCACGTATAACTCATAGCGCTCACCGTTGCTGATGAACTGAACGCGGTAAAGAATGTCGTCTTTTGACATAGATGCTGCTCTTCACTAAAAAAATATAAAAACACCCGGAAGCTGAGCCGGCATGCGACTGGCAATTTTACCTTGCTCATAAAATGCGAGCAACGGTAGGAAACACATGGTAAACGTAAGCAGTTTAATGGTATTCCGCCTATTAACTGCGTTACCATGATGCACACTTAGTTATATGGTGAAATTAGAATGATAAAAAAACTCCTTATAGGTAGTGCAATGACAGCAATGACCTTTGCTGCTACTGCCCATAACCACGCATCGACAGACAATGCTTTTAACCCTGATACACAGCGAATCAAATCGCACCTGTTTTTCCTAGCAGATGATTTGCTTGAAGGTCGTGACACGGGCTCTCGTGGCCATGAAATTGCGGCGCTATATATTGCGACCGAATTTGCTAAATATGGTTTGAAGCCAGCGGGTACAGACGGCTACATGCAAAACGTAGCGTTTCGCAAAGCGAATCTGGTTCAAGAGTCTCCCAAGTTTACTTTCACGCAAAACGGCGAAACCGTCGATTTTGACTACCCGAAAGAATATCTAGCTAGCCCGAGCTTGCTTAGCACCGAGGCTAATGTAAAAGGTGAAATGGTCTTTGTGGGCTACGGCATTGTGGCTGACGAGCTATCTCACAACGATTACGAAGACTTAGATGTAAAAGGTAAGGTTGTTGTAGCGCTTGCTGGTAAGCCAAGTGACTTTCCATCAGAAGAGGGCGCTCACTTTGCGTCTGGCTATCAAAAGCAAAAGTATGCGGTAGACAATGGCGCTATTGGCATGATCACTATCACAACGCCTAAAAATGAAAAGGTACGCCCTTATCAAAGCCGTTTGAACTACATCCATACGCCGCGTATGGCATGGTTAGACGACAGTGGTCAGCCTGCAAACAGCTTTTCTCAGCTTAAAGGTGGCGCTTACATGAGTGAAGGCGCTGCGCGTAAGTTATTTGAAGGCGCAGAAAAGAGCCTTGATGACGTTTATGCACAGCTTGAAGCCGACAAAGTACCGCAAGGCTTTGCGTTAAATGGCGTGGTTGATATCAGTAAGACGAGCGTACACGACACCATTACTAGCCCAAATGTTGTGGGTGTACTTGAAGGTTCTGACCCAGAGCTTAAAAACGAGTACGTGGTTTTCTCTGCTCACTCTGACCATATCGGTTTTGCCAAGACCGTGAAGAAAGACAACATTAACAATGGCGCCATGGACAATGCGTCTGGTACGTCAGTGATGTTAGAAACTGCACGCTTGTTTAGCGAAATGGAAGAAAAGCCAAAGCGCTCAATTCTGTTCGTGTCGGTAACGGGTGAAGAGAAGGGCCTGCTAGGTGCAGACTATTTTGCTCGTAATCCAACTGTACCGGTTACTTCAATGGTGGCGAACGTAAATCTAGATATGCCAATTTTGACTTACGAGTTTGCAGACGTTATTGCGTTTGGCGCGAACCACAGTGATTTGCAAGAGTCAGTGGAAAAAGCGGCGGCGAATGCCAACATTGAACTAAGCCCTGATCCATGGCCTGAGCAAGCGTTATTCACTCGCTCAGATCACTATGCGTTTGTAAAGCAAGGTGTGCCTTCAGTGTTTATGGTGCCGGGTCTGAAGTCTAAAGATCCTAACGTAGATGGCAGCAAGGTGTTTGGTCAGTTCTTATCTACGCACTACCACAAACCTAGCGACGACATTAACCAGCCATTCAACTGGAATGCGGCAGAGACTTTCACCAAGGTTAACGCGCAAATTGGTTGGACACTAGCAAACCAAAAAAACAAGCCTAAGTGGAACGATGGCGATTTCTTTGGAAACACGTTTAGCAAGTAAGTCCATATTTATTAAACATTAAAAAGCAGCATTTTTATGCTGCTTTTTTTGTGCCTGTAGTTTATGGATAGTGACTGAAGTAATGAATTATGTGCATGTTTGAACGCTGAGGGCTGTGCTCGGCAGCTATTTGATTTCATTGCACTTTCCATATTAATTTTGAAAAGTATCAATGCAATATAGAATGGGAAACAGGCAATAAAAAAGGCGCTTGAAAGCGCCTTAGTCGTAACTTAATTGGGTTCTAAACAAACATTTGCTTGAAAGCAGCCCATTGTTCATTGAACTGCTCGGTTGGCTTACGCGTAAATCCACTGCGGATAAAGCCATTAATACGGCCATCGGTGTAGCAAATCATCATGTTGGCGATAATCGCTTCATCTGCAGAAAGGGTTTTACCTTCGCGTAGCTTGCGCTCTCTTAGCACTTGTTTAAGCTGCGTTTCTAAACGCTCGAAAAGCTTTGCTATGCGCGCGCGCAACCGGTCTTGTTCACCCATTAACGCATCACCATTTAATATTCGAGTAATACCCGGGTTCTTCTCAGCAAAGCCCAAAATAAGATGAAGAATAAGCTGACAACGCGTAAGCGAGTCTTTCTCTTCATTCACAATCTTATTGATGCGCGTGAAAAGTGTTTCTTCAATAAACTCGATAAGCCCTTCAAACATTCGCGCTTTACTTGGAAAGTGACGGTAAAGTGCCGCTTCAGACACTCCCACTTTTTCCGCTAATTTAGCAGTAGTGATACGTTGACCTGGGCTGGTTTCTAACATTCCAGCAAGTGCTTGCAGAATTTGAGCTCTGCGATTTGTTTTTTTGACAGCAGGCATGACGAAAGTATTTCCTCCGCTACCGAGTTATAGCAACTCGGGCTCCATGTTAAGTTGGCTTACACCAAAGCGTTTATATTTATCGTTTTTATTATCGACACTTAATAAGCATCTGTTAGTTTTTATTGTTTAAAGCGTAGCGCTCTGCAATAAGTGCAAGTAATTGACCCGCTAACTCGCTTTTACTGGTTGCAGGTAATCGTTTATCACCATCTTGCCATATTACGTGCAGTGCATTTTTATCACTGTTAAACCCCAGACCCTCGGCAGTAATATCGTTAGCCGCAATCATGTCTAGCTTCTTTTTGGCTAGCTTCGAACGCGCATAATCTTCTACATTTTGGCTTTCGGCCGCAAAGCCCACACAAAATGGTCTGTCTTGGCTGGTGGATATAGTTGCTAGAATATCAGGGTTTTTAACAAAAGTAAGTGTTAACTCATCACCGGTTTTCTTAATTTTATTATCGGCAACGCTCACGGCCTTGTAATCTGCTACAGCAGCCGTACTAATAAATATATCTGTGGAGGCTTTAAGCGTTTGACAAGTATTAAGCATTTCCTCTGCGGTAGTGACATTAATACGGTCACAGCGTTCGGGCGTTTCAAGCGACACAGGACCTGCCACTAAGGTTACATTTGCCCCCGCGAGTGCTGCTGCCTGAGCGATGGCAAACCCCATCTTTCCTGAGCTGTGATTTGAAATATATCGTACAGGGTCCAAAGGCTCTCTGGTTGGTCCCGCTGTTATCGTAATATTCTTTCCCGATAACGCCTTTAGCGACGAAGAAAGGGATAAAGCGTCTCTCTCTGCGTCATTTATTACATTGGCAATATCAACAGGCTCAACCATTCGACCTGAACCCACATCGCCACAGGCTTGTTCACCACTTGCCGGGCCAATAAAGGTTACGCCGTGCTCTTTTAAAATATCGATGTTGCGCTTTGTTGCTACCGCTTTCCACATTTGTTGATTCATGGCAGGAGCAATAAAGAGTTTCGCTGTTGTTGCAAGGTACAGTGTAGTCAGCAAGTCATCTGCCATACCGTGAGCAAGCTTAGCAATGGTGTTTGCGGTTGCGGGGGCAACAAGTAGGATATCAGCCCACTTTGCCAATTCAATATGCCCCATTGCGGCTTCAGCAGCAGGATCAAGCAGCTGGCGATGCACTGGATTTCCTGACACAGCCTGAAGTGATAATGAACTAACGAACTCTGCGGCAGAGTCTGTTAGAACCACACGCACGTTTGCGCCTAACGCAGTAAGCTTGCGCACAAGATCAGGTGCTTTATAAGCGGCAATCCCGCCAGTAACACCTAGCAAAATATTTTTATTAGCAATAGACATAGAAGAACACAAAATCTCGAAATTAGCGTTAGCCTACCATGGTGACAAAAAATCGGATAGCTGAACGAAAGTAGGTCTTGTTTCGAAAGCGGCGTATAAGCAGTCCTTAAAGGTGGTAAAAACCGTTAATAAACCCGTCTTTTATACAGTCGTTTCTTTGTCACCATTCATCTATAAACAACCTTTTATAGAATAGTCGGGCTAGATGAATGTCGATAAAAGTATGGCCAAAGAATGAAAGGCCAAGAGAAAAGTTATTGCAGCATGGGGCTGAGAGCTTAAGTGACGCCGAACTCATCGCTGTATTGCTGGGAAAAGGTGTAAAAGGAAAAAGCGCTGTGTCTGTGGCACATGAACTTATCAACGAGCTAGGCTGCTTAAGGGGTGTGGTAACGGCAACGAAAGAACGGTTTGCCAAAATAACGGGAGTTGGACCGTGCAAGTATGCGCAGTTTCAGGCGGGCTTTGAAATATTTAAACGCAATTTGGAAATAAAGCTGAAGCGTCAGGACGTTTTTAATAATGTAGATGATACTAAACGTTATCTACAGGCAAAGCTAAGAGACTGTGAACGTGAGAAGTTCGCGCTTTTAATGCTTGATAGCCAACATCAGCTTATTGCTTTTCGTACTATGTTTAACGGTACGATAAACAGTGCAGCGGTCTATCCAAGAGAATTGATCAAACAAGTAATGATCGATAATGCAGCCGCGATCATTTTGGTTCATAATCATCCTTCAGGCGTTGCTGAGCCTAGTCATGCGGATATAAGATTAACCGCAGAGATCAAAAGCGCAATGGCGTCGATCGATGTGCCAGTTTTAGATCATTTTGTGGTTGGTGATAAAGAAACTGTTTCATTCGCACAGCGAGGCTTGTTAAGATAAGAAATCTAAGTCATTTGTCGATTATAATCTAGTCAAATGGTTGAAAATGATTTAGCATAGGATTTAGTGGGTTATTTTATTAAAGGACTGTTATGAAGAAGTCAATCATTGCATTATTTGCAGCTGCAACTATGGTTGCAGGCGTTAACGCACAAGACGGTGAAGGTGGTAGTGGTACTACTGGCATCGGCGGCGTAAGCGGCGGTATGATCGCGTCTGGTGTTGTTGTTGCGGGTATCGTTGCGGGTGTTGTAAACAACAACTCTGCTGATGCACCAGGAAATGGCGGTACTGATCCAGGTCAACCTACTTGTGAAGGTGACGACCAAATCGTTGATGGTGTGTGCGTAGGTACAACCGAAACTGTTACTGTAACTACCTCTGGTTCTGTAACAAAAACCATCACCGTACCTGTTACATTTACTTACGCACCGACCGTACAGTAAATTTAAGAGTATTCGAAAAAGCCGCTTTTTTTAGCGGCTTTTTTTATTTTTATAGCAAAGTTCATTTGTTTTTAGTTTTTGTCGGCGCATTTTAATGAAACTACACACTTTATTTGCCCTTTCGGGTGTTGTTTGCCTTTTTCTTTCCGGATGTTCCACCACGTCACTAGCGTATTACAACACGCTGAAGCTCGCGCTAAAAGATAGAACAGTTAGTTATACCGTTGAAGAGATTGCTGCTAGTAAAGCTGATCTTATGCAAATTAAAGCGGGCGGAAGAGATGCAGCCTCGCTTGCCCTTGCGTATATCGATGGTGAAAAGTACCGGTGGGTATCTGGTGATAAAGTCATCTTCACCATGCACCATGGCATTATCGTTAAAACTGAAGGTTTGGATCACGACCTATACTACACGGGAAATCTTCAGCACAACCCGCTTGCCACCAACAATGTTCTGCCATTCAATTGGAAACGCAAAGTTGATATTGCTTCCATAGGTTACGGTGTGCCGGTTGACTCATCTTGGCGAATAGAAGGGGAAGAAACTCGCGAATATTTAGGTTTTTCTGTTCCGGTAATTAAGGTTATCGAAACCGTAGAATTTTCTGAATACACGCCATTTATCGACGTAGGGTTGTCGTGGGAAAACACGTATTTCTTGCACAAATACTCGAAGGAACTTCTGGCCTCAAAGCAGCAGTTCAGCCCTGAAGGAGACGTTTACGATATGGTTTATTTAAGCCGAGTAGTACGTGAGATGAAGACACAAGGAGCAACGCAATAATGAAGTATATCTATACGCTTTTTATTGCCCTAGGCCTTACTGCAGCTACCAAGTTATATGCAAATGATAACCTTGTTAGTGTCATGATAAACAAGCAAACCTATCAGTTCGACAGGCCGATACGACTATCAAGCGTACTGTCCATTGTTGCTGATAATGGTGATTGGTACTGGCCTTCAGCTTCAGCCTTTGATTTAGCTAACCCTAAAGCTGAAGAAGAGAAAGAGATAGCGCTATCTCAAATTAGCGGACTGCTCAATCAATTTGATGCCGATTCTGAAACACATAAAGCCCTTCAAAATCTCTATGATCAGGTAAGCTCATGGACGGTGTCTACACGCATAGACATGCCAATTTCCTACAATCGAGCAAGGTTGTTTTTTGAAGACAACCCTATGTTTCAGCCAGGTAAATACTGGATTCGACTAAATGGAAGACCTGACGTTGTGCATTTCTCTGGCGCTGTTGTAAAGCCTGGTGCGTACAAGCATCAAAGCGATACGTCGGTTTATACGGCTGTTCACACGGTGAAAAAAGCGGTTGATGCCGACAGAAGTCATGTCTACGTAATTGATCCAATGGGAAATATTGAAGAAAAGGGTATTGCTTATTGGAATTTAGATTTTGGGCAGCTTATGCCGGGCAGCCAAGTCTATGTTCCTATCTCATCAGAACTCTTTAGCAATAAACTTAAGCAATTAAATGAGCGCGTAGCCGCTTTAGCAGTACATAGGGTTTTACCTCAATGAGTGCGCCACTACTTTCTAAGAAAAAAACACTCGCGCTTGTAATTGGCAGCGCGCTTTCTTCTACCGCTTTTGCTGATACTCAAGTTCGCGTTACTCCTTCGCAGATGGTGCAGGGCGGAAATGGTCTTATTCAAACACCAACGGCTCGTATGCGAGACGAAGGTGGAATGGCCATTAACTATACCGACAACGGCGAATATCGCTTCTGGTCTGTTAACATTCAGCTTTATGATTGGATGGAAGCAACAGCCCGTTATACTGACGTGCGCACAAGACTTTACAGTCAAGTTGAATCATTCAGTGGTGATCAAACGCTGAAAGATAAAGGCTTAGACGTTAAATTCAGATTATGGAAAGAAAGCTACTATCTGCCAGATATCAGTGTCGGCTTCAGAGACTTTGGTGGAACAGGCTTTTTTGAAAGTGAATACGTCAACGCCAGTAAATCTATCGGTCCATTCGACTTTCACCTTGGCTTAGGCTGGGGATATCTCGGTACAGCCGATGACATCAGCAACCCGTTTTGCGAGCTTAAAGACAGCTTCTGTGAACGCCCAGGGGGCTTCTCTGGCCGCGGTGGTAAGGTAGACTACGACCAGTTTTTTAAAGGAACAACCGCATTTTTCGGTGGTGTGGAATACCAAACACCATGGGAGCCGCTAACGCTAAAGCTTGAGTTCGAAGGGAATGATTATTCTCGTGACAGAGCTGGACAGCTAGAGCAAGATTCTCGTTGGAATGTTGGTGCAGTGTATCGTTATAAAGACTTCGATTTCACGTTGAACTATCAACGAGGTAATACTGTTGGTTTCGGCGTTACTTATCGCTTTAATATGAATACGGCTTCGCAAATAAAGTTCGATGAACCACCTAAGAACCTGATGGGTAGAAAGGTGCCACAAGACGTGAAAGATGTTGATAAATCCCGTCTTTACAATGACCTTTACCGGTCGGGGGGCTTTGTACTGTCTGATGCTGAAATTAAAGAGGACAGCGCTACGTTTTACGGTACACAGGTTGCCTATCGTGACCAGGATGAAGCCATTGAGCGAATTGGTCGCGTGGCGGCCTCAGAGCTTCCAGATTCCGTAAAAACCTATCATGTAGTAGACAATCGCGCAGGTCTTCCTTTAGTAGACACGCAGGTGGATGCCGAGGCCTTTATTGCTGCAGCGCGTTACGAATCTGTTGACGCAGATATCACTGAAACCTACGTCAGAACATCACCCTCAAAAGAAGTGCTCGACGCCTATGATCCTGCCAATACATCTGGCTTCTACTACAGCGCAGATTTCTTCTTTACCCAATCATTCGGTAACCCAGAAGATTTCTATCTGTATCAAACCGGATTATTGCTAAACGGCGGTTATGCTTTTAACGAAAACTTTGCAATCATGAGCAGTGCCAGGGTTACGCTTCTAGATAACTTCGACAAGTTTAACTACTTGGTAGATAACGAAGAAGTGTCGCTACCTCGCGTGCGTACTCGAGTTCGTGAATATGTGTCAGCAAACGATGTATGGCTAGATACAACATTCTTACATTACAAAGACACCATCGCAGAAGACCTCTATGCTCAAGCGTACGCGGGTTATCTAGAAACCATGTTTGCTGGTGTAGGCGGTGAAATACTGTATCGTCCCGTTGATAGTAATCTAGCTTACGGACTTGATATCGCTTACGTAAAACAGCGCGATCCTTACAGTCAAACAGGTCTGGAAGACTACACAGCGGTCACTGGACACGCTAGTGTCTATTGGCAGCCAGAATTCTTAGACGACACGCAAATTACCGTAAGTGCTGGACAATTCTTAGCCAAAGATAAAGGCGTGAATATCGATTATGCGAAGCGTTTCGATAGCGGTATCATAGTTGGTGCATATGCGGCATTCACTGATGTATCGTCAGAAGAATACGGCGAGGGAAGCTTCACCAAAGGCTTCTACATTTCCATACCTACAGATCTGTTCTTGTTAGAACCTACCAAAGGTCGCGGGTTATTCCCATGGGTGCCGATTTCTCGTGATGGCGGTCAAATGCTGCGTCGACCCACTCGTTTGATTGACATGACTGAAATAAGGTCACCATTTTTTGATTAAATAGAAATACGCCGCGTTCGCGTGGCGTTTATTCTCGTGCGGATATCTTAGATGCTGCAATGCGAATATAAAATTAAAGCGTAGATTGCGTATTTATTCATAGCCTAACCGCTTAGGGAAAAGTACAATACGGGCCGTGAAAAATGAGAGCTGGTAGTTTTTCGAGCAAAAAAAAGCCAAAAAGTAACCTTTTTGTACTTTCTTATTGAAATGATCCTGCCTTTGCTGTATAAAATGCGCCCTCTAATTTATAGTAATACGTCATTTGACCCAACCACTGTTTGAGCGCTTGGGATTAACTGACGCGACAGTTATCGTTGTTCTGGAGACAAATACAATGTCAAGAGTATGCCAAGTAACAGGTAAGCGTCCAACGGTTGGTAATAACCGTTCACACGCAAGAAATGCGACTCGTCGTCGCTTTTTGCCAAACCTTCAAACACACCGTTTTTGGGTTGAGAGCGAAAACCGTTTTGTAAAACTACGTTTGTCTGCAAAAGGCATGCGTATCATCGACAAGAAAGGTATTGATTCAGTACTAACTGACATCCGTACCCGTGGTGAGAAAATCTAAGGAAGCCGACAATGCGTGATAAAATTAAACTAGTTTCTTCAGCAGGTACAGGTTTCTTCTACACTACTGATAAAAACAAGCGTAACATGCCTGGCAAAATGGAGATCAAAAAGTATGATCCCGTTGTGCGTAAGCACGTTATGTTCAAAGAGGCCAAAATCAAGTAATTAGCTTGCTTTTGTCTCCACGAAAACCCAGCCCTTGCTGGGTTTTTTGCTTTTTGAAGAAGATATTTCTACTTCATCACGTCACGATCCCACCAGATCCCATATTCGACTGTCCACGATCCCTTGAGTTTGTCTTGCGATCACTGCTTTCTCCCACTTACTTTTTTCCAGCAGGTCCTAGGTTTTCTTTGAATTGAATTAGCTTATATATTGGCTAGGTATTACTATATTCCTAATTTCAGGACTCATATTTAACGGAAAGTCAGGTGGCTAGAATTTCTCAGCGAGCAATGAATAACGTGGTCATTATTGCCATGCTTATCATGATTGCATTGTTCAACTTAGACAGTCTTGTACCTAAGAAGGACGTTGTTCAATCTCGCAGCCTGCTACCTGAAGACGCTTATGTGTTAAAAATAGAGCACGATGGCCATAGCTTAGAGCGAGTTGGACAGCAGTGGCGCCAGTCAGGTCAAAATACAGTCCTCGCCATCAAGCCGGATGTTCAGTTTTCCCATTGGCAACGGGCAAGGCTTGAGCCGGCCACTGACGTACCCGAAGCGATTACCGACGTACAGCCTTACATCGTCGTAGTATGGCTCGCAGGCAATAATAACGGCAATGTTTACGCCATCTATCCGAATACATCACCTGTTGTGATCAAATTTGAAAATAATTGGTACACATTAACCAACACTGAACTTGATAATCTTTTACCTTGGATACTGTAAATGCCTGAACTACCAGAAGTTGAAGTAAGCCGTTTGGGCGTTTCTCCACACCTTATTGGCAATACCATTACGCAGGTGGTGGTGCGTGAGCGAAGAATGCGCTGGCCCATTCCTCAAGAGGTAGCGAACGTTGAAGGGCAGAGCGTTATTGCTGTAAAACGCCGCGCTAAATATCTACTTATTGAAACAGCCAAAGGCACGTTAATTTTACATTTAGGTATGTCGGGTAAATTACGCGTTATCGATGCATCGACACCAATTATTAAGCATGACCACGTAGACATTGTTTTAAACACCGGTAAGTGCTTACGTTTTAACGACCCAAGGCGCTTTGGTGCTGTGTTATTTCAGGCCCCTGATATGCAAATAGCCATGCTTGATAACTTGGGCCCAGAGCCGCTTACAGACGACTTTGACGATAAGCGCTTATTTAAACTATCGCGCAATAGAAAAGGCCCCGTTAAAAACTTCATTATGGATAACGCCATTGTGGTAGGTGTAGGAAACATCTACGCGAACGAAGCACTGTTTTTAGCCGGTATAGACCCGCGAAGAGCCGCAGGAAACATTAGCGCTGCTCGCTATCAGTCGCTAACTGCAACCATTAAGCAAGTATTGGCCAAAGCCATTGAACAAGGCGGCACAACATTAAAAGACTTTGCGCAAACCGACGGTAAGCCTGGGTATTTTGCACAGCACTTGAATGTGTATGGGAGAAAAGGCGAGCCTTGTGAAGTGTGTGGCAAAGCCATTGAAAGTAAAGTTATTGGGCAGCGAAATACCTTTTTCTGTACTCACTGCCAACGCTAATACACTTACTATTGGTGCTTAATCTTTCTTACTCAGCCTGTCTTTTAAAGCTTTCTCTACTACTGGGTGGCAAAAGCCACTCACTGCACCGCGGTGAAGAGCGACTTCTTTTACTAGGGTGGACGAGATAAATGAATTCTCCTCAGCAGGAGTAAGAAAGACACTTTCTAGCTTTGGGTTTAAACGGCGATTCATATTTGCGAGTTGAAACTCGTATTCGAAATCAGAAACTGCGCGTAAACCACGAATGAGAATTGTGGCATTTTGTTCGTCAGCAAAATCAGCCAATAAACCAGTAAACCCCACTACTTCAACATTTGGTAAGTCAGCAGTGACTTTTTTTATCATTTCTACGCGCTCTTCTAACGTAAACAGTGGCTTTTTACTTGGGTTAGAAGCAATCGCTACAATCACATGAGAAAATAACTGAGATGCGCGTTCAATAAGGTCGGCATGACCGTTAGTGATCGGGTCGAAAGTACCAGGGTAAAGTGCTCTAGTGTGCATAAAGTCGAATCTTTTCGTTGTAGAGGGTTTATGTGTTCAACGTGGCTAATGTAACACATTATTAGCTTATACCAATCCGCTTACCACATGTGCTTTTATTACTTCACTGCCTCGCGGTAACCATTCATACACGCTGACCAGTCGCTCTCTTGCCAGTGAAAGACAGGGTTCTTCGCTTTCTCTTTATGTAAAGAACGCAGCAGACGGTCTAAATTACCTTGTTTCCAGCTGTTACCTTGACGCTGCTCGCAGCGATCGAAATCAATAAGCCAAATTTGCTTATCGCTATCAATCATGATGTTTCGAACGTTGGCATCATGATGGTACACCTGACAATTGTGCATAGCTGCTAGCGCTCGGCCAACCTCATACCACTCATCTTTATCCAGTGGTTTATCGCACAGTGCGTGGTGTAAATCTTTGCTATTTGGAATACTTAAAGTAATTAAATCGCCGCGGTAAATCAGGCCTCGGCGGTGTATACGCGCCGCAACAGGAACAGGCACAAGAAGACCTTGTGCTCGCATATATTCGAGCAGCCTGAACTCTTCAAACGGGCGAGAACGCTCAACACCAATAAACATATATTGGTCGCTCAGTACGTTGCCCACCAAGCCACCACGTTTGAAATGGCGTAAAACCCAGCGCTGACCCTCATGCTCAATGAAAATGGTTGTACCACGTCCCTTGGCTTGACCTGTTATTTTGTCTTGAAGCTGCCAAAAGTCGGGGGTAAACATCTCCGCGTTGGGATGACTGACTAAAGTGTCGTCGAAAATAAAGTGGTGCCCAGCACCTATGTCTCGTCGTATTGTCGCCATGTCGCCCACAACTTATGGTAAATTCTTTATTCTAATGATTTATTTTGGTTTTTCAGCAACGACCGCGTTTCAGAGGTAAAAAAGTCTGTTTACGCGCTCATAGTTTTTACGTACTAAGATTATTTGTTGAAATAATGAATCTAATTCAACGTCTTAAGTATAAAAAACTAAGTCGTTATGCTCATACGCGAGTATCGTTGACCATATTCATCATTTTAGAATGAGCATGTTAAATTGCGGCGGCCCGGAGAGTTCTATCTGAAAAATAAGCATTTATTTGGCGCGAATAGGTAATACTCGAGCAAATAGGCTTCACCTAGCGCATGCCAAAAGATACGAACAATAGGAAAAAATACTGTTGATAGACCAGGGCACCATCACAAGCTAATTGTCGCTTAATTTACTTAATTGTAAGGTAAAACTATCAACTATTATCTACACTTAGCGTTGCGAAGTGTTCCTTTGAAATAACAGGGAGTCGTTACTGAATGAAAAAGCCCGCTTTGCGATGGCTATCCACTGTTCTTGCTTATACTCAATTTAGACAGGTGCTATTACTGAATATTGCACTGTTTTCAGGCGTGCCTGCCGCACACGCAGCAGAACTAAACGTCATGGTTAATGAGAGTGTCATGGTTTCAGAGCTAAACCGCTCTGAGCTTCGTCAGATATTTACCGGCCATCGTCAATATTGGAGCGATGGTACCAAAATCACGGTATTTGTATTGCAGGATAACGATGAGCTCCACAAGCAGTTTTGTCGTGAAGTACTTCAGATGTTCCCTTATCAATTATCTCGCTTATGGGATCAAATCACCTATTCTGGGCAGGGCGTTACACCCGTTAGGGTCACGTCTTACCAAGCGTTGATAGAGGCGTTAGAAAGTACCACAGGCGCTATCGGCTATGTTGAACATACCGAAATTGTGAAATTAAGACGCGTAGAGGTAGGAACAGAATGAATAAATACATCGCTCTCGCGTTTGGCATGATAAGCATGCCTGTCCTTGCTTCACAGGGAGATTTTTCGTGGCACGGTTATGTCTCTCAAGGTGTAACTCAGTCACATGGAAGTAACTTTATAACTGACGATAACGCAATAACAGGTGAGCTCACCGAAGTTGGGCTAAATGGTTACTATCGAATAGCGGAAAACATCTCTGTTGCCGGGCAAATTAATTATTTAGACGGCGGGAATCGTTTTGAGCAGGGCGCTCGTTTAGATTATTTGTTTATTGACTGGAAATTGCCTGACTTGCCCGGTAAATGGCAAGGACAAGTCCACATTGGTCGCTTCAAAAATCGCCACTGGCTGTATTCAGTGACCAGAGATGTGCCACAAACACGTTACACGTCTGTTCTTCCCCAGTCTGTGTACTTTGACGGGTTTCGTGACGTTGCTTTAGGAAGCAACGGTATCCAAACCAGTTTCTCACACTATGGTGCTCAGAATATCTGGGAACTAAACTGGAGTTACGGTCGCTCTAATATTAACGACTCCCAGCGAGATTTTTTACTCGGTGACGAAGCAAAAGGCGACATCAAGCAAGACTTTGTTCATCAAGCCAGCGTATTCTGGCAACCGGCTACCATGACATGGAAACTAGGTGCCAGTTGGTTGAATTCTGATTTCAGATACACACCTTCTCAGGATGACAACCGTGTTGCAGGTAATGCAGACATAGAGCGTATTATGTTGTCTGCGCAATACTTTGCAGAAAACTGGGAAGTGTCGGCTGAGCTAATTCGAGAAGTCCAGGATAGCAAAGGGCTATTCTTCCCTGGTTTTGCCTTTAAACGCACGGGCGAGGGCGGTTTTGTTCAGTTTAGGTATTTGTTTAATAACAATGTAAGTGGTCTTATTGGCTACGACACATACATTAACGACAGGTCAGATCGAGACGGAAGGCAGTTAGAGGCTATGACAGGCGGCGTGATCCCCGCCTACTTTGGCTACCAAGATACATATACCCTAGGCTTGCGTTGGGACATTGCACCGAAGTGGCGACTTCAAGGTGAGTATCATTGGGTTGAAGGTGCGACAAGGGTAGTGAGCTTACTGAACTTAGATGTAGCGTCTCATGCCGATAAGCATTGGGAAATGTGGTCAGTGCAATTGATGTATTGGTTTTAAGGGCATTAGATGAAGGTTCAGGTATCTTTCACCACTAAAACCATCACAATTCTATTGGCTATGGTATTAACTGTGGCTGTGGTTATATCAACGGTTCTTATTCAGGAGTCTGACGCTCGAATTCTGCTCCAGCAACGGGAAAACCAAGTCAGTAATCAACGACGGGTTCAGCTTTTTGAAGACATTCTGCACGGCAGAATGATCACGCTTATTGATATCATCAGCCATAAGAGTGGAGGCAACGCAGATAGCCTTGAATCGCTACAACAAACGCTTAGCGGTCTTAGTGAATACCTAACCCTTAACTTTCAAGTTGAATCGCTGTACTTGTTTGACGAACACGGTGTTGTTGGCAAGCCGCTACAGCCAGTAAATAAAACCATTGAAAAGCTAGTGAATACCACTCGGGCGTCATTTGAAAGCCGCTCACTATTGTCCTGTGACTCGGTATGCACGCACTACATTTCTATTCCAATTATGGCAAACGGTGAAACCTTGCCTGTCATCGTTGTGTCCACGTCGATGAGAGAACTGCTATACCTGTTTAGTCGCGCTACCGATGTACACAAAGTTGCTGTCGTCCAGCACAAAGAAACCTCATCTGAGTTGTCAGAATTAAGGGTGGCAAGCCAAGTGTCTGCGGCTAATCGACAGTACTTTCAATCTCTATTTGATGCGTTACCCGAGAATTGGCGAGTTGACGATTTAGTTATTAGAGGCATGAACGTTGCGTTGGAAAATCAGCAGTTGCTGGTTAGTTTATTGCCTTTTAATCACGCATCAGGTGATCATCCTTACTTGCTTATTGTGCAAGACGTGTCGGCCATGGTGCGTCAAAACGAACAATATCAGTACATAGTTATTTCTAGCGCTATTGCGCTATTTTTTATCTTCTCTTCGCTGCTTTACCTTTTCCTAAATCAATACAGAATACGCTTGTTAGATGTAAGCGAACGTTTGCCTATGCTGGCGGAACACAAGTTTAGCGAGTTTTACACCATTGCAGCTAAACGAAGGAAGTCGCCTATTTTCAAATTCACAGATGAATTGGACGTAGTTGAAGACGCGGCAAATAATCTGGCGCGCCAGCTAGAAAGCTTTGACGGACAAATGGCTATTAACACCGCGAAGCTTGAAAAAATGGCGATGTTTGATGTGTTAACCGGACTTCCCAACCGTAATATGCTGACGTTTCAAATAGAAAAGCAGCTAGCTAGTTCAATTCGCGACGATAGGTTAGTGGCACTGATGTTCATGGACCTTGATGACTTTAAAAAGGTTAACGACAGTCACGGTCATGACGTCGGTGATAAACTCTTAAAAGCTGCTGCTATGCGTATTTCTAAGCCGATTAGAGAGTCGGATATTGCATCTCGATTTGGCGGTGATGAGTTTGTTATTTTACTTTCAAATATCGAAAGCAAAAAGCACGTAGATACGGTAGCCAAAAAGCTGATAGAAGAGTTTAAAGAGCCAATCATTGTAGATGGCGTAACCTTTTACGTTTCTATCAGTATCGGTATTGCTATTACCAACCACTCTCGCGCCACGCCAGTAGAACTGCTAAGGCATGCGGATATTGCGATGTACGAAGCCAAAGCCAAAAAAGGGGCGGAGTATCGCGTGTATGACGCCACCATGAACCTTAAAGTAATGCAGAAGGTTGAGCTAGAGTCAGAGGCGCGTGAAGCCCTTAGAGACAATCAGTTTAGCTTAGCGCTTCAGCCCCAAATTGAGATGCACACGGGAAGGCTGGTGGGCTTTGAAGCGCTATTGCGTTGGCATCACCCTAAAAAGGGTAATATTTCCCCGGCCGATTTTATACCGCTTCTTGAAAACACGTCATTCATGCTTGAGCTTGATTACTGGGTAATTACGCGCTCAACTTATTTAATCAGAGAGCTTAAAAATAGCGGCTACCCCGACGTAAAGATGGCGATTAATTTGTCAGCGGGTCAGTTCTTAGACCCGAGTTTGCCTGAATTCTTGCAGCAGCAAATTATCAAAAATGACATAGCGCCCGACCAAGTTTGCTTAGAGTTAACCGAAACGGTATTGGTATCAGATATCAAGCGCGCAACCAGCATCATGCAAAATATTCGCGACATGGGGTGCATGCTGGCTATCGACGATTTCGGCACGGGCTATTCGTCGTTGAGTTATCTTAAATCGTTACCCGCCGACTACATCAAGATTGACCGCTCGTTTGTGGCAAATATCGCCAGCAGTGCTGATGATAGAAATATTGTTCACTCTACGATTTCTATGGTGCGCAACATGGGAATGCAAGTGGTGGCAGAAGGAATTGAAACCAGTGAACAGTACGAGTTGCTGTGTCATTTCGACTGCAACCTAGGTCAAGGCTACCTTATCAGCAGACCTATTCCTGAGGTTAACATTTGGGACGTGTTAAGCGACAAAGTAGAGTTTGGTTTTTGGAAAGAATCCGCCTAGAGCTACTTTACCGTTTCAAAAGGTGCACGCTTCATCAATGTAGTGTGCTGAATAATTTACAAACTTAGTCGACAAACCCATTAAATACAGCGCAAGGGTGTGTACCCTTTACCGCGCTTTCATTAAACTAACGGTTTTAATATACCTACACTCGGAGAATGGCATGTCTGCGGCATTTATTTCTCATTTGCAATCGCAAATTGAAGCCACGAAAGAAGATGGTTTGTACAAAAAAGAGCGTGTTATCACGTCGCAACAACAAGCGGATATTGGTGTTGCTAACGGCGAGCACGTTATTAACTTTTGTGCCAACAACTACCTTGGTCTTGCAAACAATGAAAGCTTGATTGAAGCAGCAAAGAAAGGCCTGGATAGCCATGGTTTTGGTGTAGCATCTGTACGATTCATTTGCGGTACACAAGACATTCACAAGCAGCTGGAAGCCTCTATCAGCGACTTCCTCGGTACAGAAGACACCATTTTGTACCCATCGTGCTTCGACGCGAATGGCGGTTTATTTGAAACGCTATTAGGCCCTGAAGATGCCATTATTTCTGATGCCTTAAACCACGCCAGTATCATTGACGGTGTGCGCCTGTGTAAAGCTAAGCGTTATCGCTACGCCAATAACGATATGGCAGCATTAGAAGAGCAGTTGAAGCAAGCTGATGCCGATGGCGCACGTTTCAAAATTATTGCCACTGACGGTGTGTTTTCAATGGACGGCGTGATTGCTGACTTAGCCTCTATTTGCGACCTGGCCGACAAGTATGACGCCATGGTAATGGTAGACGATTGTCACGCAACGGGCTTCCTTGGCGAAAACGGCAAAGGCAGCCATGAGTATTGTGGCGTTATGGGTCGTGTAGACATCATCACCGGTACTCTAGGTAAAGCACTAGGCGGCGCGTCTGGCGGTTACACCTCGGGCAAAAAAGAAGTCGTAGAGTGGTTACGTCAACGCTCGCGTCCTTATCTTTTCTCAAACTCGGTTGCGCCACCTATCGTTTCAGCATCGCTTAAAGTGTTTGAAATGATGAAAGAAGGTGACGAGCTTCGCGCTAATCTATGGCGCAACGCCAATCACTTCCGTACGCGTATGGAAGAAGCGGGCTTCACATTAGCCGGTAAAGATCACGCTATTATTCCTGTTATGCTAGGCGATGCCCGTTTAGCTAGCGAAATGGCAGACAAGATGCTTGAGAAAGGCATCTATGTTATCGGTTTCTCTTACCCTGTTGTGCCGAAAGGTCAGGCCCGCATTCGTACGCAAATGTCAGCAGGTCATAGCCTTGAACATGTTGATAAAGCGGTAGATGCATTTATTGAAGTCGGCCGTGAATTGGGAGTAATTTCATGAAGTCGCTAGTTAAAGCGAAAGCAGAAAAAGGCATTTGGCTACAAGACACGCCAGAACCTGAAGTAGGACATAATGACCTACTGATTAAAATTCGCAAAACCGCCATTTGCGGCACCGACATGCACATTTACAACTGGGACGAATGGTCTCAGAAAACCATTCCGGTACCTATGGTTGTAGGCCACGAGTATGTGGGTGAAGTCGTTGGTATGGGCCAAGAAGTGAAAGGGTTTGAGGTTGGCGACCGTGTTTCGGGCGAAGGCCATATTACCTGTGGTCATTGCCGTAACTGTCGTGCAGGTCGCGTACATTTGTGTCGCAACACTGAAGGCGTAGGCGTAAACCGCCCGGGCGCTTTTGCTGAATACTTGGTAATTCCTGCATTTAACGCGTTTAAAATTCCAGGCAATATTAGTGACGACCTTGCGTCTATCTTTGACCCGTTTGGCAACGCTGTTCACACTGCACTAAGTTTCGACTTGGTGGGTGAAGACGTGCTGATAACCGGTGCCGGCCCAATAGGTATTATGGCTGCTGCAGTTGCAAAGCATGTAGGTGCTCGTCATGTCGTGGTTACCGACATCAACCCTTACCGTCTTGAGCTTGCTAAAAAAATGGGTGCAACCCGCGCCGTTGACGTAAGCAAGGATGACTTGAAAGACGTAATGAACGAACTTGGTATGACAGAAGGCTTCGATGTGGGGCTGGAAATGTCTGGTGTGCCGGTGGCTTTCAGAGACATGCTGAACAAAATGAACCATGGCGGCAAAATTGCCATGCTGGGAATACCTCCACAAGATGTTGCCATCGATTGGAACCAGGTTATTTTCAAAGGCTTGGTGATAAAAGGTATTTACGGCCGTGAAATGTTCGAAACATGGTACAAAATGGCGAGCTTGCTGCAGAGCGGCTTAGATCTATCGCCTATCATCACACACACCTTTTCTATTGATGACTTTCAGAAAGGGTTTGATACCATGGGGTCTGGACACTCAGGTAAAGTTATTCTGGACTGGCAATAATGACAACATTCTCACACATTAGCGTAAACGACGTTGCAAACTTTCAAGGTGACGTAACCATTGTGGATATTCGCGATCCGCAATCTTTTGCTAATGGACACATGCCTAACGCAGCGCAGCTGAACAACGACAACTTTGCAGCGTTTATCGACCAAACGCCCAAAGATATCCCAGTGGTTGTAGTGTGCTACCACGGCGTAAGCAGCCAGCAGGCGGCCCAAGTCATTGCACAGCAAGGCTTTGAAACCGTTTATAGTATGGACGGTGGCTTCGAAGCATGGCGACTGGCAAATCCGGTAGTCACGGCATAGCGATTTGATAAAGGTGCACAATGTGCACCTTTATTTTTTGCAGCTACTGCAGTATTTCAGTATAAAGAGGTTATATACCGCGCCCTTGGTATATGTCATATCGCATTCATATTCTTCTGTTTCGGGGTAACAACTAGCTTATGGCTCATCCTTTAATTGCGTTCAATCAGCAAAGTCCTGCACATCTTCTCGCCAATTATTTAACCAGTCAGCACATTCAGGCCGCTGTAGTACAGCACGATAAAGAGTTCGTGGTGGTATTAGATAATCACGACCATCTCGACCGCGCAAAAGTTATTGCAGATGGCTTTTTGGCAAACCCTACCGATCCGAAGTACCAGCAAGCAGCATGGGATAATGGCAAGAACGTACGGCTGGCGCCTTCGGGTAATGGCTTTTCCATGGGTAATATCATTGCCGATGCTGTGAAAGCGCCTTTTACCTCGGTGGTATTTATTCTGTGTGTTGCGGTTTATTTACTGTCGTTGTTTGGGCTGTTTGCCCCTATCGCACAGCATTTATTGATGCAGCCATTTTCCATTTTGTCGCAAAATCACGAATGGTGGCGATTACTAGGCCCTGCGTTCATTCATTTTTCGGCGCTACACATTATATTTAACCTACTGTGGTGGGGCATGTTGGGAGCTAAAATTGAACGCATCCTTGGCATGAGCATGCTGCTTATAGTGTTCTTAGTGTCGGCCACTATTTCGAACGCCGCACAAGCCCTATTTAGTGACCCTGTGCAAGGCAATCTGTTCTTGTTTGGCGGCTTGTCTGGTGTGGTGTATGCCGTAATGGGCTTTGTGTGGTGGCTAGGCTGGTTGCGACCAAGTTGGGGCTTGTCGCTGCCAAATTCAATTGTAGGCTTTATGTTGGTGTGGTTGGTACTAGGTTATGCCGATATTTTGTGGGTAAACATGGCGAATGCTGCGCATACAGCGGGGCTTATTTCTGGATGTTTGCTCGCCGGAGCCTTAAGTCTTGGGTCGGGTAAACGCTAGTGGCGTTTTATGTAGCTAAAAGGCGTACGTTAGCCTTTTAGCCCGTTATCTACTTTTAACCGCCTTGGTATAAGTATTTGGTGAAGATAACGTTCTTCACCACTTCGCCGCCCGTCTCTTGCTTCATGTGCTCTTGCAACGCTTTAAGAATAGCGCGGCGAATATCTTCACGACCAGTTAGTGATTTAACTTTCTCTGCCGGTTGCTGGCCGAATATTTCAATGGCAGTAGAGCGCAGTAACGGCATGTGGTGTTCAGCAATTTCAAGCTGGTTAACATCGTGGATCATCAATTCAACTGACACGCGTACATAGCCTAGCTTTTGTGCGCTATCGCTAATGTAGTTGGTAACAATCTCTGGCTCTAAGCCCAAATAAGCATAGTTGGCCTTGTCTTGCGCCACTGCTGCGTTCCAACCAAGAACCAAAAAACTAACCGCAAATACGCGTAAAACTAAAGACTTAAGCATAGTGAAGTCCGAAACACCAAAGTAATAAATTCACTTGGTAGTGTAGCAAAACTCTGATTAAACACACTACTGCAAAAGTTTAACCGAGTGAAAATAATTGAACATGACGTGTTATCATACTAACAGATTCATTATTCGGGCTTTTCGTGTGAGTTTTAATGCCACTTTTCCAGTGGGTTTGGCGGTTGACTGGCAAGCACCTTCTGGCATCACAATTCCTAATGCACAGCTAAAAAACTGGCTGTTAGACACTGGGTCGTTAACCGAGCGAGTACAGTCTTTAAGCAACCACTTTTCTCTGGAGCTTATTGGCCAGCACGAGCAGATTCCTCACGACAATGAACTGTCGTTGTTACTCGACAACGGTGAAACCCATTATCAAGCGCGAGAAATTCTCCTATGTGGCGATCATAAGCCGTGGGTGTTTGCACGTTCTATCATCCCTCAAGCCTTTGTTGACAGCGAGCTTTCAGATCTTGGTCGAGAGCCTTTAGGAAAACGTTTGTTTAACGATAAGCGCTTTACACGCTCAGAGTTTCAACTGTGTACAGTGCCAGCTTCGCAGTTTGGTATTAACAGTAATCAAACCTTGTGGGGCAGGCGCTCGTTGTTTACGTTAGGCAACTACAGCATGATAGTAGCAGAGGTATTTCTTCCTTCCTCACCGGCCTATAGCCGCTCTGCTAAAAACGAAAAGGAAAGCGAAAAGCAATTATGAAGCACAATTGGAACGCCTATGCGCGACTGATGCGCCTTGATAAACCAGTCGGTATTTATCTTCTACTGTGGCCTACCCTGTGGGCGCTTCTTATGGCCGCACAAGGCTTACCACCTTTAGGCATTACGCTCATTTTTGTGGCTGGTGTAGTTGTCATGCGTTCAGCCGGATGTGTGATTAACGATTATGCAGACAGAAAAGTAGACGGTAGTGTAAAGCGAACTGCCCAGCGTCCGCTTGCAACCGGAGAAGTGTCTGCGAAACAAGCGCTACAACTTTTTGGTGCGCTTATCGCTTTAGCATTTGTCTTAGTGTTATTCCTCAATTGGCAAACCATTGCGTTGTCGGTGGTAGCCTTACTCCTAGCAGCAAGCTACCCCTTCATGAAGCGCTATACCAATTTACCGCAGGTGGTATTGGGGGCCGCGTTCGGTTGGGCCATTCCTATGGCATTTATGGCGGTGCTAGAAACAGTACCAGCGTACGGCTGGTGGTTGTTTATTGCTAACTTACTATGGACGGTAGCTTACGACACCATGTACGCCATGGTAGACCGCGACGACGATTTGCAAATAGGCATTAAGTCTACGGCCATATTGTTCGGAAAAAACGACGTGCTAATTGTGATGTTGTTGCAGGGCTGCGCGCTAACTATTCTGTGGTGTATAGGCTTAACAATCAACGCGACATGGCCTTACTACACAGCCGTGCTGTTTTCTGCTTTGCTATGCGTGCGCCAATATCAGCTCATTAAACGCCGACAGCGTGAAGGCTGTTTCACCGCGTTTATTGAAAACCACTACATTGGTTTAGCCATTACGCTTGGTACGGCGCTGCATTTTTGTTTGGTAAGGTAAAACTTACCAACAGCAAACTTCAACCTGTACCAACGTCCCCTTATAACTTATTTATAGCCAGTCTAAAGTATTCACTAGCTTATACAGGAACGCGCTTTAATTACTAAATGTTTTTAAAGCTGTGCACAAATTATGCTACTAAGTGTTATACTTTAGGTGTCGAATGGAATCTATACGCATATATAAATTGAAGTGGTTCAAGAGGTGGGCGAGTAAGGAAGGTTTATCAGACAGCGTGCTAAAATTAGCAATTACAGAAATGCAACAGGGATTAGTTGACGCCGATTTAGGTGCAAACGTGTATAAAAAGCGAGTACCTCTTTTGGGGCAAGGCAAAAGTGGAAGTTTAAGAACCCTCATAGCTTTTCAAGTGGATAATAA
Organism: Alteromonas sp. R7; assembly: GCF_055755235.1. Lineage (NCBI taxonomy): Bacteria > Pseudomonadati > Pseudomonadota > Gammaproteobacteria > Alteromonadales > Alteromonadaceae > Alteromonas > Alteromonas sp. R7. The sequence goes on along the minus strand of NZ_JBVTQX010000007.1, from coordinate 276,670 downwards.
AGCCTTTTTTATTTACGGTTTTTCCAAAAGCACCCGCTCTAACATTAGTGTTAAAGAGATGAAGTCTTTAAAACTCTTAGCTAAAGAGCTACTGAACTACAGCGAGGAAAAGCTTAAGAAAGCTATTGATTCAGGTAGTATTGAAGAGGTGAGATAACATGAAAGAAAGCATTTTAGATGTAGTCCATAGTACAGCAAAAGATTTGAGCGAAGCCGGAGTAATGGATAAGCAGACTATGCATAAGTTTGATGCATTATGTTTACCCAAACTCAAGCAATATGATGGACAGCGGATAAAAGCAATACGTGAAAAAGCAAGAGTAAGCCAAGCTGTTTTTGCTGCCTATTTAAATATCACGCCATCTACAATCAAGCAGTGGGAGCAGGGGAGCAAAAAGCCTCGAGGTACTTCTTTAAAGCTTCTGAGCCTTGTTGAGCAGAAAGGTCTAGAGATCTTGATGTAACGTTTCTTTTGTTCTGCGCTTTTGCAAAGACAGAAGAGCATTCTTTATCTCATCGGTTTTAACAAAAAAGCGCCATAAAGGCGCTTTCAGGTTTCTAGAAGTACCAATGTCTACTTTTCTGATAGCTTTGCTTCTAGCTCGGCAATGCGACTTTCCATAGCGTCTAGCTTTTCGCGAGTGCGAATAAGCACTTGGCTTTGAATATCGAACTCTTCGCGAGTCACTAAATCAAGTTTCGACAGCTGCGATTGCAATACTGTTTTCACTCGGCCTTCAGCTTCTTCAGCCATGTTTTTAACGCCTGGTGGTACGGCATCAGCAATTTGTTTCGCTAAATCTTCGAGTTTCTTCGGATCCAACATGGAATTCCCTTATAATGCGCAGCTCAAATTATGAAAGCTATTCTATCGGTATCGACACGACATGCAATGAAAACTGTGTCGCGCCAAAAATGTACGTTGTTCTAGGTATTAAATGAAACTAAATGAAGCTCAAGAGTCTGCCGTAACCTTTGTGTCTGGCCCATGTTTGGTGCTGGCGGGGGCGGGTAGTGGTAAAACGCGCGTAATTACCAATAAGATTGCTCATTTAGTTAGAAACTGCGATATGCCAGCTCGCTACATTGCAGCGGTAACCTTTACCAACAAAGCAGCACGTGAAATGAAAGAACGTGTAGCGCAGACCTTGGGCAAGCCGGAGGCGCGCGGGCTAAAAGTGTCGACCTTCCACACCATGGGCTTAACCATTATTAAAGCGCATGTGAAAGATCTTGGCTTAAAGCCAGGTTTCTCGTTATTCGACGATAAAGACTCGTTCGCGTTGCTTAACGATTTGACGTCCGACACCCTCGATGGCGATAAAGATCAGCTTCAGCTTTTACAAAGCTGCATCTCGAACTGGAAAAACGATCTTATCTTGCCTGATGCTTTATTAAAATCAGCAACCAGCACGGGCGAGAGAGAGTTTGCAGAAGCCTACAAGCGTTACCAAGACAACCTTAAGGCATATAACGCGCTAGACTTCGACGACCTAATTTTATTACCTACATTGCTTTTAAAAAGTAGCGAAGCAATAAGAGCCAAATGGCAGAGCAAAATTCGCTACTTGCTGGTGGATGAGTACCAAGATACCAATACCAGTCAGTACGAGTTGGTAAAGCTATTAGTAGGTGAGCGTGCGCGCTTTACCGTGGTGGGCGACGATGACCAGTCTATCTATTCATGGCGTGGCGCTAAGCCACAGAATTTGCACCTATTACAGCAAGACTTTCCGCGCTTAAACGTCATTAAGCTACAACAAAATTACCGCTCGTCAGGTCGTATTCTGCATTGCGCGAATATTCTTATTCAGAACAATCCGCATTTGTTCGATAAAACCCTGTTCTCAGAGCTGCAGTACGGCGAGCCGCTAAAAGTAATAGAGGCGAAGAACGAAGAGCATGAAGGTGAGCGCGTGGTGGCCGAACTGCTGGCGCATAAGTTCATGAACCGCACCCAGTTTAAAGACTACGCCATATTGTATCGCGGGAATCACCAAAGTCGTATTTTTGAAAAGCTGTTAATGAGTAACCGCATTCCGTACAAAATCAGCGGCGGTATGTCGTTCTTTGGTCGTGCTGAAGTGAAAGACATCATGGCGTATTTAAGGTTGTTGGTGAACCAAGACGACGATAACGCTTTGCTTCGCATTATTAACACGCCAGGGCGCGGTATAGGCCGCGCTACGCTGGAAAAACTGGGTAACTTTGCAAATAGCTTGGGCGTGTCTATGTTCGAAGCGGCGACGCACCCTAACTTAAATAGCGTGCTGCCCGACAAAGCCTTTCATTCGGTTTCTACCTTTGCCCGTTGGGTAGTAGAGCTATCGGACAATGCGGAACGAGGCAACACCGCTGACGCGGTTCGCACCATGATCCGCACGATGGGCTACGAAGAATGGCTATATGAAACCAGCGCCAGCCCCAAAGCCGCCGAAATGGCCATGGCCAACGTAAGTACCTTATTCGGTTGGGTTAACGATATGCTGGAAGGCAATGACCTAGACCAACCCATGACATTAACCGAAGTGGTGAACCGTCTGATATTGCGCGACATGATGGAGCGCGGCGAAGACGACGGGGAAGGGGATCAAGTTCAGTTAATGACGCTACACGCCTCAAAAGGTTTGGAATTTCCTATTGTATTTTTAGTGGGCATGGAAGAAGGCTTATTGCCGCACCAAAGCAGCATTGACGAAGACAACGTAGAAGAAGAGCGCCGACTTGCTTATGTGGGAATTACTCGCGCCCAGCGCGAGCTTATATTCAGCCTTGCTAAAGAGCGTCGACAATTTGGTGAAGTGATTAACCCAGAGCCAAGCCGCTTTCTGTTCGAACTGCCGCCTGACGATGTACAGTGGGAAAATCAGAAACCGAAGGCGACAAAAGAAGAGCGCCAGCAAAAGGCACAGGTGGGAATTGCTAACCTACGGGATATTCTAGGGAAAAAGTAGCCTGCTATTTGAGATGAGGTTATGCTGGCAAGTAAGTACTAACTATCAGCTTGCTAGCGACGTCATATCCAGCACTTTGGCGTGCTTCAATACTTTGCCTTGGCCATAAATGCATTCAATTTCATTAAGTGCATCTAGCTGCGCCTGTGAGTCTACGCCTTCAGCAATAACCTGAAACTTCAAGTGCTCTGAAATAAGCATAACAGACTGAATAAGTTTTAAGTTTCGTTGAGAGCGAGGCAGTGACTTAACAAAGCGATGATCAATTTTGATGAAGTCGAAGGGGTAGGCAAACAAATAACTTAATGAAGCCAATCCGCTTCCAAAGTTATCCAACACCAAAGTTACGCCCGCACGTTTTAACTTCTTAATAGCAGGAAGAATGAACTGAGAGCGGCGATTTAAGTCGTTTTCATCAAACTCAAATACCAGCTGGCTAGGCGTAATACCTGATGTTTCAATCACATTAATCATCTGGTTTACCATAGATGCCTGTAGCAAATGATTAATTGAAACGTTAACCGCTATTTTATTTATCGGGTCGTCGGTGTTTTTATAGTGGTTTAACAGCTCGCAGGCTTTGGTTAGCTGGAACAGGTCTAAATCTAGCGTAAGGCCACTATGTTCTGCCACTTGTCTAAACTGCTCTCTGGCAATCTTGCCGTAGGCAGGGTGCGACCAGCGAATATACATCTCTTTATACAGTGTGCTGTCGTCATTAAGCTTTATAACGGGCTGTAGGAAGTAATCGAACTCTTCTTCGCGCAGTGCACGTCTGAATTCATTTTCAAGCTCAAGTTCTTCAATAAGCCTGTCGCGCATGCTCTTGTCGAACATAACAAAGCGTCCGCGGCCTAGCGTTTTCGCCTGATACATGGCTGCATCGGCATCACGAAGCACTTCATCAGCGGCGCGATAGTAGGTTTCTAAGTGCGCAATACCAATACTTGCACCTGAATACATCTCTCGACCATCAAGCAAGAACGGTTCGGAAATAGATGAAATTATACGGCTAGCCACTTCTTCTACGTCTGCTTCATCTTCAAAGTTATCAAGCAGTACAACAAACTCATCGCCGCCTAAGCGCGCTAGCAGGTCGTGACCACGAATACATAGCGCAATACGTCTAGCTACTTCAATTAAGAACTCATCGCCCGCGTGGTGACCTAGGGTATCGTTAATAACCTTGAAGCGATCTAGGTCGATAAACAGCACCGCAAACATGTTTTCGCTGTAACGCTGCTTACTGGCAATAGCCAGCTCTAGGCGACTAGTGAACATGGCGCGGTTAGGCAAATCAGTTAACGAGTCGTGATGCGCATCGTGAATAAGCTTAAGCTCAATCTCTTTACGCTCTTCAATTTGTTGCTTTAAGAACTTATTAGCACGGTTTAGCTCAGCTGTGCGTTCTTTAACGCGCTCCTCAAGCTCAACGTTATAGCGCTGCATAGACTCGGTATTGCGCTTACGCTCAATGGCTACCGCGATATGGTGTGATACAAAACGCAAAAGCTCTTGGTCGCGAGAATTGTATTTAGCGTGTTTACCGTAGGTTTGTACAGCAATAACACCTGCTATTTCTCCATCTACAACAAGCGGCGAACCTAACCACGAGTTCGCACTGTTTAGCATGGTTTGCGCAACCGACACATCCAAATCGCCAGACTCTGCAAGCTCCAATACTCTGGGCGGGTTGACCAGCTCAGCTTGCCCCGTTCGCAATACGAATTCAGTTAGACCAAGCCCCAAAGGCCTTGAACTTATGTTCTTTTCTTGTGCGTCACTAAAATACGGGAATGCGAGTAGCTCTTTTTCCTTATCAAGAATGGCAATGTAACAGTTAGGTGCGCTAATTAGCCTGGCTAAAATTTCGTGCAGACTGGAGTAAAACACATCCATATCGCCTTCAAGGTTAGCCGCCAGCTCAGATATCTCGAATAAAGCCTGCTGTAGCGACTCTACTTTTTGGCGCTCTAATATTTCTTCTTGAAGGTCGTCGTTAATTTTTCGCAGTTGGCGGGTGCGTTCGCGGATGGTGCGTTCAGTGAGCTCTCGGTTTTTTACTCTATCAACCGTGGTAACAATGTGTTGAGAAACGAACAGCAGTACTTCTAAATCTTCTTGAGTATAGTGCACACCTTCATCATAAGTTTGCACTACCATGGCACCTATGACTTGGCTTCCTCGTTTAAGGGGCACGCCCAGCAGCTCAAACGGCTGCGAGCCAACTAGCTTTATATCATGCTGAGAGGCAAAGTTTTCTTCGTCGTCACGTTTGTAAAATAGATGATCGCCGGTTTTTAGAATGTAACCGGTCATGCCGTCCATTAACGATTCAGCGGGGAGCTGGCGAACGGTTTGTTCGTCGAATTCGTCAATGAAGTAAGCGAAATCGACAACGTTACTGTCGGGTTCGTAAAAGGCGACAAAGAAGTTATCGGCATTCATAAAATCGGCAATGATTTCATGAATAGCGGAATAAAGGCGATTAAGGTGACTTACAGAACTGGCAAGTTCAGAAATGTCGAAAAGCGCCTTCTGAACACGTTCAGCGCGCTTGTACTTGTCAGTGAGTTGCTGAAGCTGCGGTATAAGTTCGCGCAGTTCTTCTTCCGTCAACTCATGTTGCGTCGAATCTTGTGACATTCCGCTCGCCAGTAAAAAAGTAACGTTTCCCCAAAGAGTTAAATTACCCGATTAGAGGGTAAAACGCTACTTTTTCCATCAAGTTGTTACGATTTAGCGGGTATTAGATACCTTCAATCATATACTCGATTGCAGCTTTAATTTCGTCATCAGAACAGTTACCGCATGTACCACGAGGAGGCATAGCGTTAATACCGTTCAATGCGTTTTGCCATACGCCATCAAGACCGCGCTCATCTAGACGTGGTTGCCAGTCTGCTGCAACGTGAACTTTAGGAGCTCCTAAAACGCCTGCTGAGTGACATGCAACACATGCAGAGTTGTAAACGTCTTCACCAGACTTTGCACCGCCAGCTGCGCCAGCACTTCCTTCAGCCGCTGCGCCTGCAACGTGTACCTGACCTACCGGCTTAATGCGATCGGCAATTTCATCGTTACTCATTTCTTGTGCTTGTGCTGCAAAAACAGTTAGCGCAGTAGCAGCAACAGTTAACCAAGTCTTTAATTTCACATCTGTCTCCAGGCAATGATGAATTTGTTTAAAATATAACTGGCCAGATTATAACGGTTAATTGGGGTTGAACAACTATTTGAAGCCAATTACCCATAAAAAGTAAGGATTTTTAACACTTGTTCCAAGCCACCTAAAGAGATTTTAATAAATGAGTTGAAGCTAACCCACCGCGTAAGTATTATTACGCCCCGTTTGCAGCGTACATCTAACTGCGTATTTTTCCTTTGCGAACGTACACGGTTATTACAACCGTAGCACGATCCGCCCTTAGCTCAGCTGGATAGAGCGCGGCCCTCCGGAGGCCGAGGTCAGAGGTTCGAATCCTCTAGGGCGGGCCATTTCCTTTTCTAGTGACCTATGAAGGAATAATCTCCTTCAGCCTTTCTATATCAGAATCGAGCACGCCTACCTTAGACGTGGCTGCAACTCTAACGTCCAATCCAATGCAACATCAAAGTCATTCCAACGCATAGCAAAGTCGTTATACTGTTTTTCATTAGTTCATCTTAAAGCGTATCAACGTGCCTATAATGTCGCCGCAGTCTATTCAACGCCCAAGCTTTACTCAGTCACTACTTTGTTTTGGTGTTATTGTCGCACTGATAACAGGCGGATTATTTGGCCTGGGCATTAGCCTGCATGCATTACTATTTCTGTGTTTGCTATGGGCTGGTATCAATGCCTTTAGCTTGGGGTACACGTACCTGCAAATCCGCGATTTAATGACCAGCGCATTAACCCGGGCCATGCCAGCAATCTATATTTTTATCCTCATTGGTATGGTTATCGCCAGCTTTATGCAAAGCGGCACTATCTCAACGCTAATTTATTACGGTTTAAGCTGGCTAAGCCCCAGTATCTTCCTGGCGGTGGGATTAATTTTGTGTGCGGTAATGTCGGTGGCTACAGGCACATCGTGGGGTACGGTGGGCACTATGGGTGTAGTGCTGATGGGTATTGGCGCTGCCATGAACATACCACTCCCCATTGTGGCAGGCATGGTGGTATGTGGCGCGACGTTTGGCGATAAAATGTCCCCGGTGTCTGATACCACCAACCTCGCATCCATGAGCGCGGGTACTAACCTGTATCGGCATATGTACGCCATGCTGCTAACTACACTGCCTAGCTTTCTTCTAACTTTTGTAATTTTCTTGGTAATTGGCTTTAGCTACGCAAATCAAAGCTTAAATGTTGACGAAATAACTGAAATAAAAGCAGCACTCGCCAGTCACTATAACCTTGCACCCTATATAACACTGTTACCGCTGGTGTTGCTTACGGTAATGAGCATCAAGAAAGTGCCGGCTGAAGTAACCATGTCGTGCAGTATTCTGCTTGCCGTTATCATTGCTATTTTCTACCAAGACACCAATACCATTAGCGTGCTTAACGCATTGTGGGAAAACACCCCTCAAAATACGGGTATCGCAAATTTAGATGCCTTACTAGGACGAGGCGGCATTAGCAGTATGAGCTGGACGTTGCTCCTCGCCTTAATGGCAATCGCATTGGGCGGCATACTGCACGGTGCAGGCTTTCTAGCTGCTTTACTGACAGGCATTATTGAACGGGTAAAACGCACAGCAACCCTAATTGCCGTGACCATTGCGTCTGGTTTTCTAGGCAATGTGGCCATGGGCGAGGCCTATATCTCTATCATTTTGAGTTGCCAGCTGTTTAAACCGAAATATGAACAGCAGAACCTTGACCCCGCTGTGCTATCTCGGTCGGTAGAAGAAGGTGCCACTATGACCACAGGCCTTATTCCGTGGACAACGGCTGGTGCGTTTTACTCTGCCACCCTGGGCGTTAACGTGCTCGATTACGTGCCCTATGCGTTTTTCAACTATCTAAACGGCGTTGTTGCGGTATCTATGGCCGCATTGGGCATTGGCATGCTAACAACCAAAGCACGAATGAATAAACACACAACGATTTGAGGCAGCCCAATAGCTAACACAATTCTGATAAACTGTTTTTTAAGATCGCCCGTTTAAAGCCAAACGTATAAGGCATCTATAAAAACAAAACAAAGGATCGTGTATGAGTAGTAATACCCGAGATGCGGCCTCCTCCAAGGCCATTATTAAACAGGAAGGCGCGTTTAGCGTTATCGACAAGCCCACTTTTTTTGGCTCTCTTATTCTTCTTCTCTCTGTCACCATTCCCCTAATTATTTGGCCGGACCAAGGCGCACAGTGGGTGGCAGCCGCAAAAGACTTCGTAACCAGTAAGCTTGGGGTTTTATACCTCTTGCTTGGTGTTGGCGCTGGTGGGTTCATGGTTTACATCATGTTCAGCGACATCGGGCAAATAAAACTAGGCGACCCGGAAGAGAAGCCCGAGTTCTCGCCAGTATCATGGGCTGCCATGCTGTTTTGTGCAGGCATAGGCGCGTCTATTTTGTATTGGTCCATGATTGAATGGGTGTACTACTACCAAGCGCCACCGTTTCACATAGAAGGTGAAACCCCCGAAGCCGCAAAATGGGCTGCAGCCTATGGTATCTTCCATTGGGGCCCGCTTGCCTGGGCTATTTACCTCATTCCCGCCGTACCTATTGCGTACTTCTACTATGTGCGCAATCACAGCGTACTTAAAATCTCTGAAGCACTCATGCCGGTTATTGGCGAGAAAATGGCTCACGGCTGGCTGGGTAAAATTATCGATATCAGCTTTATCTTCGGAATGTTAGGCGGCGGGGCGACCACGTTAGGTTTGGCAGCGCCAATGATAAATGAAGGGGTGCACGAACTATTCGGCGTGCCTAAATCACTTACCACCCAAGTTCTGGTGCTAGTAACCTGTACAGCTATCTTTGGCTACAGCGCGTATGTAGGTTTAAAGAAGGGTATTAAGCTGCTGTCAGACATTAACTTTTGGCTGGCCATAGGGTTGCTACTATTTATATTTGTTGTGGGACCTACGTTGTTTATGGCCAATACCGGCCTAGATGCTTTGGGCCGAGTACTTAGCAACATTATTAAAATGGCTACCTGGCTAGAGCCTTTCGCTGAATTTAATGGCTTTCAAAACACGCATTTCCCTCAAGACTGGACCATATTCTACTGGGCATGGTGGCTGGTGTTTGCACCAAGCGTAGGGCTTTTTATTGCCCGTATTTCAAGGGGCCGGACTATTCGTACTATGGTAGCGGGCTCCATGTTCTTCGGCACTATGGGCTGCTTTTTATTCTTCATGGTAATGGGAAATTATGGCTTGTATTTACAGCTTTCGGGTGAACTAGACGTGGTGAGTATTCTTAACCAAGAAAGCCCTACGGCCGCTATTTTCGCTATGCTACACACGCTGCCATTGGACTACATAGTCATTTTTGTATTCACCTTGTTAGCGCTAATCTTTACCGCAACTACCTTCGACTCCATTTCTTACATTCTGGCAGCTGTAGTGCAAAAAGAAGTAGACGAAGAGCCATTGCGATGGAATCGTTTGTTCTGGGCATTCGCGCTATCGTTTATGCCTATAGTGCTTATGTTTGTAGGTGGGTTAGAAACGCTTCAAACGGCGTCGATAATAGGGGGCGTTCCGCTATTAGCTGTGGCCTTAATGTTATGTATTGCCATAGTGCGGGCGGCCAATTACGACATGCGTTACCAGCCCGACTACTCGGTAAAAGAAATCAATATAGGGGAATTTCCCGACGACGACCCGTGGAGCGAAGAAGGCACATGGGATATTGATGAAGAAGGCGAAGAGAGTGATGGCGAAACGCCTATTGCCGCAAAGCCTAAACAAAGACCGCCAAAAGGCCACGTTGAGGGCGACCCGCACAGCAGACCGTCGCGGTTGTAGCTTTTATCGTAACTGGATGAAACAAACGCCGCACAAGGGCGGCGTTTGTATTAGCTGAGCACAATTAGCGTACCCTAAAAAAGCGACTGTGGTACCGTAATAATCGTTTGCACCCTTTCAACTTTACGTATGTAGCAGAATGTCAGTTAAGAATTATCAGAAATTCTATCAGCCACTAAACGCGGTACATTCGGCTGATTTTAATCGCTGCATTTACTGCGGCTGCGAAGCTGCACGGCAAGACTTCATTCCACCCATAAAATTCATTCACGACTGGCAAGACGGACACCTGCAGGCCGACTTTATTTCTGTGCCTGCATGCAACGAATGCACTGATCTTTTAACAAATGAAAACAACGCCACGCTAGAACCCAGAATAACGGTGTTAAAAAAGCGTTTGGCGGAAAAGTACAAAAAGGCCATTCGGGTATTTAACCACTGGAGCATGGAAGAGATTGAAGAAATGGACGCGGCATTTCAAATAAGCCTAAAAGGCGGCATGCGATTAGGCAAAGAAACCCTTTCCCGCCTTCAATTTGCAGGGTTCGATTATGAAGTGAATGGGAGTATTACGCGGGTGGCAAAACCTCAGCGCGAGGTATTCACTGTATTCAATGAAGAATTTAGCAGCTTTAGAGAAGCACTAGCCTTTGCCAGTGCGACATACCAAATAAAGAAAAGCCGACTAAGTCAGCTTTATTTCGATAATGACGAAAGCTTTGATAGGGCGATTGAGGCTTTTCATGGGTTGGTTGAGGGTAACCCATAAGGCGCTGATTGGTAGCTTTGCACTTCGGAGTCAGAGGCTCGAACACAATCGAGCACTCGATTTTGCAAGGTTTGGCCGTTAATCACCAAAAGCAAAGTAGCTCAAAGGTCTAGTATGTGTTGAAAGGGCGCAACCATCATTCTTGCCCGTTTTTTAAAAAATACAATTCGGAAAACCCCATTTTTTCAAATTCGGTATCTCTGAAGTTTCTTACGGTTTTTTTGTCTTTACTGATAGCGGCAAGTTGCTGTTCAGTTTGCAGGAACTGGGAAAGGTCTATTCCCTCAGCTTCGGCCACGGCTTCATGCATATTTTGATGGCGGCTGTAAGAAAAGTTTATCTCTTTTGCCACACCTTTAAACTTATAACGTACTTTATGGGCCATGTTCTACTCAAGTTGGTCGATGTAATTCAAAAACTGTTTAACCGGTATTATAAACTCAATTAGTGCCAATGATTAGCGTGTTAAAAAAAGCGGGTGGCAAAACCGTAGCGTGAGGTGTCCGATGAAGAATTTAGTCGCTTTAAAGAAACGCTAGCCTTTGCCAGTGCGACATACCAAATAAAGAAAAGCCAGCTGAGCCAGCTTTATTTCGACAAGGATGAAAGCCTTGATAGGGCGATTGAGGGTTTTCATAGGTTGGTATCAAATATTCAGCAGTTAATTTGAATTATAAAAATTCTAATAAATGATGACCGTTGGGTTTACTCATAGGGGAGCTAAGTTCACCGTCGTCTTCAATACTGAACAGCCAGTAGTTTTCATTGGCACGAAGATAGTTCGATGCTCCTGTCTGCTCGACGGTCAGATCCTTTCGCATCTTCTTTGCTACTTCTTTGACCTTCCATCGCCTTGTGGCAACACGAGGTCGCTTATCATTGCAAGGTCGACTTACTATAACTAAATATTGAAGTGATCTAATGATTTGCTCTTCAATGTGCTCTCGTTGGGTTGCTTCACAGCGCATATGGAAGAAATTTGCAGATCCGTCATGAAATCGTTCGTAGTATCCATCTGTCCTTAAATCCTCAGGTCCGGTAACAAGTAAAGTTCGGCCGACATTTCTAAATTGGGTCATTCCATAAGTTGGGATTCGAGGGGGTTCTTCAACGTAAAACCGATCAACTGAGTCATAGTCAGTTGCGTAAGAGAAACGTGCACTATCTCCGAATTTTGTTTCAAGAAATTTTTTGAGCCAGTAATGACCTGTACCGTCAGTAGTTGGTAATAGTGCGAAAGCTCCAATACCTATTTCATCTATGGCAGTTTTGTAGATGTTGTTGACACTTGGGTCTGACTGTTCAAAGTATCCTGGATACAAAGCGAATGCGCCAAAGACTGGTCTGCTGTAGCCTTTTTCTGATTTGTATAGCAGCGAGTCACGGTAGCGGTGCATCTGATTTATTGCATCGTCAGGTACGCGGTCTCGATCGTCAGATTTGCTCTCAAGCCGGTACTTGGCATCAAACAGCCATATAAGCGTCTCACCTGAATCGAACCTGGCCTCGAGCACAATATCAGGCTTCTGATTGACAGTAAGCGTTCTGACCTCACCTTTCGTTTTACAGTAGGTAACTTCGTGAGAAAGACGGATGCTGATACCCTTTTTTTCCAGTCTGAACGCACCGCCGAACCCATCTTCTGTTTGCCATTCCAGTCCGGCCTGCCGGACATTAGCGCTTTCATGTGATGTGACGTCAAAGCCGCATCCTTCCAGTAGCTTCTTGATCTTAAGAAAGCACCAGACCTCATAAAGCTCATCCATGCTCTTTACTGAAGCGGACGCACCGTCACCTATGGCGTCCAGATACATCTTCAGTTCCTGCCACGCACGATAGAACCCCGAGTAACCAGTGCGTTGCTGCAGTACCAGTGACTCCTTTTTCAGGCCGTTAAACGGACTGAGTTCCGCAAACAAGGAGGCACGGTGAAGCTTGATTAATGTGTCTTTCCACAGTTTCAAATCGGAGAAAAAGTGTTCCGATAATCCGTAATCAGCACTTTCGCGGGTTGACTTTGTTTTGCGGGTCATTGTCTCCAGCTGAGACAGGCGGTTGACCATTGTGGAGATCGCAAATTTTATAAAGCGGTTCTCAGGCGTATCAACGCTCAGTTTTTTCTTTTTTACGGTATATCGTCTGGCGTACTCACCTGCAGCAAAATCTCCGGAAATCTTCTGCTCCAGACGGGCCGGAATTTTTCCTTTAATTCTTTCTGCACGGAGTTGTTTTTCGTATGAAAGTAACCTGTTATGGGGGGCGTTAATGATCAGCCGGGCTTGCTTTTGCAACTCGTGCCAAAGGCTCTTGAAATGAGCCAGCCAGAGTAGAGGAAAATCCTTTTGCTGTGAATGTTGCCGCTTAAAGCTGTGCTCAGTGGGGGCAACCAGAGCATAACGCCACTCATCGTACTCCGGTAAAAAATCCGCAAAAATTGCTTTGAAATCGCTGCGCAGATCCATCTTGGTTGGCCATACCGTGAACGAGACCGAGACTTCCTGTAGCCCGTCAGCAGTGTGGTAACGTAAGGGCAGGGTGGCCTTGCCCAGATGATTGCGGAAATTTATGGTGCCGGAAAGACTGTTTGTGCGCTTCTTAGAGTGAAACGCATCTGCAAATGCCGCATAGTGATGAGCTATTTCAGGCTTTATGTTTTCAACAAGCAGAGGGGCTTTAAATATAAATTCAAATTCATAGTCTGTATTTTCAAAAAACAGCGGCTTCTCAAACTGCTCACCGTCTTCCTCCTGATGCAAAGAAAAGTCCTGAGCAGGCAGGACAGCAGACTGCGATCTTTTAGTCAGTGCGGCCTTTAATTTTTCCTGTTTTACGCTGACATCCTTCGTCCATACAATCAGCGTAAAATCCAGCTTATCATTATCAATCGTGATAATATCCGGCATGACTGCCTTCTCCCTTTATGGCCAGAAGCTGGTAAATCCACCTGTCAGCTTTTGCTTCATCAGCTCAATTTTTCTTTTCGAGCGGCATGCTATGTACTCATTGTTTTCCCGCCAGAGATCAGGGCGAACATTATCCCCGTTCCAGATTTCACCGAGTTCCGTGTTTAACACGTTTTCAAGAGAGTCCAGGATATCTCCGAGCTTATCTGCATCACCTTCAATTCTGGGTAGCAGTTTCATCATCAGGAAGTCATCCCAGACAGCCTGTAACCTGAATTTGTCAGCCACGTCTGCGTTGAATGACTCCACTGTGAGTAACAGTTCATTCAGGGCACGGAAGGCGAGTTCAAAAGGCGATCCTTTCAGCTTTTCATTAACGGCTTTAAGGAATGAGCGGCTTGCTTTTGCGGCGTCTGTCGCTGCACCTGTATGAGAAGACAGCGGAAAACTAAGCATTACCGGATATTTTTTTTCAGCCTCTTCGTCATCAAAAAAAGCTTCAAAATCATTAGGAAAGAATTCACCAAAATCAAAGGTGATTGCGCGGTCGATGACCTTGCGGGAAAAACCGTGGGTTGTCTCATCCATATTGACAGTACCAGCCACAATCAGATTGAAAGGGATAGGCAAACCCGTTTGCAGGAACAATTCCCACAGCTCAGCATATTCCGGCGCATCCATCCCTAGCTCTTGTTTGAGTTTGACGCCACCCACGTTCAGCTTTCCGCTATCAAGCAGGGCATCGCAGGAATACATAAACGAACCATCTTCTTTATGCCATTTGCGGGTTTCCAGAACCGACAGGTAATCTGAGAAATATTGTTCTACAGGCGCAAGATTCATTTCATCCAGACACAGCCAGTGCGCACGAACACGGGATAGCGCATCCTGTTCGCCGGAAACATGCAATGATTTTATTCCATCCTGTTCTCCGGCTTCCGTTTCAAGACCTGCATCAACCAGTGCTTTCCAGGCTGCCGCAATAAATTTCAGCACTTCCGTTGAAACGTACTCAGGGCTACCGGAACCCGTCAGGCGGGTTTCGTAACCAAGTAAGTCGCCCGGCTCATGCCAGTCTGGCCTGACAGCAACCAGCTTATAGGTGCCGAATCTGGCTTGTTCGCGGACAAAGCGTGTTTTACCTGTTCCGGAAATACCTGCCAGTAGAAGAAAGGGTTTGGGAAGGTGGATGAAGGTATGCAGCGAATTTTCACTAAGGAACGCTGCTAACTTTTTACAAGCGGCACTATACATGCCGTTGCCACCTTCATCAGCCTCTTTCCAGGAAGGAATTGCGTATAGAGCCTCTAATGTTGCAGATACACCATCCGAACTAAGTTCATAAAGGCTACTTTCCTTCAGCCCAATATCAGTCAGGTATTTATCATTGAACTTTATAGCTGTACCTGAATAGGAGTTCGCAGTTCTGGGTGACAGACCGTTCTCCAACATCCATTGACGAAATAGCTCTCTGATATTTCGTTTGTCTGGGGATCTTATTTCTTTTGTCTGTGGAACATCCAGTTTGTTCCAGTTACTAAGAGCCTGCGCTATAGAACTCTTTTGGAAATATGTATTTTCTTCCGGAGTGCTGTATTTATTTCCAGTAAGATAACCAAGTAATTTGGAAATTAATAAAGTCAGCGCTTTCGTCTGGCTACTACCGGTCGAGGATATTATTTTCAGGTCAGGGGATGACGCAGTTTTAAAAATTGCTCTGTAAGACTTTTCTTCATACTGATGCAAATCAGCCTTTTTACTTGGTGTATTTCCCCACGCATTATGGATAAGGTGATAGTTCTCAACCGCAAAAACTAAAAAACTGTGAATTTTCTCTGGTGAGATACTGAATTCTTCATCTTTTGAATTAGTGAATGTGAAAAGCAGTGATTTTTCAGCATTGACCTTCTGCTTGTCTTGAGTTAATTCACAGTATTCCTCAAAGTTCATAAGATTTCCTTTCTTATTCTATTTGCAATTTTTTCGATAACAGGAACCACTACAGAGTTGCCAAATTGCTTGTACGCAGGTGTTTTGGCGGCCGGAATAATAAATGAATCCGGAAAGCCTTGTAGTCTTGAGCATTCTTTCGGAGTCAGCAATCGTGGATTTTTTCCTTCCTGTGGGATAAGGCATTCTTTTCCATCTTTCCCATATCGCGCGACGATAGTATTCGAGGGCTTATTCAGGTCTGCTGTATGAGCAGTGAAGCCGGTTCCACGCTCGAGGTTTCGCTTAGTACGGTTGATATGCCCTTGCCACAATTTATCGGAAATTGTAAATTTATCATCTACTTCTTTCTCAAGAATGGTTTTTAGTGGCTTCGACTCACCTGTAAAATCAGGAAAGGAAAAGTTTGATGAAATATCATTTCTTACCGCTACCATATAGCATCTTATTCTTCTCTGCGGTACTACAGTGCTTGAGTCAATAACCTTATAACTGAATTTATAGCCGCTCTCTTTAATCGTATTCTGGATTGTCTGAAATGTACGTCCCTGATCATGTCTTTCTAAATTGCGTACATTCTCCAGGAATACCACTTTGGGTTTTTTTGCATCGATAACTCTCATTACATCGAAAAAAAGAGTTCCCTGAGTATCACAAAGAAATCCGTGCTGTTTACCAACAGCATTTCTGGCAGATACGCCCGCGTTGGAGAAGGGCTGACATGGAAAGCCCGCTAACAGAACGTCATGGTCCGGTATTTCGATCTCATTAACCTTTGTAATATCGCCGAAAGGTAGTTCGCCATGATTGTCTTTATAAGTTTTCTGTGCAGCGCGATCATACTCAGAGGAAAAAACGCAGGCTCCGCCGTTTTGCTGAAAACCTAGTCTCACTCCCCCGATTCCCGCAAACAAGTCAATAAACCTGAACTCCGGATTCAGGACTGGTTTGAGCGATAACTGGCTGAATACCACATCATAAAACTGTTCACGGGATTCGTATAGCCTCGGTTCTTTGAGAAGAGATATCGCAGAAGTTTTCAGTGCTTCCGGGCTGGAGATATCAGGATTGCAATATAGCTGGCTGTCAGTGGCAATTGCATGTAACCACTGGTCAACGACTGCTTCGACACGACTTTCCTGCGGAACATGCGGAATTGCCAGGGGGGTAAGCAGAGCTTCTGCCTGATTAAGCGCGTCGTTTTTATTCGTCATTGTATTACTACTAAAGCTGTAAGAGTCTGGAATGATGTAAAGTTGTTTCCGTAATTCAGCGTGCTATGAATACAGATAAAGTCCGGAAAAGCCTCCCGCAGATTTTATATAGGGAAGCAAAGGAATACCAGCCTGCATGATCTGTACGGATATACATATAATCGGGCAGGTTAGCAATTATTTCAATTAAAGCAAACTTAAATATTTCGTGAAATGTTGCAGTCAGGAGGCATGTTCGGTGGCTGATCCATGTCTCTGCAGGAAAGTATGTATTTAAAACCCTCTTGCCTGATTCTGGCTTGAGCTGGTAGATAATCAGGGAGTGCCCAGAGTGACTGACGTACATTCCAAAGCAATCCGGTCAAAAAACATGAGTGCGATCCGCGCCTCTGATACCACACCAGAACTTGCCGTTCGCCGGTCACTACATGCTATGGGATTCCGGTTCCGGCTACACTGTAAAAAATTGCCGAGTAAACCGGATATTGTTCTGCCCCGCTACAAAGTTGTCATATTTGTGAACGGTTGCTTCTGGCACAAGCATGACTGTGGTGTATTCAGGTTACCTGCTACCCGCAGGGAGTGGTGGAATAGGAAGCTGACAGCAAACAGGCTGAAAGATGAAGCTGTGCAGGATAAGCTGAGAGAATCAGGCTGGCGGGTAATGGTTGTATGGGAATGTGGCTTGCAAGGCACGAATCGCATTCCGTCTGATGAAGTAAATAGCTTTCTCCGGAAATGGATCCGGGAAGCACGGAGCAGTTATGCAGAAATACCTGCTCCGGTTTTTTCTGAAAGAAAATTTATTGCTGAGTAACAAGCGCCGACAACTCACCGTAACCGCTGATAAAAAGTCTTACTATCGCCCGCGTGGCGGCCACGTGAAGAAGCGCACGCTCTCTGACAAGCCGCTCTTTTTCTGAAAATTCAAAACTGTAGTCAGCTGCCGGAATAATGTTGGCATTGGTTGATGCAATGAACAGAAATCTGAATTCCAGTCCCTTAACCCTGTGCATGGTAGACAGGCGGACTCCCCCCACGGAACGGTCATCCTGCCCTTTTTTCAGGACGACTGTCGTAATACCACGGGCTTTCAGGGCTGTGGCCAGTTTGTCTCTCACTGCCTTTGTTCTGGCTACAATACAGATATCTGAATCCCGTTCACCTGATGAACACAGCTCACCAACTGTTTCTGCAATCCAGTCCTGCTCCTCTTCCTCTGTTGTAAACTGTTTCAGTACCGGGTCATTACCGTGTGTCAGTGAATAGTAGTCACTGCCGGAATCAAGCTGCCCGTTCAGGTCGTCAATCTCAAGTCCCTGCAGCAGCTCCTGCGCGAAGAGTTTGGTTTCGTGAGTCGTTCTGTAATTAATTTTGAGCTTTCTCCCCCGGCCCTTAATACCTATGCCGGAATGACCAATAACAATCCGGTCTCCGTAAATCCGCTGGTGGGCGTCACCTACCAAAAGGATATTGTTATCTGCATCGGGTACCAGCGCATTTATGAGTTTGAGATGAGGCAGGCTGAAATCCTGTATTTCATCGACAATGACAGACCGGTACAGCGGCGATTCTGCTTTTTGCAGCATTTCCTCAATGTCGAAAACAGACTCAGGGTAGTACCTGTATCTTTTGAACTCAGAGTGCTTTTTGAAAGCTTCAAATATCTCCCAGCAGTTTATACGCTCTTTCCGCGTCAGTCGTTTACCACGGCCGTACCGTGAAACACTCAGATAAGCTTCACGGGTTGTGATTTGATTATTCACAACCACTTTCAGAAACTCTGTTTCGAGAAACTGTATTGATGGTGCTGGTTTTATTCCGGTACTTTTAATCGCCTTATTCCAGAAAAACTCTGAATTTGAATTACCGGGGAAAAGCGGGCTGAACGGATAGCTACCGGACCTGAGGAAGTTGGCTATCCACTTATCGATATGGATAACCTCGATTTTGCTGAATTCGTCAGCACTGCAAAGCGATTTAAGAGCTGTAGAAATATCAGCCGCGAGATTGGCGCTGAAGGTTGAAAACAGGATTTTTTCACCCGGCTGTAACGTATTCCCGGCCAGCCAGCGCGCTCTGTGCATCGCGACAACTGTTTTCCCGGTTCCCGCACCACCAAGAATTCTTACTGGTCCGTTCCAGTTCCGTGTAACCAGCTTTCTCTGCGCAGGATGCAGAAAAGTGCGCCAAAGCTCCAGAGGCTTATCGAGCATGTCTCTGAGCTCGTCTTCGCCATCAATTACACGGAATCCGGAAAGCGAGCGCCCTCTAGTCAGTGCAGCATCGATATCACCAGTATCGTAAAGCGGCTCGTCCTGTTCAGAATAGATTTCCTCAATACTCTGCCAGGATTCACCTTCCATATACAGCTCCAGAGCTTCTGCAACTTCCTGAGGGAGTTTGTCAAACAGAGCGGTAATTTCTCCACGCGTTCCGGCTGAAAGCAGGACACCGGTATAGTCATTCGGTGTGCCGATCCTGAGGAGCTGGTGTGTTTCAAGTCCCAGGGTATAGGACGCTTCTGCCGTGCTGGCTGTTTCATTCGCTTTGCTTTCAGCGCCGTAAGTACCCTGATTCACATGATAAGCGCTGTCATCAGAATCAGTGTGACTGAAAGACTCATAGATTTGAATCATACCGGTGTAGGCATTTACCAGACATTTTTTGCGTCGTGCCCAGGCGTAAGCGCTGTCATGACTATTTACATGTACAAGAAGAAAGTTATTCCCTTTTTCTGGTTTCAGCACAATACCGCGATGATTCTGATCGATTCTGACGGATCTGTAGCCCAGATGTGCGGCATCATTAATTTTTTCGTAGTTAATTCCCGGAGAGTCTGGGTTATCCGTAAACTTAAGAACAAACTTAACAAAACCAGCCTGTACTCTGCCCGAAAGTCGATCGATTGCCCTCATACAGTCTTTTGAAACAGCCAGACTACATTTCACTGCTTATACTTCCAAATAGTATTTGCACTTTTTAAGGTGAAGGTTCAGTGCATTGGTTACCGGGAATATGTCCGCGCTCAGGATACTGAGAATCTCATCTGGCTTTGCGTCAGCAGAATATGTGAATTTAAGGACAAACGAATTATCAATAACCTCAAACCGGCTTCCGCAAGGTAACCTGTGCTGGTTACTAATTGACGCTTTTGCTAATGAAGGAGAGAACTTTTTATTGCCTTCGCCCACTATATCGTTAATCAAAACCAGGTAAGCGCTGTTGGTTTTGCCGAGAACTAAATCTCCGCTGAAACCTTTCTTGAGGTTCAGATCGCGTACTTTGTAGTATTTATGTTCGTCGCTGGTTTCTGCAGTGAAAAACTGGATCAACGGCTCACCGGTAATACCGAGAGACATTTGGAGATCGTTACTCTCAGGTTTTTCCTCAACATGCTGAGGCAAGGAAGCAGGCACAAAACCTGACAGGCGATTGTAGATTTCAGCAGCGATATCTCTGAGGCTGTTTACCGCATCCGGGCCGGGGCGCAGACGATCCTGGTGGTCCAGACGGCTGTAGCCATAGCGGAAAATCGCCAGTTTCTGAGCCAGCTCTGTAACCAGTTTGCCGGTTTCCAGCGTTGTATCCTGCTTTATTGCGCGAAGGGCATTCTCGTCAGGATTCAACAGCAGCAGTAAAAATGCTTTTTCAACCAGGTATTCGTCGTCGCTGAAATCCGGGGTGTCTGTTACGCCCGACTCAAGTGATGCAAAGGCCGATGCTATATAGTTACCAGACTCCGGGTGAAGCTGCGAAAGCTCAGTGATAATATCTGCTGCATTCCAGCCGGCCTCCTTATCATACTTTATACACAGGCTAATCAGGTCGCAGAGTAAGTCTGTATTGCCATACCGGCTGAAATACACATCTGCGAGTGCTTCCAGAGGGTTAATGGAGGAGCCGGTCAGTTGCAATGAAAATTTTTCCGCAGAACCTTTTAACGCAGCGTGAAACAGAAAACCTCGTACTGCATCTGTCTGACGGAGGATTTCGCCGGGCTTCGTGTCCGCTGGTTCATCAGGTTCAGTTTCGCCCTGCTGCCAGTCTTCCGGTAAAACCCCGAAAGTAAACTCGCCAAAGTCATAATTAGATAGAGGCGTGGCTGTGAGCTTGTTTATGACAGCTTCGCTGGTCGCAAAAATTTTCTCTGCCAGCGAGATGGGCAGAGCGGCGTTTTCTACCGCCGGCGCTGACAACTGTATAACCAGCAGCGACCCGGTCAGCCTGACTTTCTTTAGCTGCTGCTCCGAAAAACAGGTCTGCCCATTTTCGCTGACAAACAGGTCTGGCGTTAGCAGGTCGTAAACCAGCGATACCCTTTTAAAGGCTTTGCTGGGCATAATGATAAATGTGGGTGTTTGCATTAACTATTCCCGGCTGGATATTAATTCGAGCAACTCCGGCTCACTCACCGGCAGATATTTCATCGCGCCTGCATCAGACTTTGCAGGGGTCTCTGACATCATGATCAGTTCATTTCTTGCCCGCGAACACATTACATACATGTTCATTTTAAAGGTGTCTGAATCTGTATCTTCTGCCTCATAATCCTGTAAGCAGGGAAGAAATACAACATCAAATTCAAGACCTTTGCAGCTCTGCCGGTTAAGAACGGTTACAACCCCCTGCCTATCAAATATGAGACTGTCACTTGTACTGCGGTCATTACTGTCATAAGTCTGGACGGTATAATTTGTTAGCATTCCGGTCAGTAAACTGAAGAACTGCTCTCTGAGTTTATTGTCAGGTAATACAACGCCGACTTCATGATTTCCACGGAGTCTGAGATAGCGGGCGATGTATTCAACCTGCTGCTGCACGTTTGCGTCACATACCAGTCTCGGTTTGTTTCCCTTTTTATCGGGTAAATCCGGTGTTCCGGATGGTAAGCCAGTATAAAACTTGCGTGCCAGCAGAGCGATTGGCCGGGTATTCCTGAAATTCCGGCTTAATGTAAACTTTCTGTCTTCGCCGATATTCAGCAAATCAGCAATCTGCGTTGTGGTTGAATTCTCTTCGCCCAGCCGCTGGTTATCATCAGCAAGTACCGTAATGGCAGAGTCACTTTCAGAAACGCGTGACGCGTATTTAAGAAATTTGTAGGTGTCATTGCAGAAGTCCTGCCCCTCATCAATGATCAGGTGTCCCCAGCCTTTCTGTTTTTCCGGCTCTGCATCGGTGTACAGGTCGATGAGCCTGTCCCAGTCAGGCTTAAACTTTCGTATTTCCGGCGCATCATACGTAGCCTTATTTACTCTGGTTATCGGGGTTCCGTCCCTTGGACCTGGTAACCACGGCGCAAAGACTTCGGGCGCCCTGTTTATTACTGCCTGAGTTGCAGTCCATGAACGCGCATTATTATCCCATCTTGCTCCTTTCTCTTTCACCTCTAATCGCCTTTCAAAGGGAGTCGTCAGATAGATGAGCTCCGCGCTTTCTTCATCCTGGTTTTCAATCCGCAGATTTCCCCACCAGTTATAGAACCACGAATGGAATGTGCTGCAGCTCACATTCCGCGAGTCAGCCCCTACATTCTGGGCAAACCGCTTCAGCACCCGGTTGTACATAATAACGTCAACTTTTTTATTTTCCTTTGCGAGCAGCATGGCTCTCAGGAATGCGATAACGGTTTTTCCTGTGCCCGGCGGGCCGGTAACCAGTACGCGACCATCCAGCGGAGCGTCTTCGAAAATGTCCTGCTGTTCATCGCTCATATCGCGGGCATTCGGCATTCTCATTTAACGTCCTCCTGAGTTGCGGCGACCGGGCTGAGAAGTCCTTCCAGTCCCTCATCGTTGCCGGTGAGCAGTGCTCTGTCCAGCAACAGGTTGTTGTATTCACAGCCTGTCTCCGAAATCAGTGAACAGGAATGACAGGCCGCTTTGTTCATTTCCATCACGCCCTGGGTTTCTGCCTCAGAACATACCGGATCGTTGGAACACCATTGCGCGGTTTCAACAGCTGATTCAATAGCTGCATAAAGACGATGATATTCGCCCTGCTGAACCAGGCCTCCCAGACTGCCCTCAGAGTCGCCGTCTGCGGTGTAGATCATGATGCCCGCCTGATCTTCGTCAAACGCATAAATACGTTCGCGCAGAGAGCTGGCAGAGTAGCCGCTTTCAAAAGTGAGCTGACGAATAAAAATGTGCGCAAAAGTATGCAGAGCTATAAATTTAGCTGACGGCTCAGGCAGATAAAGGCTGTTCAGCGATGCATGCTTGGCCTTTATATTTTCCAGTCTCGCAGTGAGCTGACCGTGGTTGCGGTCTTCCCAGTCGCTGATTTGCGTACTGCTGAACTCGATGAAAATGCCTTCCCCGAATACTTCAGTGGCAGGCAACCATTTCCTCTCATCTCTGGTAGTCGTTGCGGCAATAATATTACCGTCCGGCTTTATCCGTTCAAAACCACAGAAAGCACGTACTTCCCTGAGTTTATCAATCAGTACAACTCGCTTTATTAATTTTCGTAGTTCTGATGGTGAACCGGAAGGTTGTTGCTGCACCCGTGCCTTAAAAAGAGGCCACGAAAAAGATGCCGGGTCCGCAGAGGTCAGGATCTGACATTCAGCCTTTCTGATATCTTCATCCCTGGGTATTTTAAATTCCCTTTTTTCGGTGTTTTTCCCGCGGATAGCCTTGAGTACGGATTCCTTATCAGTGCCCAGTGTTTCGGCGATTTCTGAAGCAATGACTTCTGCCCGCTTCGCTTTATTTCTTCTTTCTGCCTCAATCAAATCCTCGTATTCACTATTCTGCTTTATTTTTTCAATAAGCGGATCTGTCTCAGAACTGGAACTGACCGGAATATCAAGCGCAGATTTGATAATGCCGTAATAGAGGTTGCTGGCGCCTCTCTGTAACACCCGAAGCGTTTCATTGCAGGGAGTGAAAGTTTCCCTGTATTCGTAAGGTTGCTTGCCAAGGCAGGAGCCGGGCAGGCTGCCAGGCGCCATGATGGAACCGAGAGACTGTGAACTGCCACAGCCGGGATTTCTGCAGGTTACTTTAAGGGCATCCAGGCCACTGCCTTCACCGGATTTGCTTTCAAAATAAAGTTGCGCACGGGAGTCACTGCCTTCCGTACATGTGCCGCCGGATTTTTTATGTGCCCATTTGTCCCACGGGATATCCTGAAGGTGACCGTGGTTACAGGCAGCAACAAAACGCATTGGTACCAGCGTTCTGTCTTTACAGGCAGAGTTCTTACAAACGGGAACGCCGTCAGCATTAACTGCTTGATCACTTGTTTTGCGGTATTCCAGCTTTCGGCAGCGTGAGCAGAAAAGCCAGGCAGGGAAGCGCGAAGCCCACAGCCCGTCGTGTGAATCCCTGAAGACCGGAGGGGCTTTTTTAAGATGAAACACACCGGTGGCCTCTGTAAGCCTTTTTAGTTCAATCCGCTCCAGCTTAGAGGGCCACTGATCCGTTCCGTTCATGATAAGCGACTCTTCACCAATATCCACAATGGCGCCCGGGCCGAAAGGGCTGATTAACTGTGATGTCCGGAAGGTACGACGGTTTCCGCTCATCTCTTTTCTCCTTTAACCTTAATTAATGTCTCACTATCCACGTTGCGCATGGAGTTCAGTGTGGCCCAGCCTTTTTCGTCACTTTTATCATCAAAGCTCTTTATCAGCGGCATGAACTGCTTACCTGCTTTCCGGCTTTCATAGCGGTTAATATCGCCCGATTCGGCTTTGCCGTGCCATTCATCAATTAGATTGTCCAGAAACAGAAAGATATCCTTCTGCTCTTTCCCGGTAAGGCCTTCCATTGCGTTTTGCATCCTTTCTTTAAGTGCACCGGTTACCCGTTTTATGTCCTCGTTATCCTTGCGGAAGTGCTTTGCGCTTCCGCTATCACGAAGGCCTGCCGTAGCCCGGATGGCAATGATGAGAGCAGCGTGCAGCGCCCGTTCCATTGCCGGCTCGGTCCACGGTGTCACGCTGGTGGCCTCCACATGCCGGTAAAGCGCCTGATGGTAGCTTCTGAATGTCTCGTAGTGAGAAATGTCCCGCGGCTTGTTTGGTGAATACAGCGTGACCACAAGGCCGGGAGGATATTTGCTGCTCCGGCCAACACGGCTGGATGCCTGAATATACTCAGCTGAGGACTTGGGTTGCCCGACCACGATCATCGTATTAAGCCGGCTGATGTCCACACCAACAGAAATCATGTTGGTGCAGGGCAGTGTGTCGACGGCTTCACCCGAACGCTGCGGTTTAGCAAGATTCTTAAGAAGCTCGGGAATTTTGGGCCCTTTTACGTTTGCACTCAGTTCCTCGACACGCGTAATGTCACGCGCATCCTGTTCGTCTGTTGCTATAACCTTAATCCTTGCAGGAATGTCATCCCGCGCCAGGGTCATGGTTTTCCCCAGTTCCCGGCGGCTGTTGTGATAAACCGGTAGCGTCCAGTAACTGTCAAGTACAGCGCCCTGCATGCCCAGTGAAACGGGGGCCTGCAGAATTGCTGCTGCAGACTGCACCATGGATGTCTGACCGGTATGCCCCGATGGCATTACGCCCAGATACATCCGGCCCGGCCGCGATGTATCAGACTTTGAAAAGAATGAATCATCATCCTCAATGCCGATCGGCGGGAATATATTCACTTTTCTGCCAAACAGCCGGTTTACCTGGTAGGGGGCATTTCTGATGGTTGCTGTTGCTGCCAGTATTTTGGGCCGCTTACCGGCCATACTGATGGCTGTATCGATGCCCGATTCATACACTGACGCAATGGTGCCCAGTGGCCCGGATATCAGATGCAGCTCGTCCTGAATGATCAGCGTCGGTGGTAACGTGTGTTCGGGGGCAATCAGATTGTGGGCTTCTGCAATCCAGGCGAGTTGTGCAAACTTGTCAGTGGTTGCGATCAGCAGCGTTGGTGGCTGGCTGTAAAGCTGTTCATCGATAACCGAAACGGGCAGAGATTCGTGAAAGTCACAGCCTTTGTCCGGACAGTAGAATTCAAATGAGGTCGACGTTGAATGAATACCATAATCTTCGTTGTTATCTGAGAAGTACTGGGGGATTACAGGCTTGCTGCACCACGGACAGCTTCTGAGTTGAAACGGGTTGTCGGGGTCATTCTCATTCCGCAGCGTTTCAAACTGCTGAACAGCAGCCTTATATTTATTAGGAGAAGTGTTGCTGCCTGCCCAGAACCCCAGGGTAATCTGTTCTTCGCCAAGACGTTCCGGATCCTCTTTTCTGAGTGATTCCAGCGCACAAATCAGTGTGCCGGCGCGTTCAAACTGCTGTGATGTAAGCAGTCTCAGAGTATACCGTTTGATGACGGCTGTACCGCCACCTCTGGTGCCGTGCAGTATACGGCGGGAAATAATTTCCCAGGCTGCCACTGCAAGATAGGCTTCTGTTTTTCCACCACCAGTGGGGAACCACAGCAGATCTGCTTCATCGTGTGATTCAGGGAGTTCCCCGTTTTCATCCGGGATCATCGATTCCAGTACTATCAGCTGATAAGCCAGCTGAAACGGCCTCCACCGGTATTTATCCTTAAACTGTGCAGTGCAGTAATCGGGAGCTATAAATAACCCGTCTGCGTCTCTGGATGCTGAGGTGATCTTTTCATCTGAATGAATCATCTGCATAAGCATGGCACGGTTGGCCATTCTGAATGCAAACATGGCATTCTTGTTCCGGCTCAGTTTCTCAATGCCACTGAACAGTCTTTCTGACGCCTTTTTCAGCCGCGAAAAAATATTCGCTCGTGCGGTGGCATGCTGTTCCGGAAGGATCCTGTGTTCCAGTTCCTCAATCCAGTAACTGTAGCCATTAGCCAGCGTTTCCAGCGAAGTAATAACATCTTCATCAGAACTGTAAGTGGGAAAAGCAAGTTTGTGCAGATTCAGTACATCTGCGGATATTTCCCATTTCTCAAGATCCTCATCACTGAAGTCTGCAGTAAGCGGCTGAATTTCGTAGGCTGGCAGGTGCTCGGAAAACAGAGTCTCAGGGGAGGCATTGCCCTGCGAAATCCAGTTTGCAGAAACACCGTGACCCACAGCCCATGTCACACGGTTTCTGTAGATAAGGGAGAGCTCAGCATGCTCTTCGTCATTCCTGAATCTGGCAGAATCTGGATACTTGAGAACAGCGCCTTCCACGACGGATACTTTAATACCGGCTTGGAAAAGGCAATATCCCACTTCCAGCTTTTCTGTTCCAGTATGACGGTTTGTTAGTGCAATAGTGACGATAAAATCATCGCCGCTTTTGCGTTTTTTAAGAATAAGTGCGGCGTTATTATCCCAGATTTTTTTTTCGACTTTACCGTATTCATTCAAAATATAAGTCTGGCAAAAGCTGAGAGGTTTTCTGCGCCATTCGCTTGCCTGTCCAGCAGTATATTTGCCGGCACTCAGCTCTATTTTGAGCGAAGTACCTTTTTTCACTGCGAATGAAAGCGCCATTGATGAAGGTTTGAAATCTGATTTGAGTGCATCCTCATCACTTTGTGAATCCTGCTCGTCATCAGTAATTTTTGTCGCTGCTACGGGGTAGAGTATTCCTGATAAATAGCGTTTTTGTGGCGAATCTTTGAGAAGTTCTGTCTCTGAACTATATGGGCCTGTAAGTTGCTTTCGGATAAAAGATAAAAGCTCGTTTCTTTGCGCATTGAAGTACGCTGTGTCCATTTGCACTCGTCCCTGATAATTATACTGCTAATATTTTATTATACTAAAGTCTAACGCGTAACCTAGTTTTTTTAATATGTCACTCATATTTAAAAAAATTCGCTGTCTGCTAAGAGTGTATTTCTTTCTATGTATTTATAAAAATAATCATCACCATCTTCAAACATTTGAATCCTTATCAACTCTATATCGCTGCTCTCTAGCTTGTCCCACAAAACAGCATCAAAGGCTAGTTTGTCTAAATCCTTGGCGTGGTACATAAAGCTTTTGCGCTCGAATTTTTCGAATGGGTTCTGAAGAATGCTTTTAGTTAGCCGACTTTTGTCATTTAAAAACTCTTCATTATTCAGAGGGCTGTTTGGTTTTTCAGCTTTTCCGTATTTTGTCAGTAAGTCTTTATAAAATGACTGGTAATCATCTCTTAGCAATGTAAGTGATACTTCGCCAGTTTTATCTGCGTGCTTAAGCATCAATAGCAAAAAGATGATTTTGAATGAAAACGTATAATCTCGTTGCTCCAAAAACTCGAAAAAATCATCCCTTCTCGTGGCTTCGCTACGAAGCTTCAGGTTTTTTTCTTCGCGTATCTCGTGAACTCTACTTTGTTTGTAATAGTTAAGCATTTTATTGCCAAACGGTAATTGCTTGTCAGGAACTACACTTAGGTTTTTTACCCATTTTTTTACTGTGCCCGTGGAAACAAATAGTTCTCTTGCAAGTTGTTCATCATTTACATAATCACCGAATTCATCCTCGAAATTAAATAGTTTAATAGGTCTTAGAATTCTTTCGGATTCATAAAGGTGATCTAGAACAATCTCTTCACCTACAGGTGCTGCGTTAGGGTTGAATACATCAGCGAAAGGCCTGTAATCAGTTAAATTGAATATACTGTGCAAACTCCACGGTTGAAGCGCAGGTCCATATCTATCAACCACATCAACTACGTAAAGCGCTTCTTTGCCTAGGTAGTTCCTTGTGCCTCTTCCTAACTGTTGCATGTAAAGCACTTTGGACATTGTTGGTCTTGCCATTACGACAATTGAAGTGTTAGGCGCG
The DNA here is from genome assembly GCF_055755235.1 of Alteromonas sp. R7. Lineage (NCBI taxonomy): Bacteria > Pseudomonadati > Pseudomonadota > Gammaproteobacteria > Alteromonadales > Alteromonadaceae > Alteromonas > Alteromonas sp. R7. The sequence continues at coordinate 248,174 of NZ_JBVTQX010000007.1, read as the reverse complement.
TCCCACCCCTCATTTAATAAATCACATGCACATAAAAACCGTAGTTTTCCATCCTTATATTTTTTAAGGCCTTCGCGGCTGTTTGCTGATACTGCTTCTGCACTAATCATGTGTTTATTTAGCAGTGCAGCAAGTCTATTAGCGTGTTTTACGTCTACGCAAAATATTACACCTTGAAGTGACGATAGAGATTGGTGGGTAGTGGTGTCTTCTTGGCTAAAGTATTTAGAAATAACATCAACGATCAGCTGATCTCGAGAAGGAATAATGACGTTTTTATTTAGGTCGCTTTTTACGAATTCTTTCCCATTGAATCGTACTTGTGAAAAATCAATATTACTCTCTAATCGAAAAGCCCGTATAGGTGGTAAGAGGCTTTGTTTTATCGCCTCTTCTAGGGTCATATTTATTTGGTATCTACCAAATATTTCAGCTAAATCTTTCTGGTCTAGCCGTTTGTCGGTTGCTGTGCAACCAAGTAGGGTTTTGGGCTTGAAGTGTTCTAAAACCCTTTTAAGACCTTGTGCTGGTGCATGGTGTGCCTCGTCCACCACAATATAGTCAAAGTAATCTGATGAAAGAGAAAAGAAGCTTCGTTGTATGGCTTGTGTTGTTTGTACAATTACATCTGCTTTGGTATCGGTTATATCCGAAGATACTACTAGGGAAGAGTTGCGCTCCAAAAAACGTGATTTTGTTTGGTCGCGAAGGTCTTTGAAAGGTACTATGACCAATGCACGTTTAGCCCGTCCCAACTTCCGCTGCCTTTGGTGGTCTGCAATAAATACTTCTGTCTTGCCTGTACCAGTAGGAAGTATCAGTAAGAAAGTATCCTTTCCCGCTTCCCTATTATTTTGTATGTCAGACAGTGCGTCTTCTTGATATTTGAAAAGTGAAAAACAGATATGACGAAACTGACTTGCTGAGGGTTTTTCGCAGAACGTTTCTGGCGCTCCAAAATACAGGTGAATTTGATCAGCAAACTTTTTTTCGTCTGCCATTCCCGCATTTGACCAACGATACACTTTTATACCGTCTTTCACTAACGAGTTCTGTTTTAGCAGTTGTGAAAGATAACGCTTCCTATCAATAACCAAAGGGTGATGAAAAGCTTCCCCATTTAGTTCAATTGCAATCTCACCGCTTTGCGTCTTTAGCATGTAGTCTACATAGCGGCTTTTACCCAGTAGATCGATATATTGATATTCACGCTCCAAAGCATAAAGATATTTAGAGCCGTAAACCTGCTCGAATAGACTTTCGAAATTGTATTCAGGCTTCGTTGGATCTATTTCGTTTATGTGCCTGTCAGTACCGTAATGTTGAAAGTCATATTCCTCGTTTGTTTCACCTAAAACAGCATCAACGAGCCACTTATTGTCCGGTTCTTGATCATCAATGAATCTGTAAAGCTTGGTAAATTTATGCATAAGCATATTTTGCCAACCCGTATATTCATGATATCGATATTGAGGCCTGTCATTGCCATAAAACTGCGTATCGAGAATAACTCCAGTCTGTTGCTCGGCGTCACTATATAGGTATGAGGTGTATTGTGAGTCGATGAGTTGAAATCCCTTTCGCTCTAACAATTTTGATAAGCTCATCCATTTAAATCCGTTGTTATGACACTTTTCACTGACACTATCTTTTCACCACTTCTACCGTAACCCACTTGACATCATCACGCTTCAAACCATCTTGGCTCGGAACAGGGTTTAAATTGCGTGCAGTTAGTCCGTTGCTTTGCGCTAAAGTCGCCAATTCTTCATAGCTAACAGGGTGCATAGGCCTAGCCTCATCATTTGGGCCGAATCGTAGACTTATATACATGATTCCATTTTCTGAAAGTAAATCAGCTAAACGGTTTAACGCGAGTGGCCTTTCAGATTCTGGTAAATGCATCCAAACAGCAGAAAGCAGTATTAGGTCGTATGTTTTTGGCGCTTGGGGGAGGGTGGTAAGCGCAGGTAAGCTGGCGTTACACCATGTAACACTGTTATGTGAATTGGCTTGTGCTAGGTTTCTTAGCTCATTTGCAGGCTCTACAGCTATTACTTTCCATCCTTTTTCGGCTAACCAATTTGCATCGCGGCCACTGCCAGCGCCTACGTCTAACGCAAAGCCTACTTCAGCTTGCTGTAAAGATGCTTTCCAATCAGTGTGCACACTTTCAGCATCAACCGAATTGTATAAGTCGAAGTAATGCTGCGCTTTTTCACTGTAATGCTTAATGGTGTTTTTTGTACTGCTAGACAAAATGTCGATGCCTCCCTGATCTGAGGTACAGATTATCGCATTCCCACAAACGCAGCTACCTTTACCATTTTGTGAAATCTCTTTTTAGAAACTTAAATAGCAATAATTATCATTTGAATTAGCTTTAATTTATCTTATACTCCCCCGCCGTAAAGTTCTTAACCCTTCATAAACAAATAACAGAGAAAACCATGAAACTAAGCAGTTTATTTGCACTAACGCCTATCGCGTTTGCTTTGTCGGTAAATGCGCAAACAACTCAAAGCGATACAGTAGAAGTTAAAGAAGCAGACGTAGAAAAAATTCGTATTGTAGGTGTTCGCCAAAACCGTGTTAGCCGCGGTGCAACTGGCTTAACCATGGAAATCAGTGAAACGCCTCAGTCTATCAGTATTCTTTCTGAAGACCTTATGCAGTCGTTCGGTGCGTTCAACATTAATGACGCACTAAAGCTAGCACCAGGTATTAACGTAGAAGAGTGGGAAACTAACCGTACTAACTACACCGCACGTGGTTTTGAAATTAAAAACACCCAAATTGATGGTGTAGGCCTGCCTAACGACTGGGGTATTGTTACCGGTTCGGTTGAAGCTTACGGTTACGAAGAAATTGAAGTTATTCGTGGTGCGAACGGCCTGCTTACTGGTGTAGGTAACGCGTCAGGCACCATCAACTATGTGCGCAAGCGTCCTACTAACGAAGAAGGCGGCGAAGTGGGTGCAAGCATTGGCTCTTACAACTTCAAGCGTGTTCAAGGCGACTACTCTATGCTGCTTACAGAAGACGGCAGCTGGGCGGCGCGTGTAGTAGGTAGCTTTGAAGATAAAGAGTCTCACCTAGATGGTTTAGAAAACGATCGCGGCTTTGTATACGGCGTTATTGACGGTCAGCTAACGGATAACGCAACGATAACCTTCGGTTTGTCATACCAAGATGCCAATACCGACGGTAACACGTGGGGCGGGCTAGTATTCAACTATACCGACGGCACGCAAGCTGAGTGGGATATTAATGACACCACTACGCAAGAATGGACCAAGTGGGATACTGAAACCACTAACGCCTTTGTTGAACTAGACTATGAGTTCGACAACGACTGGCAATTGCTACTTAGCTATAACTTCCGTGGTTACGAAGATGAAAGTAAGCTGTTTTATGCTTACGGTGCCATTGATAAAGAGACTGGCCTAGGCTTAGTTGGCTGGCCAGGTCGTTACGATTCTGAAATTGACTCTCACCTGTTAGAAGGCCGTGTATTCGGTGATTTCGAGCTGTTTGGTCGCAGCCATGAAGTTAACTTTGGTGTAAGTCACGCTACTAGCGACGACGTGTCTTTTGTTCATGCGTTTGACTACGCTACTACTCCTGCATACGGCCCAACACCAGCATTCCCGTACGGCTTAGATGCGATTGCTGAGCCAGAGTGGTTAGGTGTGTCTGAGTACTCAAATATTGAGCAAACACTAACGCGTTACTTCGGCTCTGCTCGATTCAGCGTAACAGACGCAATGCACATCATCGCTGGTTTTAACGCGATCGACTTCGAGCGTACTGGCCAAAACGCGGGCGCGGTTATCGATAACTCAGAAAGCGAAGCCAGCCCTTATGTTGGTGCGACTTACGCGGTAACAGAAGATGTTAATGCGTATGTGAGCTACTCTGACGTGTACCAGCCACAAGAACAGTATGACGTAAACGGCCAATACCTTGACCCAACTAAGGGTAAGAACTTTGAAGCGGGCTTCAAGGCGCAGTGGTTCGACGACAGACTACTAACAACTTTCGCTTACTTCACCGCTGAACAAGATAACTTGGCAGCATATGCAGGTACTAACCCTGAAACTCTTCAGTACTACTACAAAGGCGTATCGGTAGAGTCTGATGGTTTTGAGTTTGAGCTAGCGGGTCAGTTAACTGATGATCTACGCATTAACGCGTCTTACACCAACATTGATGTAGAAGACGAGCAAGGTAACGACGCTAACCTATGGGCACCACGTGATGTAGTGACGTTCCAACTAGGTTACACCGTACCGCAAGCGCCAGAAATTGAAGTAGGTTTTGGCGGTAGATGGCAGTCTGAAGTCAGCAACGTAGACTACAATGTAAAGCAGGGCGCTTACTTCTTAGGCAACGTTTATGCTTCACATGCGTTTACAGAAGATTTCACCGTTCGCATGAACATCAACAATATCTTCGACAAGAAGTACATTAACAGTCTACATACGGTTGGTTACTACGGTGCGGGAATCAACGCTCAGTTGAGTGCATCATATACGTTCTAATATGAACCAAAACATGAATAATTAAAATGCGGCTTAGGCCGCATTTTTTGTTTGTGATTCATCACTAATGGAACAGTTTGCTTAGACTCTTAATTTAAATTTTTATTAATTGATTAAAATTAGACCAGTTGCTATTGTTTTAAAACGTTCAGAAGATGGAGTTTCAAATGAATAAACACTTAAACAAAGTGTTCCCAAATGCCGTTAAGTTGTCAGTACTAACGTTAGGTGTTTTTCTTGGCGGCCACCTCGCCGCACAGACCGATAAACAAAGCTACGAAACAATCGACGTAGTAGGTGAGAAAACTTCTCCCCAACTGAAGCGTGCATTCGACAAGCAGCGTTTCGAGTTCCTAGAGTTGTATAACAGCATTAATGAGGTCGCAAAGTTCGACGTAATCTGTAAATACCACAAGCCAATTGGAAGCCAAATTGCACGTAAAAGTTGCGAACCGCGTTATGTGAAAGACTTTCGTTCAATGATGATGCAAGTCTCGTCTACTGGCCCGGGAATTGATTTTAACCGCTTACCCAGCGATGACCATATTCGCTTTCTTACTAACGACACGAGAGAAGATGCATTCGAGCATGTTGCAGCGTTGATTGCCACCCATCCAGAACTATTTGATAGCTTTACTAAACTAGACGCTATTCACCAGCGCATTGAGCAGCGTAAAGAAGAAGTTTACGAAGATTAATTCATGAAAATCACAGGAATTAAAATGAACCGTATTCTTAAAAAACATTTCGCACTAAGCGCTGCTTTAGCGCTTTTTTCACTAACCAGTGGCCACGCAATGGCCCAGTTAGATAAGCAGAAAGTAGAGCGAATTGATGTTGTGGGGCAGAAAACAACGCCTCAACTCGTAACAGCTTTTGAGCAAGAGCGCTTTGCTTTTTTGGAGCTCTACAACGAAATTAATAACGTTGCTAAGTTTGACATGATATGTCATCGCAGTAAGCCCACCGGTAGCCAAATTGTGCGTAAGCATTGCGAGCCTAGGTATTTGAAGTCTTACAGGGCTATGATGATACAAAAAGCCAGCAATACGTCGACAAGCGATAATACGTACATCAACTTTGGTCTATTACCTCATGATGACGACATTAAATTTCTTACCAAAAATACTCGTGAAGAAAATCACGACCATGTTGCAGCATTAATCGCAACACACCCAGAGCTATGGGAAAGCTTCAAAAAGCTTGATGCTATTCACCGTAAAATAAAGCAGCGGGAAGAAGGCAACTAGCGCTGTTTGGTGCAGCTGTTTAACCTATAAAAAATGCGGCTTAATGAAGCCGCATTTTTTGTATTAATTATAACTACTGATATTTCTTAAGCTCTAGTCGTGACACCATGCCTTTATGCACTTCGTCAGGGCCATCAGCTAACCGAAGGGCTCTTGCACCAGCGGCAAATCGCGCCAGTGGGAAGTCGCTACACATACCCGCACCGCCGTGAATTTGTAGTGCCATATCCACCACGCTTTGTAGCATATTCGGCACCACCACTTTAATGGCTGAGATTTCGGTCATAGCGTGCTTTACGCCTAAGTTATCAATTTTCCAAGCGGCGTGGAGCGTGAGCAAACGCGCTTGCTCAATAGCCATGCGAGCATCGGCTACGCGTTCTAAGTTGCCACCTAAGCGTATGATTGGTTTACCAAACGCAACCCGTTCGTGACCACGTTTAAGTGCAAGCTCTAGCGCTTTTTCTGCCATGCCGATAGCGCGCATGCAGTGGTGAATACGGCCTGGGCCCAAACGCCCTTGTGCAATAGCAAAGCCTTTGCCTAAACCCATAATTAGGTTGTCTTTGCTCACGCGCACATTATCGAAATGCATTTCCCCGTGGCCGTAAGGCGCATCGTAATCGCCGTAGGCATCTAGCATGCGCTTAATGGTAATTCCAGGCGTATCAAGCGGCACTACGACCATACTGTGGCGACTGTGCTTGTCGTTATCAGGGTTAGATAAACCCATGAATATAGTTATAGCAGCATTAGGATGGCCTAACCCTGTCGACCACCACTTTTTACCATTAATGACTACGTCATCGCCATCTTCAATAATGGTGGCGGCCATATTGGTGGCGTCAGACGATGCAACATCAGGCTCTGTCATACCAAACACTGAGCGTATTTCACCTGCAAGCAATGGTTTAAGCCATTTCTCTTTTTGGGCGTCGCTGCCGAAGTGATACAGCACTTCCATATTGCCGGTATCAGGCGCATTACAGTTAAAAATCTCTGGTGCAAAGAGGTATTTTCCCATGCGCTCTGCCATAGGCGCATATTCAAGCGTGGTAAGGCCCTGGCCTAGCTCGGCATCGGGTAAAAACAGGTTGGCTAATCCTGCTTCACGCGCTTTAGCTTTAAGCGCTTCAGTACCAGGGTGCAGCTTCCAGCTTTTCCAGTCGCCGTGATTATTCTCTTTGTGGTGAAAGTCGTAAACTTCATCTTCAATTGGCGCTAAATGCTCGGCTATAAAATTATCGAGCTTCTCTAGTAAGGCTTTGGTTTTGTCGTTATGTGAAAAATCCATAGGGCACCTTTTTACATTCATTGAAATTGTACTAATTAAATATAGAGAGTATTTGCTTCGCATCTCGCACTTGGGTCGCCGCAAGTTAAAATGTAGGGACTGTCTCTAAAGCGTGCGATAACTGTTTGTTAAACGCATAGTAGAGAAAGTTGTTAAGTGAATAAAATGAAATATAATCCTTAAATGGTGTGAATTTCATTCATGGTTGTGGCAATGTTCGAAAACAGACAATTCGAGAAATTGGATCTAAACCTGCTCAAGGTTTTTGAAGCGCTTTGGCAGCATAGGAATATGACCCGCGTAGCTGAAGCGCTTCACATTACGCCATCGGCCGTTAGCCATGCCATGCGCAGGTTTAGGGATATTTTGGGCGACCCACTTTTTGTTAAAGAAAAACAAAGCATGTTGCCTACTGCAGCCTGCGAACGGTTAGCGCCCGCTATTCTAAAAGCCTTAAGCGATATTCGAAAAGCATTGGGGGAGTTTGCCGACTTCGACCCGTTACACAGCCATCAGCGCTTTGTTATTGCCATGCAAGAGTCTCTTGAATTAGGCGTTTTACCTGTTCTGCTTTCAACCCTTGAAAAACAAGCACCTAATATTGAAATAGTAAGCACTCGCTTACATCGAGATGCAATGCTGGCAGACTTAACAAATAGAAACCTCCACCTCGTTATTGATATTGGTCGCGCTGTTGCTGCGCCCATCTCTCACTCACTATTGCGCCGCGACACCTACAAGGTGCTTATGAATAAGCAAAACCCGTTGGCACAAAATATAGATAAGAAAAAGTATGTGGCGGCACGCCATATAACGGTGTCGAACCGGGCAAAAGGGGCGTCGGTAGAAGAAATTGCGCTGCAGCAACTAGGTATAAGCCGTCCTTCATTATGGCGTTGCCAAAACTATCGCGCCGCGGCAGATGTGGTGGCTAGCACTAACGCTTTGTTAACTTTGCCAGGCTCTGTGGCTGATGCGGTAAGCGATGATAACTTGATTAGCACCAAACTGCCGTATCAGCTTCCCGCGTTGGAAACACACCTTTACTGGCATAGCCAGCAGGAAGGCGAGCCCGGGCTAATGTGGTTACGCAATTTAATGCTACACTTGTTCGCTGAATCTGGTCTTACCAGATAGGTTCTGATAGGATTCAGCGCTATAGGCATTATCACGCAGACCACACTTTGCCAACGATTAGCGGGGTTTAGTGCTAGCGTACATGAGGTATGTCAGATACCGCGGTTGGCGCGTGTTTTGGTGAAAAGGAAGCAGTAATGAATATTCACACACTTGCAGGCTACATACAGCATATTTATCTTGTTGAAGACAGCAAGGGGTTGCTATTGCTTGATGGCTGTAGCCGCGCCGATGTAGACAACGTGTGTCGATACATTACGCAAACCTTAGGTCGTCCGTTAAGTGACTTAAAGCTGATTGTGGTTACACACATGCACCCAGATCACGCCGGAGGCGCCATTAAACTACGTGAACGTGCTGGTGCGCAGGTGGCATCTCATCCCAAAGCCATCAATTGGTATGCTGGGTTTGCTGGGCGTACTGCTCACGGCATAGATTTGTTGCTAACCTGGTGGGTGGCCAATCTTATTGGCAAGCCAAGAATGCCTATTTGGTACAACCCAATACTAGCGCCAGATATGACGCTTGCCGACAATCAGTTACTGCCCGGTTTTCCTGACTGGCAGGTTATGTACACGCCGGGCCATACCGACCACGATTTAACGCTAATGCACATTCCCACGCAGCAGGCTTACATTGCCGATGTATTGGTACAGGTGAAAGGTGAACTAGTACCGCCATATCCGTTATGTCACCCAAACCAATACCGCGAAAGCTTAAAGAAGCTGGCCCAGTCACATATTGATACATTCTTTTGTGCTCACGTTCCGCCCACCAAAAAGTCGGATATCGATTTTGAACACGTTATTGAAAACGCGCCGCGCAAACCTAAGAATCACTGGCATTCCAGTAAAAATCGCATAAAGAAAAAGCTATTCAATAAGACTCGCGAGCATTAGTTTATTAGCTGTCACTAACGTTACTTATTTACGAAGCGGCGTGTTTAGCTGGCACTGCCCTTGCTTTTCCCCCTTAATAACCACATTAATCCTATAGGCATATCTATAATAACGAGAGGGCAATAATGTATAGGCCGCACTCTCTGGATATTATTTTTAAAGGTTTAGGTTTAAGGGAATAGGAACTGCAAAGGCAGAATACAAACAAAATAATGCAAAAAAATATCGCTACGCTTTTTGACAAGACTCGGGCAATGGCGTCGCTAACTGGCGACAAACTTAGCAGTGTGTTTAACAAAGAAACTCACAGATTCACCATTACTGGGCTAAGTCGAAGCGGTAAATCTATGCTGTTCACTAGCCTTATCACTATGCTGAAAAGCCGTAGTGAAGAGGGCTATGCGTGTTTGCCTTTGCTACGTTATTTGCCGCCATCCCAAGTGCTTGATATGCGCATAGAGCCCATTGAAGGCTACAAACCGTTCCCGCATATACAGAACATTGCTGATCTTGAAAACGGCCAATGGCCTAAAGCCACCGAAGAAGCATTCGGTTTTAAGCTGGTGGTGCGTTTAAAAGAAACCGCCTCATTGAAGCGTCATGTATTGCCTCATAGCGATGTGGTGTTTGAGTTTATCGATTACCCTGGAGAATGGGTGACCGACATTCCCATGCTAAGTAAAACCTATGCTCATTGGTCAGACTCTGCGTGGGCTCAGCTTAGCAGTGGGCCGCAGCAGTATTTTGCCAACCAGTGGAAAGCGTTTGTTAATCAGTTTGATTTTGAGCAAGAGCCAACCGAACAGCGTATTCAGCTGCTGGTTAATGCCTATCGCGATTATTTAGTAGAAGCGAAGGCCAACGGCATCTCGCTTCTTCAACCGGGCAGTTTTTTATTGGAATCGAGCGACTTCGATTGGCAGGCCTTTGGTTTTACGCCGCTTCCGTCTAGCATCACCAGCGATGTATCACACCCTTGGTTTAAAATATTCGACAAGCACTTTGCTAAATTCCAAAGTGGGTGGTTAACGCCGCTGAAGCAGTCCATTTTCAAAGAAACCGACAAGCAGATAATTCTTGTCGATTTGTTTGAAGGGCTTAACCACAGCAGACAGCATTTGTATCAGTTAAAAGAAACTCTGAGTCATTTGGCCGACACCTTTGTGTACGGGCAAAGCACGTGGTTTTCACGCAATGTGCTGAAAAAAGAACAAATAGGCAGAGTGGCGTTTGTGGCCACTAAGTCTGATTTAGTGCCTGTAAGTCAGCGCGCTAACTTACTTAATTTACTTACCCAAATTACCGAAGGGGCGAGAGCACGGTTTGACGGTAAACCCATACAATTTGAGCATTTTTTAGTGTCTAGCATGCAAGTAACCGACGAAGGTAGTAATGATGATGCTATTCGTTACAAAGACACTGATGGCCGCTATGTAGAGTCTACGTTCGAACCTATTCCCAGCACTTTGAAAGAGATGGAAGAGGGTAGCCACTTTCCAGTACCTGATGTGAGTGTACCTAGCGATTTTAAGGCGCGTATTTTAGCGGGTAAGGGCGTAGATAGATTGCTTCAGTTTTTACTGGGCAAAGGAGAGTAAGAATGAGCGATAAACCTTATACATTTGACGAAAGCCCAGAACAAACAAGCCAGTCTACGCTTAGAAGCGATGCAATTTACGGCGATGTCGGTGAGGAAGATCAGCATAATGCGGTGACTGGATATGGTAAACCTAATAATGACCATGAAAGGGATGCGGTAACAAAACCACAGTACAAAACCAAAGTTAAAACACAAACCTTAGACATAGCGCAGCCTGAAACCAAACTTCCGCAACAAGTTACCGAGGATGTATGGGAAGTGGATACTAAAAAAGGTGGCCTGTCGTTAGGTGCGGCAACATTAGGATTTGGCGTTGTTTCATTAATTGGCTTTTTTGTTTTTGAAGCTTATACCACCCTTGCGGCAAATGTTTCTGAACACCCCATCGGTACGGGCGTACTGGGCGCATTATTGGTTGGTTTTGTAAGCTGCTTTAGCTTTTTGAGTTTTAAAGAGTGGCGAGGCTACAAGCAAGTAAATACGGCGATGGAAGATGCAAGCGTTATCCGAGATTTGCTGGCTAGTAATGGGACAGAGCCTTCAGCGCAGAAAGAGCCTTCAGCGAAACAAAATCCATCAGCGGGAACAGAAGCATCGCCACAGAAAATTGATCGCGTGCTAAGCCAGCACGGCAAACGCTTTTCGCGGGGGTCTTACGCAGCGCATTGTTTCGACCGTTATAAGCAGCAGCTTCAAGACGAAATGACAGGCCCAGAACGATTAGGCCTGTACGAAGACACGGTACTAAAACCTGTTCAGGAAAAGGCGCACAAGGTGCTGAATAAAGAGTCGGTGACCGCCGGAAGCCTGGCGTTTATAAGCCCAAATAATCTTATTCAAACTTTTGCTGTGGTATGGATTAGCTTTCGTACCATTCGTCGAATGGCCCGCGTGTATGGGCTAAGGCCAAGTACAGCAGGCAACTGGAAGTTGCTTAAAGTGTTGGCGCAAAACATTGCGGCGCAAGGCGTGTTTGACTTAGCTACCGACGAAGTTGCCAATCAAATTGGCGGCAGCTTGTCGGCGAAGTTTATGGAAAATTCTGCTGAAGCGATTGCTGCGGGCGCGCTCAACGCCCGTTTAGGGCGAGCGTTGATCAAGTTACTTAAATAGCGTGTCTTGCCTGCTTGTTAGGCTGCGCTAGTGATTTTGCGCAGCCTAGTTGCACCAGCCGCGCTCTAGCACGAAACTCTTAGGTTACTGTATCAACGTTATAGCGCCTTTTTAGTGGGCACCACCACGTTAGCAAAGATTAATCCCGCCACTAGTGACATAAAGATAAGAAATACTTCCTGCCCCAAATGGTCGGCCTTCACAAAGTCTTGGCCTGTCATAAACGAGTTCAAGCCAATATAGGTCTTAGACCCCGGCACCAGCACTATAAGTCCGTGCATAGCCACAATGGTCGCGGGTTGGTTAGCAATGCGGGTGAACGCATTCGCAAAAATGCCTAATGCAAACGCACCCACGAACGCGCCCAGCCCAGGGCTCATGTAGTCAGAGCTCCATGCGGTAGCACTGTAGGCAATAAATGCTGCTGCCAATGCCCATGGAATGTGTTTAATACGCGTTCTGAATATCGCAACTAGGGCAATACACAGCAAGAATACCGCTAGCCAAGTAGCCCAGTAAGGCAGCGATTCTGCAGGGGTATACACGTTTTCACCAAATGCACTAAAGCCCACTGACACACCCAAAAAAGCACCGAAATACAGCTTAAACAGCTGCATGATGGCGTCCATAGTACGAGCCGTGCCCGACACCATGTTTCGCGATGAAAGCTCGGCAAGGCCCATAGTCAGCGCTAGTCCGGGTACAAATACAATCACCGATGAAAGCACAACCAGCGGAATGTTAATGCCAGGGTCAACGTATTGACCAATAGCACAGGCAAGAATGCCGCCAACGAACGCGGTGACAGGCTCTAGCATCAAGTTTACGCGTTTAGACTGCTGTGCCCATAAAGTCCAAAGATAAGCCACTATACCCAAGGCACCCGACCAGCCAATTTCACTCCAGCTTGCACCCATTAGCATAGCAAACGCGCCGGTGGCCATAGCAAAGGCTACGCCTGTAACCCATTTACCATAAGGGCTGCCCATGGCATCTATTTCATTTAAGCGCTTGTCAGCTTCACTTAAGGTTAATTTGCCCGACAGCAGTTCGCTGGCCAGTTCATCGGTAAGCGACAACGCGTTCATGTCTAATTCGCCAGGAAGCAAACGCGCAGCATGGTTATATTCGTCTTCGTGACGGTCACTCCAGATAACAAAAGTCAGTGAAGTTGGCGTTGAAATAAATGAAGCGTGTACGCCTAAATACTTAGCGACTTCACCTAGGTAAGCTTCAAGACGGAACGCAGGGGTACCGTACTTGTGCAGCATTTTGCCTAGCTTCACTATAAATCTACGAATTTGAATAAATTCAACGGTATCCAACGCACTGCCCTTTAGTTTTGATAAATCTAATATGAGATAAATGAGACAAAAAAGCCAGACGCATAGGTAAAGTGTCTGGCTAAAATTTGGGCGGATTGTACGGAGGGTTTTGCACGAAAGCAAAACAAATTTTCTCTTATTTTCCCTTACAAAAACTAATCGATTAATCCATTAAAAGTGCGCTCTTTAGCGCGAGTTTTCAAACGAAAAATACAGGTATTCTTGCGCTTAAACACGTTCTGTAAACGGCATCCAGTCTTTCCATACGGGTTCCAGTCCTTTCATTGAAAGTGCGCTCACGACATCTGATACAGATCGGTTATCGTCAATATCGAATTGATTTAGTGCCTTCGATGGGGCGCTGTAACCGCCAGGCTGTGTTTGCGACGCTGCACTCATAGACGTTATGCCAAGCGGCATTACGCCATCCCGAAATACTGCCGACTCTCGGGTAGACAGCGAGAGTTCTGCTTGTGGGTTAAAAATGCGGTGGGCGCATATTAGCTGCAGCAAATCTCGCTCGTTAGGGAGTTTACTGTTGGTGTGGGCATTGCCCCCTGTGCTGTTACCTTCACAGCTACGAAGGCGCGGAAAAGCAATGGATACACGGCTTTGCCAGTAGTGTTGCTGTATTAACTTGCCGTGAAGGGCGGTCATGGCGCTATCAACCCGCCAGTCGCCTAAACCAAGTAGCGCGCCAATGCCAATTTTATCAATGCCGGCTTTCCCTATGCGATCGCTGGCTTCTAAGCGCCATAGGAAGTCCTGTTTTTTACCTCGAGTGTGGTAATTAGCGTAATGCTGCGGTGAGTAGGTTTCTTGATACACTAACACCGCGTCTAAGCCCAGGTGCTTCAAGGTTTCATATTGCTCGCGCTTTAAAGGCTGTACCTCCATCATAAGGTAGCTCACCTTTTCGCGAATGGCGCTTAGTGTTTGCTCAAAATATTCCATCCCCACTTTGGTTTCATGTTCGCCAGTAACCAGTAACACCTGTGAAAAGCCTAAATCTTTGATGGCTTCAATTTCGGTCAACACTTCGCTTATAGACAGGGTTTTGCGCTTTATTTTGTTGCTCATTGTAAAGCCGCAGTAGGTACATTCGTTGGCACACAAGTTTGATAAATACAAAGGTACAAACAGCTGCATGGTATTGCCAAAGCGATGGCGAGTAATTGCTTTAGCGCGATAGGCCATGGCTTCTAAGTACTTAGCGCCAGCGGGGGAGATCAGCGCCATGAAGTCGTCTAAAGAAAGTGTATCTTTACCTAGCGCTCGTTCTACGTCTCCTGCTGTTTTGCTGTTTATCGACATAGCCACATGCGACAAGTCTTGCTGCATTAATGCCTGTGCTACCTTCATACCGCCGGCTCCAAAAAGGCGGTAAGCGGGCTAGAGGCTTGGGCAAAACTGCTGGTAGCACCAAGTCCAGCTTCAAAGGCTTTTCGCCCCGTTTCTACGGCGCTTGCGAAAGCTGCTGCCATAGCAACTGGGTCCTTAGCCGTGGCGATAGCCGTATTCACCAGTACCGCATCTACTCCCAGCTCCATGGCCGCCATAGCTTCGCTTGGCTTACCAATGCCTGCATCTACAATGACGGGTATCGACGCTTGTTCAACAATAATTTGCAAAAAGGGTTTGGTTTGTAATCCCTGATTGCTCCCAATTGGCGCGCCCAATGGCATGACGGCAGCGCAGCCTACCTCTTCTAAGCGTTTACATAAAACGGGGTCTGCTCCGCAGTAAGGCAAAACGTGAAACCCTTTTTTAACCAGTGCCTCTGCGGCAAGCAGGGTTTCGATGGGGTCGGGCAACAAGTAGCGTTGGTCTGGATGAATTTCCAGCTTCACCCAAGGACTACCTAATGCTTCATAAGCAAGTTCAGCGGCGAATATGGCTTCTTTAGCGTTCTTCGCTCCCGACGTATTCGGCAAAAGAGTAACGCCCAATGCTTTTAATGCCGAAAGCGTTTCATCTTGTGAACTATGGCTGGCGACACGCTTCATTGCCAAGGTCACCATGCTGCTCTTGGCTGCCTGTACCGCGCTTTTCAGGGTGTCTGGGTTACTAAATTTGCCAGTGCCAGTTAACAGGCGGGAAGGGAAGGTATGATTTGCGAGTGTTAGCATTTTAGCCTCCTGCCACTAGGGTAAATATATCCACCGTATCGTTGTTACTTAAATACGTCGTCGGCCATTCTTGCTTGCTGACAATAGCCGCGTTTTTGGCAACGGCAGTGCCTTCGTCTTTCAATTGTTTAAGGGCAATTAATTCACTAAGTGATATAGGAGAAATCACGCTCATTGGTTGATTGTTCACGTTGATATTAATTTGGGTCATTGGCATACCTCACAATAAGAAGAGGGGGGAAGCTTGAAACTTTGCAGCGTACCTTGGCCTGCATGGGCGTTTACGTACTGGCCCCATTTAATATCGGCATCGAAGCCTCTTGCCAGAAATAACAAGGCTTGGGTAGCTTGGTGGCATGCTGCCATGCCTACAACGGGGCCCAGTACACCTTTGCTAACGCAATCCTCGCGTATGGCAACATTATTCACTAAACACTCGTAGCAACCGCAGGTGGCTGAGTTTTGAGGCAAGTTCAGCGCTTGCCAGGTAAGCCCACTGGCTGCTGCAATAAAAAGCGGAATAGAGGCGCGAAACGAGGCCAGGTTTATCTGTCTTCGTACCGTAACGTTGTCGGTGCAATCCAGCACGCAGGTGGCTGATGCAATTAACGTTGGTAAGTTGTTACTATCAGCAAATAAACTTTTAAACTGTATGTTTAAATGCGAGTTCACTTTACGCAGTTCATTGTAAAGCGACTTGGCTTTTAGCTCGCCTAGGTGCATTTCGTTGTAGCTTATCTGGCGCTGCAAATTACTAATGTCGACGGTGTCACCATCTATAAGTGTAATGTTGCCCACGCCTGCGCCTGCTAAATAGCGGGCGGTTAAGCTGCCTAATCCACCTAAGCCAACGATAACGGCGTGTGCACTCGACAAATAAAGCTGTCCGTCATGATCAATGCAATCAAGTAAGAGTTGTCTGCTGTAGCGACGTATATCCTGATGCGCTAACTGCTGGCCTACTGAGTGACTAAGTGAATGAGTAGCTGAATGACTAAGCAAACCCAGCCTCCTCAACCAATGCTTGGTAGGCTTTTAGCGGGTGTGCTGCCTGAGTGATTGCACTTACCACAGCAATGCCGCTAACGCCGGTTTTAGCTACATTGCCTATACGCGATAAGTTAATACCACCAATAGCAACGGTGGGAATGCCATCGCAAAGCTGCACATACTTTTCTAAACGTGCTACACCTTGGGGCTTCGAAGGCATGTCTTTGGTATTGGTGGGGAAGATATGACCAAGGGCAATGTAAGACGGGTTTAAAGCGCGAACACGTTGAATTTCAGCGAAGCCGTGCGTTGATATTCCAAGCCGTAAACCCGCACTACGGATGGCGTTTAGGTCTGCGGTGTCGATATCCTCTTGCCCCAAGTGCACACCGTAAGCCCCGAGTTCTATGGCCAGCTCCCAATAGTCATTAATGAATAATTGGCAGTCGGTGTGTTTCACCAATTCTATTGCCTCTTTTATTTGCTGACGAATGTCTTCTTGGGAGCCTTGTTTAACCCGCAGCTGCATGATTTTTATGCCCGTTGGCCAGAGGCGGGCTATCCATTGCACGCTATCCACTACAGGGTAGATGCCTAAATGAGTATGAGTAAGTGCAGGAAAGTGGCCTTCTTTACAAGACGAGGCTTCAAGAAGGGTATCCTTATCCCGCTCTTTTTCATTGGCAGTGGCACCACGTTGGTGAAAGGTCACCAGCGGAAAGCTCTCTGGTTTTGCGGGAAAGCCGTTGGTTCGTGCAAAGTAGGCGGTTAATTCGTTACTTATGGCGTTTGCGTTAGCCGCTGCGCATTGCTTTGGTAGTGTATGGCCACGAACTTCGCTGACGTAAGCATTAGCAAGCGTAAGTGCGTCTTCAATGCAGTAGTCGTGCACAATGAATGCCGCTAATGCGCTGGCTAACATACAGCCTGTGCCGCGAAGGTTGCCGTTAGCGTATTTCAGCTGGCTAAAACGAAGAGTGTGAGAGGCACAAACAAAAATATCGCTTACATTTTTTTGCCAGTGGGCGTGACCGCCCTTAACGTAAACGCTCTTTGCGCCTTTACCCCTTAGCCGATTGATTGCATTTAGCAAGCTCGCTTCATCAACAACTGGCAAATGGGTGAGCCACGCAAGCTCATCGATATTTGGCGTAACGATATCTACTGTATTCAACAGTTCGTCAACTACGCTTTCGCTTAACTCACTCAGCACGCCACCTGACGAGGTAGACAGTACAGGGTCCCATACAACGAAGGGGCGAGGGTTAGATGTTTTTTGAATACGTGCACACAACAACAGCGCTTGCTCATCATTAGCAATAGCGCCAATTTTAATAGCGCGTGGCGGGGTATCTTCAAACAGCACCTGCCACTGCTGATTTAATGCCGACGCGCACATGCTTTCCTTACTAAGCATGATTGAGTTGGATTGCACGGTAAGTTGTGTAGTGAGCACACAAGCATGGATGTTCAGATCGGCCAATGTAATGGCGTCGCGGGTAACGCCCGCACCACCGCTACAGTCCACACCTCCCACACACCACACTACAGGAAGTGCAGTGGTGAGGTTGTTGGATGCAGGGTTTATGGACGCTTTCGCCATCATGGTAGCTCTACCTTGCTATCTGCAGTGTGATAAAGCTCTGCGCCAGACTGATTGAATGCCTGGGCCATCTCTTTCATGCCTTTTTCTTTCTCAAACTCTTGCTGCTCTGCTTTTTTAGCCACATCGCGCACTTCCTGAGAAATTTTCATGCTGCAAAATTTAGGGCCGCACATAGAGCAGAAATGCGCAACTTTGCCAGACGCCTGCGGCAAGGTTTCATCGTGATAAGCGCGCGCAGTATGCGGGTCGAGAGCTAAATTGAACTGATCTTCCCACCTGAATTCAAAGCGTGCTTTCGACATGGCGTTGTCGCGAATTTGTGCACCTGGGTGTCCTTTTGCCAAGTCGGCAGCGTGGGCTGCAATTTTGTAGGTGATCAGCCCCTGTTTAACGTCTTCTTTGTTAGGTAGGCCTAAATGCTCTTTAGGTGTTACATAGCACAGCATTGCGCAGCCATACCAACCGATCATGGCGGCACCTATACCTGAAGTGAAGTGATCGTAGCCAGGAGCGATATCGGTGGTGAGGGGGCCAAGGGTATAAAACGGCGCTTCGTGGCAATGCTTAAGCTGCTCTTCCATGTTCGCTTTAATCATATGCATTGGCACATGCCCCGGGCCTTCAATCATTACCTGAACATCGTACTCCCATGCAATTTTCGTCAGCTCTCCAAGGGTACGTAATTCAGAGAATTGCGCGTCGTCGTTAGCGTCAGCTACGCTACCAGGGCGCAGGCCATCACCTAGCGACAGCGCCACATCGTACTTAGCGCAAATTTCGCAAATATCGTGAAAGTGCTCATACAGAAAGCTTTGTTGGTGGTGGCTTAAGCACCACTTTGCCATTATCGAACCGCCGCGCGATACAATGCCGGTTACCCGCTTTGCGGTAAGGTGTACGTACTCAAGCAGCACGCCAGCGTGAATGGTGAAGTAGTCTACGCCTTGTTCAGCTTGCTCAATTAGGGTGTCTTTAAACATCTCCCACGTTAAATCTTCGGCTACACCGTTTACTTTTTCTAGCGCTTGATAGATGGGGACGGTGCCAAGAGGAACAGGACTGTTTCGCAGCAGCCACTCTCGGGTTTCGTGAATGTTTCTGCCGGTAGATAAATCCATGATGGTATCGGCGCCCCAGCGCGTTGACCACACCAGCTTTTCTACCTCTTCTTCAATAGACGAGGTGACTGCTGAATTACCAATGTTTGCGTTAATCTTTACTAGAAAGTTACGCCCTATAATCATTGGTTCCAACTCGGGGTGATTGATGTTGCATGGAATAATGGCGCGGCCTGCGGCCACTTCCTGGCGTACAAATTCAGGCGTGATGGTATCGGGTAAATTCGCACCAAAGTGTTCGCCTTTGTGCTGCTGCGTCAGTTCGGCATCTTTAATGGCCTGGCGACCCATATTCTCGCGAATGGCAATGTATTCCATTTCAGGAGTAATAATGCCCTGTCTTGCGTAGTGAAGCTGGGTTACGTTTTTGCCTGCTTTTGCTTTTAGTGGTTTGCGGCTGCGAATAAAGCGGAAATCTTCGGTAAATATGTCGTTTTCTCGCTCTTTTGCAAAGCTTGACGAAACGCCCTCTAATTCAAGGGTATCGCTACGCTCTTCAATCCACTTTTGGCGAAGCGGAGCTAGGCCTTTGTGCACATCTATGTTTTCTTGTGGGTCGCCGTAGGGGCCTGAAGTGTCGTAAACAGGAATGGGCGGATTTGGTTCTAAAATAGGGTTGTCTTCTGTTCCACCCACTAAACGGTCGTGTTGGTGAATAAGGCGCATGGCCACACGAATATCGTCACGGCTGCCACACTCGTAGTGGCGTGTTGAATTTGGGTAAGCTTCGCCCGCAAGTTCATTAATGAATTGTTGTGCTTGTTGGCGCTGTTCGCGTCTGTTCGACATAGCATTTTACCTTGTAAATTTAGGTTCTAAAAATGCTTGTCAGGAGTGAAGGAGAATACAAAGTGGAAGTGTAGAGGGAAACAATCCCGTTACTTTAGCGAGATTGTTGGTAAAGGTTCTGGTGATTGCAGCCCTTTACACCGTTGATGTTGACTTGGCGATAAACTTGAACAGTTTACCTTGAGTGACGAGCAGCACCGGAATGGGTGTGTCTGTATCATCAACAGCAAAACAACTTCGCTTCACAACGCTAAACCACGGTTTAACATTGTGCACATTGTATTTTCTTGTTCCCTTCGCAGGTATTAGCCTGATCAGGTTCTACGGATCCCACTTTCGCGGTCTCAGCTTACTGGGTTACCAGTGAAGCACTCCGACAAGTTGTTTAAGTCAATTCGGGTTGTTGTTGAAACAACCCGAATTGAGAATTCCTTTTTACTATATCTTCAATTTTACGGGTAATACAAGTACTACCAGAAAGCTAAATGAATATTCATCTAGCTGGCTAGCTGCTGACCTTCCTTGTAAAGCTGAAGTGCAGTGGCTGTGTCGTGCTTGCGTTCGCTAATTGCAGACAGCAGCAATAAGTCTTCTTTGCGCGACTTCATTTTAGTGGCTTTAAGCAGCGCTTTTTCCGCCAACACATCATCGCCTGAGTTAAATGCAACTTGGCCTAGCGTGGAGTATAGCGACACGTTTTCTTCGTCTTGCTTTATCCAGCTTTCAAGCAGTCGTAGTGATGGCGATGCATCAGGAATATTAAGCTGCGTGAACAGCGGAAACAGGGCGCTATTCGGGCCACGTTTTTGCCATTCAACTAGCAAATTCTGTGCGTCGGCATGCATACCTTGGTCAAGCAACTGTTGAATGTAAGCCGCGCGGTAAGCATCGTCGTGACGAAGCTTGCGGGGTAGGGTTTCCCAATATGATTTAAGCTCGACAGCGCCTTGCTTACTGGCAATTTCCGCAAACTTACCTTTGGCAATACGCTGGCTCCATGTAGTGTAGTCTGCTTTGGGCAATGCTTTACGCCAGCCTGACAAATTTTCTTGAAGTACTTGCCATTTACCTAGCTTGGCAAGAATTTGCGCTTTTAACTGCACAACCTGCTTGTTCTCGCGCTCTTGCTCGTCAAGTTCGTTAAGTTTCTCTAGTGCCGCATCGTATTTTTCTTCAGCCATATCAATACGCGCGTGCATGACCGTTGCGGCTACTTTCGCTTTTGGAAAGTCAGTTGCCTGAACAAGGAAATAACGGGCTTTGGCTAAATCGTTATTGGCAAAAGCAATTTGCGCTGACGCCAAATAGTTAACGCCTTCGAAATCGCCGTTGGTGGTTTTGCTTAGCGCCTTTTGAGCCGTATCAAAATCACCTGCAGCCATTGCGTGTAAGCCGTCGTAAAACGCACGCTTACGTTTGCGCTCACCTAAGGTGCCAAACCATTTATGTGAACCTGTGATCAGGCTTAACGCCCACAATACAAGTCGAGATAGTACGTACCAGGCAATGACGGCACCTATCACTAAAATACAAAAGCTAATCACCGTCATTTCAACAGCGGTGTTACCCAGTGATATGAGTACGTAGCCCTTATCGCCTAACAACATCGGGCCAACAATTAGTGCAACAACGAATGCGGCTAATACCGCAAGGGCAATAGCTAACCATTTCATAGTGCACTTGCTCCTTGTCCGAACACTTGCTTAACGCGGCTATCCAATAGACGCTCTAGCGGTTTTTGTGACACTAGCTCTGTAGGTATTGGGCGCGATACATCAGTAGCAATGAGGTTTTGTAGTGCATCTACAAAGCCCGTTACTTGGCTTTTTTCTGTGTCGAACTTTTCAATAATTAACGTTTGAGCGTATTGAAGCGACTGGCTGTAAAGCCCTGCATCGCCCTGAAGCGCGGCGGTTTGCGCGTGCATAAGCTGCAGACGAAGTTGTTCTTTTGCTAAAAACTGCGCTTCCAGTGAAAGCACCGGTTCAACCGGGCCTTCAATGGTTTTTACGGTAAGAAAATCGTTCACCAGTGAACGCCACACCTTTGCAAGGTTCTCTTGCCAGTCGTCAGTAGACTGCGATAAGGTCGTGTCTTCTGCATTAGCGTCTTGTGGTTTTTCAAAGGTATCAAGTGGTAGCTTATCTATTTGCGCTATCATGCCTGTAAGCGCAAGGGCTACGGAACTTTGTGATACAGGGTTAAGCTGTTGAAGTGTTTGAATGTCTTCAGCGAGTGTTGCGCGAACCGGAAGTACCGATGGGTCGGCCAACGACTTTAAGCGTTTATCTGCGTTAACTAGCAGCAAAATTGCTGTGCGTACGTCGTTTTCCAACCAAAGCTTTCTGCCTGCCATGCGAACTAAGTAATCAGCTTCAGCAATGAGCCAGTCTGCCGGGCGGCGACCTTCCATATTATTTAGTTGCTCAAGCGTCGATTCAGCTTGCAGCGTCAGCTTTTCGTTTTGCGCTTTTAACTCGGCTACCGTGCTTTCTAACGTCTGGTTGGTGCGAGCTACTTTGTCGATAGAGGCAACAAGACCAGCGCGCTCACGCTCAATAGTGTTTAGCTGAGAGGTCGTCGTTTGAAGTGCAGATTCAGAGTCCTTGCTTGCCGACTGTTGCTGCATGTAATACCAGTAACCTGCGCCAGCCATACCAAGCACAATAAGGAAAAGGATGATTACAACAAACCACAGTAGACCATTTCCCGACGATTTCTTTTTAGCAGCACCCGATGGTGTTGATTCACTGTGCGTGGCAGAAGATTCGATAACGTCTTTTTTAGCTTCCACTTTCACGAGTTCCTCTTTTTGTGGGCTACTTTCATTGTTGTTGGCCATTCAATACTCCCAGTTATCCTTTACCCAGGCGATGAGTGCCTGATCGGTGGCTCGCTGACAAACCGCTACCTCTTTAATGCCTTGGCTAGTAAGGGTTTTGGCAATTCGGTCGCTCACTGTTAACCATTTAATAGATTTAAGTGCTTGGCCAAATTGCGCAATTAGTTGCAGTGCCATTGCTTCGCTTGTAGCGATAATGCCGCTAACTTCGCCCATTTTCCACCGTTTTGTGTAAATTGGGCTTGTAAGTTGCTCTCTCTTATAAACGCAAAAGCTATTCACTAAAATACCTTTTTCGTCTAATCCAGTGGCTATGGCGTCGCGCCCACCTTCACCCTTAATGATAACGACATGCTGACAGTTTGCCTCATTAAGTTGGTGCATTGCCAGTATACCTTCGGATGTATGGGCTTCGGGAATAGCAACCTGCGCCGATGAAAACGCCTGAAGTCCCGCTTGTAATTTTCGTGCAGTGGCATCGCCCACAGCTATGATCAATGGTAATTCGTTAGCCGTTTCGCGTAAGCCTTCAATAACGGTGTCTACAGCATATACGCTGGTAACAACAATTGCGTTTACTGCATTTGACGCTAAAAATTCTGCAGCAGCTTTTCTTTCAGACGAAATATCAATGATGTTAGACGTGGCAACGCCTACCGCGTCAATTCCGGCTTTTTCAAAGGCAGAAGCACTTGCTTTTAACTTTGGCAGTGGGCGTGTAAACAGCAACATACTATCGAATTTTCATCCTTTTATTTTACTGCGTAAACCTGCACGCATTCGACAAACTATAACTTAGTTATAAAGCGCCTTTAAGATTTCACCGGCACCTTGCTCAAGAAGGGATTCCGCAACTTCAACACCAATATCTGCGGCTTTTTCTCGCGACGCTGTAGCAGAAGCAAAGAGCAGTTCTGAACCATCTGGCTTACCAACCATGCCGGTTAGTGTCAGCACATCGCCATCAAGCGTGGCAAAGCTACCAATAGGTACTTGGCAGCCGCCTTCCAATCTCTCGTTCATGGCGCGTTCCGCAGTAACGCGTGTATTGGTGTCCGTATGGTTCAGCGCCTGTAGCAACTTAATTAGCTCTTCATCGTCGTTACGGCACTCAATACCTACGGCACCTTGTCCAACGGCGGGTAGTGAAATATCAGCGGGTAACGGCATGCGAATACGAGATTCCATTTCAAGGCGAATAAGGCCAGCAGAAGCTAAGATAATGGCGTCGTACTCATCTGCGTCTAGCTTGGCTAGACGAGTATTCACGTTTCCGCGCAGGTCCTTGATGATAAGGTCAGGGCGATACTTGCGAATTTGGCACTGTCTGCGAAGGCTAGACGTACCTACTACTGCGCCCTGGGGTAGGGCATCTAAACTGTCGTGGTTATTTGAAACAAAAGCGTCGAACGGGTTTTCTCGCTCACAAATAGCGTGAAGGCCAAAACCTTCAGGAAATTCAACCGGTACGTCTTTCATAGAGTGCACGGCAATATCGGCACGGCCTTCAAGCATGGCAATTTCAAGCTCTTTTATGAAAAGTCCTTTACCACCAATTTTCGCCAGAGGTGTATCTAAAATTTTGTCGCCCTGCGTGCTCATAGGCACAAGCTCAACGGTCATTGACGGATAATGCTCCAACAATTTTGCCTTCACATACTCTGCTTGCCAAAGCGCTAAAGCACTTTTTCTAGTAGCAATTCGAACGGTGCGGGTAGTGTTGAGGTGACTCATGGCTATTCCAAACTATATTAAAAGAAACTAAAACGATGTATCACAAAACGTCATACGATATACCCCGTAGTATACGCATTTTCTGTATTAATGTTTGAAATTAGGCGCAGTTTTCTCCTTGGTTATTATTAGACATTCAGTCTATGCTGAAAGGAATAATGGTCAATTAGTTTTAAATGCGGAGATAAGTCTTTTTATGGACAGTTCGTCGTTGCGTCAATTACTTAGAAGTGCTCAGCAAGATGAAGCGGAAGCAAAACGAAGGCGCTTAACGCTATATTTCATATCTTATGTTGGTGGCACCATTATGGCGTTTATGGCGTGGATCAACATGGGCACAAACAACCCATTGCTCGTTGGAACGCTGGCGGGGTCAGCTGCTTTTGTGTACGCCAATGTGGCGTTATCCCATATGTTCCCTCGCGTCGATGTCTTCTATTATTTAGCAGGCTTAGTGGTAGCATTTACCATAAACGGCTTGGTTTATACCGGCGGGCTCAATAACACTGGGCTTTATTTTATTTTTCCCCTGCTTTTTATTCAGATAGTTGTTGTGCGTTTCAAGCCCGCCATGGTTTACGTAGCAGTAACCATGGGTATCGCTATTTTTATGCTCTACAATCAAGAAAAAATAGTGGCTGAGTACCCAGCAGAGCATGTTTCCCGCTTCTTAATCGCTACGTTCTGTTTTATTTGCGTCGCCTTTATAGGTGAAAATTTCTGGCATCAAAGCAGAAAAGAAATGCTGCGTGAAAATTTAGAGCGCATGCGTCAGGCTAATACCGATCCGCTTACAAAACTTCCTAACCGGCGATTCCTTGAGGCTGTTTTTTTTGAACGCGCAATGCAAGATCCCGGTGCTCATTTCCCTTTAAGTGCGGTGGTGGTAGATATTGACCATTTCAAAACAATCAACGATACCTATGGCCACGATATTGGTGACGAAGTGCTTATACATATCACTCGCCTAATGAAAGAAGCAGTAAGAACTACTGACGTGGTGGCAAGAACCGGTGGTGAAGAGTTTTTGGTCCTATTCCCTCATGCAACGTTGAGCCAAGCGGTAAAATTAGCGGAAAAAATAAGGAAGGTGGTTGAAGCTAATCCGTTTGTAGAGGGTGATGTGAATCACTCGATAACCGCAAGCTTTGGTGTAGCCACAGCGCTTACTGATACAAACTTGCACGCTTGTTTGAAGCAGGCCGATGACAACCTTTACAAAGCTAAAAATGCGGGGCGCAACAGAGTCGTCGAATAGTTATTGGAATAAACGCGAAATAAAGAAGAGACGGAAGGCGCAACTTTGCAATCGATAGACGTGTACCCACTTACGCTAAGAATAAAGCTGGCTTTTGTTGCGTCACCAGCTTTCTCTTTTGTTCAAATACTAGGGCCTGTTGGGTTTTATTATATGAACGTAATTTGCAGCAAGGGCCAACAGGCTCTTAAGGCATTACCCTAGAACTTTTTGAAGCCACGCACTTATGTCGTTAAGCTCTTGCATACAAACATTGTGCTGCATAGTGTAAGTCTGCCATGTGGCATTAAAGCCACTTTCGCTCAGCGTTTTAAACGCAGCATTGCCCATAAATACCGGCACCACTTCGTCTTGCTCACCATGTGCCATCATAATTGGCGTTTCGCGGTTTGTGTCTTTTGCTTCGCTTTCAAGAAGTGATGGCTCGCACATGTAGGTAGATAGAGCGATAACACCTGCAAATTTGTTGGCATATCTAGGTGCCAAGTGCAGAGCAATAACACCGCCTTGAGAAAATCCTGCAAGTACTATACGTTCGCTAGGAATGCCACTTTCAATTTGTGCTTCGATAAGCGCTTCTACCTGAGCAGCCGACTCTTTTACACCTTCTAAGTCCGCACGGCTTTCAAAATCTAACGATTTAATATCGTACCAAGCGCGCATTCTCATGCCGCCATTGATAGTCACAGGGCGTTCTGGAGCGTGAGGAAAGAGAAATTTAACCGCCATTGATTCGGGCAGTTTTAGCTCGGGCACAATAGGCGCAAAACCATGGCCTGAATCGCCAAGACCGTGAAGCCAGATAACGCAGGCATCAGGCGTAGTGGATGGGTTTATCTCTACGCACGGCAGAAGTTGCTGAGTCATGCTTTATTTCCTAGTTTTGGGGTCAGAGTACATTTAGGGCCAGAAAAGTACTCTGACCCCATTAATTTTTGCTGTGGTAACCCATCGGCATAAGCTTGGTAGAGTGATCCAAGTTTTCACTATGCAATGAAAGGTACGGCACAACCGCTTAATATGCTATCATTGCCACTTGAAATCACCACATTTTGAAAGAATTTTAATACCCTATGGCTTCACTACTCGGCAACTTATTCATTCTTGCAGCTCCTTCTGGAGCAGGAAAATCAAGCCTTATAAAGGCGCTAATGGAAAAGTATGAAAGCAATACAGCTACGCCAATGCAGGTGTCTGTATCTCATACAACACGTCAACCTCGTCCGGGTGAAGTCGACGGCGTGCACTACCATTTTGTGAGCCGAGAGCAGTTTGAAGCGCTGATTGAACAGGGTGTGTTTTTTGAATACGCAGAAGTATTTGGCAATTATTACGGCACATCCCGCGTGACAATTGAACAAACTTTGCACCGTGGCATTGACGTATTTCTAGATATCGATTGGCAGGGCGCGCGCCAAGTTAAAAAGCTTATGCCAGACACATGCGGTATTTTCATTCTTCCGCCTTCACTCGACGTGCTAGAGCAGCGTTTAAATAATCGCGGTCAAGACAGTGAAGAAGTCATTGCAGGGCGTATGGCGCAAGCCGTAGCTGAAATGTCTCATTTCAATGAATTCGAAAGTGTAATTATCAACGACGACTTCGCGACTGCATTAAACGATTTGGAAGCCATCGTTACAGCACAGCGACTTCGCACGGGAAAACAACAAATGCGCCATCAAGTGCTATTGGACGAACTGCTCGGTAGCGCGTAAGCTTAACTTAACAACACGTGTTTTGTTTTAGCATCGAACGATCGCTGCATAAATTGCATGATCTGACTGCTTCAAATTCAAACAAAACGCTAGGATCGCGCCACGTATCTGTGTATACTACGCGGCCGTTTTTTGAATAACTTGCTCAACCTAATTTTCGGAGAAATACATGGCTCGCGTAACTGTAGAAGATGCCGTAGATAAAATTGGTAACCGCTTTGACCTAGTGCTTGTTGCTGCACGCCGTGCACGTCAAATTGCCACTGAAGGCAAAGATCCTATGGTTGACGTTCAAAACGATAAGCCAACTGTTACAGCACTTCGTGAAATTGAAGAAGGTTTGGTAACGGCTGCTACGCTTGAACAAGCAGAACTTCAAGCTCAAGAGCAGCAAGAACATGCTGAATTTGCATCAGTAGCAAACATCCTATCTGATCAATAAAACCTCTTTTTAACGGTTTTATCGGTATTTTAGCGCCAGTGCTTTGAAAAAAGCACTGGCGCTTTACTTTTGGCGTATTGGCTTCTTGCACAATTAAACGTATTCTTAGGGTTGTAACGTTAGATAAGGGTCACGCTTCACTGTGTATTTGTTTGAAGGTTTAAAGCAGAAAGTTTTAGAGTACTTACCAGCCGACCGCGTTCAGTTGGTACAAGAATCTTTTGTGCTTGCGCAAGAAGCGCATGACGGACAAATGCGTTCAAGCGGCGATCCGTACATTACTCACCCAGTTGCAGTTGCCGGTATTTTGGCTGACATGCACCTTGATCACGAAACGATCATGGCGGCACTCCTTCACGACGTTATTGAAGATACCCATTACAGCAAAGAAGACTTAGCCGAAGCTTTTGGCGATACCGTTGCTGAACTGGTAGAAGGTGTTAGTAAGCTAGATAAACTCGCGTTTAGCACTAAACAGGAAGCGCAGGCGGAGAACTTCCGTAAAATGATGATGGCCATGGTGCAAGACATCAGGGTTATTCTTATCAAGCTTGCTGATCGCACGCACAACATGCGCACGCTCGGGTCATTACGACCAGACAAGCGCCGCCGCATTGCGCTAGAAACGCTAGAGATCTACGCGCCAATCGCCCACCGCTTGGGTATTCACGACATTAAAAATGAGCTTGAAGATTTAGGTTTTCAGGCCATGTATCCTATGCGCCATCGCGCACTAAAGTCTGCTGTGCGCCAGGCCCGCGGTAATCGTAAAGAGATTATCGAAAACATTCGCGAAGAGCTGAACACTCGTTTAGACGCCTACCAAATTGAGTCGAATGTATTGGGTCGCGAAAAACACTTGTATTCCATTTACCGCAAAATGAAAAACAAAGAACTTATGTTCAATGAGGTAATGGATATTTATGCGTTTCGCATCGTTGTTCAATCGGTAGATAACTGTTATCGCGCCCTCGGTGCTATGCATGGGCTGTACAAGCCTATTGAAAACCGTTTTAAAGATTATATCGCTATCCCTCGAACCAACGGCTATCAGTCGTTGCATACGTCATTAATTGGCCCGCACGGCATTCCTGTGGAAATTCAAATTCGAACCCAGGAAATGGACCAAATGGCAGACAAAGGAGTGGCGGCGCACTGGCTTTACAAAGAGCCTGGCGATAATGGCACCACTGCACAGCTTCGAGCGCGCAAGTGGATGCAAAGCCTGCTTGAGCTTCAGCAATCGGCCAGCTCATCCTTTGAATTCATCGAATCGGTAAAAACCGACCTGTTCCCTGATGAAATTTACGTATTTACACCAGACGGACGTATTATCGAGTTGCCAATGGGCGCAACCGCCGTTGACTTCGCTTATGCCGTGCATTCCGATGTGGGTAATACCTGCGTAGGTGTGCGCGTAGAGCGCAGAAACTTTAGCTTAAGCAAGCCGCTTGAAAACGGTCAAACCGTGGAAATTATTACCTCGCCGAAAGCGAAGCCTAATGCGAACTGGCTAAACTTTGTTGTGAGCGCTCGCGCGCGAACCCGTATTCGTCAGTATCTGCGTAAACAGCACTCTCAAGAAGCGGTCAACATGGGTAACCGTCTACTTCGCCATGCGTTAGGCAGCGTGAAATTAGACGATATTCCAAACGAAGATATCGAACGTGTGGTGGCCGAAACTAAGCATGCTAATTTTGACGATTTGCTAGTAGATATCGGGCTTGGTAACGAGCTAAGCGCAATTGTAGCGCGCCGTTTATTGGGTGAAAGCACAACAGACTTATCAGACAAGAAAGGTAATGTGGCTATTCGCGGCACAGAAGGCCTGCTTGTTCACTATTCTCGTTGTTGCCATCCTATTCCAGACGATGAAATTGTAGCGGTTTTAAGCCCAGGCCGCGGCATGACTATTCACCAAATTGGGTGTAACAATATTCGCAAGCTTACGCGAGAAGAACCTCAACGCGTATTGCCCATGCAGTGGGACGACAACCCGCAAGGCGAATTTAAAGCGTCATTGCGTATAGAGTTGTTTAACCATCAGGGCACACTGGCAACTTTAACGAACACCATTTCAGGGTGCGATTCCAATATCATTGGTCTGCAAACTGAAGAGAAAGAGAGTAATATCTACTTTATTGACCTTGAACTAACCACGCACAACCGTGTGCACCTGGCTCGCGTAATGAAGAAAATACGTACTATGCCGGAAGTTCAAAGAGTGTCTCGTCATAGTCAATCACGACACTAATTACTACACTATTTAGGAACTACTATGTCTAAGTCTATTATTCAGACCGATAAGGCACCTGCTGCTATTGGTACTTACAGCCAAGCGGTTAAAGCAGGTACTACCGTTTATCTTTCAGGTCAAATTCCTCTTGTTGCTGAAACTATGGAAATGGTTTCTGACGACTTTGAAGCGCAAGCTGTACAAGTTTTTGAGAACATTAAAGCGGTGTGTGACGCTGCGGGCGGCACTACAAACGACTTAGTGAAGGTGAACATCTTCCTTATCGACCTAGGTCACTTTGCAACGGTTAATGAAATTATGAGTCGTTACTTCACCAAGCCTTACCCAGCACGCGCAGCCGTTCAGGTGTCTGCATTGCCTAAAGGTGCACAAATTGAAATTGATGGTGTAATGGAACTGCCGGAGTAAGCCATGTCACCTGAGCGTTACCAGCGCATAAGACAAGTGCTGGAAAGAAGGCAAACTGATCTTACGGTTTGCCTTGAAAATGTACACAAGCCGCATAATGTATCTGCAGTAGTGAGAACCTGTGATGCAGTGGGTATTCATCGCGTTCACACCGTGTGGGAAAAGAAATATCAGTTTCGTCGCGGCACTGCTATGGGCAGCCAACAATGGGTGCGTCAAACCAATCACGATAATATCAACGACGCGATGGCTGAACTAAAAGGCCAAGGCATGCAGGTGCTGGTAACCCACTTATCTGATACCGCTGTCGATTTTCGTGATATTGACTACACCAAGCCTACGGCTATTTTGTTTGGTCAGGAAAAGTATGGTGCTTCTGATGAGGCGAAAGCCGTTGCCGACCACGACATTGTTATTCCTATGATGGGCATGGTGCAGTCATTGAACGTATCGGTAGCCGCAGCGTTAGTACTTTACGAAGCCCAGCGCCAACGTACAATTGCAGGTATGTATAACACCCAGCAGTTATCAGAAGAAGAGTGCCAAGCATTGGCCTTTCAAAATGGTTACCCGCGTTTGTATAAACTTTGCCAACGCAAAGGTTTGCCTTTGCCTGCTATTAACGCCATTGGTGAAGTGGATGCCGACGATAGCTGGTGGAAAGAAATGCAGATCACAAAAGCAGAAGCAAACGCGCTAGAGGCCGACTAGGGCCTAACCTATTGGTTGCACTTTTAGTTTTGCTCTTACTTGTATAAGGGCCAGCGTAAAAAACTGGCCTAAAGCGTACTCGCCAACCTCTCAACAATCCTTTACACTTCTTTTCCTATAACACGTTGAATAACACCAGCTTGTGCCAATTCAAAGGTTAAATAGTTAATGTTCCAAAAGAAGGATATCGCTTGATGCAAGCACTGGCCACTACACCCATTACTGCGCTTAAAGGCGTAGGCGCAAAGGTGGCAGAAAAGCTTAACAAAATAGGTTTGTTTACCCTTCAAGATATTCTGTTTCATCTCCCTCACCGCTACGAAGACAGAACCCGTATTTATAGCGTGGCAGAGTGCCGCCCGTTTACCCATGTAAGCGTGCAGGGCGAGGTAATGAGCGCCGATATTCAGTACGGAAAGAAGCGCATGCTAGTGGTTAAGCTTAGCGACGGTACGGGTACCATAACCTTACGCTTTTTCCACTTTGGTGCAGTGCAGCGGTCTATTATGACGCCGGGAAACACGGTGCGGTGTTTCGGAGAAGTGCGTACTGGAAAGTGGGGCATTGAAATGATGCATCCCGAATTTAAATTAGTGGATGAAGACGCGCCACCATCAGAAGAATCACTAACGCCAGTTTACCCCACCACAGACGGTGTTAAGCAGTTAACCCTTCGCAATTTAACTGATCAGGCCTTAAAACTACTAGATAAAGGCGCGCTGGCCGACCTACTGCCCGACGGTATTTACGATGACCAAATTAGCCTTAATGAGGCGCTTCATTTGGTGCATCGCCCGCCACCAGATGTAGACGTACACGAAATGGAAGAGGGGCTGCACCCTGCTCAGTATCGGTTAATTCTGGAAGAGTTATTGTCACACCACCTAAGTGTGTTGAAAGTACGCAAGCTATCTGACGCCCAGCCCGGTATCCCTATTAAGGTGAATCAGCCGCTTATCGATAAAATGCTCGCTCAACTGCCATTCTCACCAACGGGGGCGCAGGCTCGGGTAGTGGAAGATATTCAAAAAGATATGCAGCACGCGCGGCCTATGATGCGCCTTGTACAAGGCGATGTAGGGTCGGGCAAAACCTTAGTTGCGGCACTGGCCGCGCTATCAGCCATTGGTGCAGGGCATCAGGTAGCGTTAATGGCACCTACTGAGCTGTTGGCTGAACAGCATGCCAATAACTTTCGTGGCTGGCTAGAACCTTTAGGTATTGAAGTAGGTTGGCTTGCCGGAAAGCTGAAAGGCAAAGCCCGCAATGAAGTATTAGCCCGCTTAGAAGCTGGCGATATTCAAATGTTGGTGGGTACTCACGCCATCTTCCAGGAAAGCGTAAATTACCAGCAGCTAGCGCTGGTTATTGTAGATGAACAACACCGCTTTGGTGTGCATCAACGTTTGGCCCTGCGAGATAAAGGCGAGCAGCAAGGTCGCTACCCTCATCAGCTAATTATGACGGCGACGCCTATTCCAAGAACGTTGGCCATGACAGCCTATGCCGATTTAGACACCTCGGTTATTGATGAGTTGCCACCGGGCAGAACACCGGTGCAAACCGTGGTATTACCCGATACACGCCGCGCCGATGTGATAGAGCGCGTACGTCAGGCTTGTAAAGAAAACGGCCGCCAAGCCTACTGGGTATGTACGCTAATTGATGAGTCGGAAGTGTTGGAGTGTCAGGCAGCAGAAGACGCTGCGGTTACCCTTCGTACTGCGCTGCCAGACCTACACGTTGGTTTGGTACACGGGCGTTTAAAGCCTGCTGAAAAAGCGCAGGTTATGGCCGACTTTAAAGACGGAAAGCTGGATTTATTGGTAGCGACTACCGTTATTGAAGTAGGCGTAGACGTACCTAATGCCAGCATCATGATCATTGAAAACCCTGAACGATTGGGTTTAGCGCAGCTTCACCAGCTTAGAGGCCGAGTGGGGCGTGGTGCGGTAGAAAGTCAGTGTGTACTTATGTACCAGAGCCCACTATCGAAAACCGCTACTCAGCGCCTTGGCGTATTGCGCGAATCTAACGACGGGTTTTATATTGCCCAGCGCGATTTGGAAATTCGTGGCCCGGGTGAATTTATGGGTACTAAGCAAACGGGAATGGCCGAACTTAAAATAGCAGACCTAGTACGCGACGCCGCTCTTATCCCTAAGGTTCAGGAAATTGCCTATACCCTTTGGGACAAATACCCCTCTCACGCTCAAGCCATCATTAATAGATGGATAGGGCATAAGGAACAGTACGGTCATGCTTAATCATGTGCCTTTAATTATTTGTGATGACGCCAATAGGGATGACGCTGCATTAATTAGTGCAATCAGCGAAAAGTGGGGCTTTCCTGTTGTTAGCAGCAGTGAAAAACCTAACGAAGGCTTGTATTTGCAAGTTCAAAACGGCGTGCTTGGCCTTGCCGACGCAGGTGAGAAAAAAGTAAACCCGGTAGAGGTTGATTTTGCATCGCCCGCTAGTTTGTATCGCAAGCAGCACGGCGGTGGGCGCAAAGAGCCCATTGTTAAAGCCATTGGTCTTAAAGGCAATGAAGCATGGCACGTAGTGGATGCAACGCCTGGGCTAGGTCGTGATGCCTTTGTGTTGGTAAGCGTTGGCTGCAAGGTCACAATGATAGAACGCTCGCCCGTGGTTGCCGCCTTGCTTGAAGATGGTATTCGCAGATTAGCGCTTAGTTTTCCGGAACTTGCAGCTAAAATGTCGCTTCAACATGGAAATAGTGCTGAGGTAATGCAATACTTCACTGGTGAGAATGTGAACGCTATTTACTTAGACCCCATGTTCCCACACAAAAAGAAGTCAGCCTTGGTGAAAAAGGAAATGCGGCTGTTTCAGCAACTGCTTGGTCATGACCCAGACGCAGATGCGCTGTTACCGCCAGCACTAGAGCTAGCCACGCACCGGGTAGTGGTGAAACGCCCAAACAGTGCAGACGTGCTGGCAGGAATAAAAGCATCAATGGCTATTGAAAGCAAAAAACACAGATTTGATGTGTATTTGTGTCAAAAAAATCTAGGAGAGTAGCATGATACAAGTTGGGGGCACTTTGCCTGAAGTAGATTTTAGCCTTTTAGAAAACGGCGAAATAACCAACCCAGGAACGAACGAACTGTTTTCGGATAAACGCGTTGTATTGTTTGCGGTACCCGGTGCATTTACACCGACCTGTTCTCAAGCCCACTTACCGGGCTATGTAGCGCTTGCTGATAAGCTTAAAGCCAAAGGTATTGATAGTATTATTTGCTTAAGCGTGAACGATGCATTTGTTATGGATGCATGGGGCAAAGCGAGCAACGCTGAAGAGATCATAATGCTGGCAGACGGCAATGGTTTCTTTACCAAGCAAATTGGCTTAGACATGAGCACGGGCAATTTCGGCGGCTTGCGTTCGTTACGTTATTCCATGCTTGTGGAAGATGGCGAAGTGAAAAAGCTAAACGTTGAAGACCCAGGTCGTTTCGACGTTAGCGATGCGCAAA
Organism: Alteromonas sp. R7; assembly: GCF_055755235.1. Classification (NCBI taxonomy): domain Bacteria; kingdom Pseudomonadati; phylum Pseudomonadota; class Gammaproteobacteria; order Alteromonadales; family Alteromonadaceae; genus Alteromonas; species Alteromonas sp. R7. The sequence goes on along the minus strand of NZ_JBVTQX010000007.1, from coordinate 213,513 downwards.
CCATGTTAGATAGCCTGTAACACCGAAATTACGGCGTTAATAATATCAAGAGCCCGCAACTAAGGTTGCGGGCTCTTTTCGTTTAGATGTTTGTGAAGGTTCGTTCATACCAGTCCGCATAGTTAATTACTCGCACTTCGAGAAGGTCTGGCAAGCTTCTGAGTGGGCAACTATCTATGCAGCTTGGTATTCTTTAGTTAAGCGTATACTTGGTTGCCATTTTCATTAAAATGTAACCTATGTATGATCTGGCGCTCTGTAAATAGCGTTGAATATCAGTACGTTCAGTGAAGGTTAATGAACTAACATGTAGTATTCTGTGTCGAAAGTGCAGAAAAAATAAGGGCTAACACACTACGTTACTTAGCATGTGGGCTCGTTCAGTTACCTTTACTTGCTTAATGATAATAAGTATCATTTGCGTGAAAAGACAAACGTTTTAGGAATAATTATGACAACAACACTGAAAAAAATGAGTGCTTTGGTACTGGCTTCTGCGGTCACTTTCTCGATGCTATCTTCTCAGGCGCTTGCTAACGGTGCCATTGGCGATCACGTGAACAATCTTCACGCGCACATCGGCGAATATACGGAAGAGGTACATTGGTTAGAAAGCAAGTTTGGCAGTGTTGTTGATGCGTATGAAGCAAAAGATAAATCGCTTAAGACCGATGCACTGATTGAGTATTGGGAAGAGGTGGATTTTCACTCTGCTATTGAAACCCAGTATGTGCCTATTTACGCCTCTATTTGGCAAGGTATTTATGGTGTGAAAGTCGCCATTGATGAAGGCAAGCCTGTTGCAGACGTGCGCGTAGAGCAAGAGAAGCTAAATCATGCCTTGTGGCAGGCGTTAGGCGCAGTTAAACTTGCGTCCCAGTATCAAAAGAAAGGCTTAGTGAACAAGGTTCAGACCACCGAAAAAGAACCTACCACAGGCCCTGAAGTTATCGACGACATTAAAACACGTCTTGATCGTGTTGTTGCTAAGTACGCGGAACAGCTTCACGAAGTAGCAACTACACTCGTTCACGATACTTACCTTCAACGATTTGAAGGTGTGGAAGGTGATTTGATTGCGAAAAACGCAGCTTTGGTTGAAGACTTGGAGAAAGACTTTAACGTAACGCTTCCACAAGCTATCTCAAAAGACACTGGCGTTGATTCAGTTCGTAAGGTCGTAGAGTCTATGCAGGCCAAACTTGACCGCGCTCGCGCACTTTTGGTTGAAGTAGAACAAAGTCGTAAAGACGTATTTTAAGGAAGGTGTATGCAACGTAGAACATTCTTACAAGGCTTAGCAGCGGCCGGTGCATTATCTGGTTTGCCGTTTAGTTTTGCTCACGCTATGACACAAACAGGCAGTGTGTCAGTTGAGTCATTGCCTAAATTAGAAGGTGATCTCACACTTTACTTAGGTCGTGGTGAAGGTGGCTTGTACGAGAATGTTCTAAAGGCCATTGAAAAGCGCAACCCAAAGCTTAATCTTAAAATAAGACGCGGCGGCTCTGCGGCATTGGCCAACACCATCGTAGCTGAGACTAAGGCAGGCGTTAAACGCGCTGACCTTTTCTGGGCCGTAGACACGGGCTCGATTGGCATGGTAACTGATGCTGGCGCGGCTAAGCCGTTGCCAGACGACCTTACTGCGCAGCTGCGTGAAGATTTTCAGTACCCGAGCTGGTCACCGGTAACAGGTCGTGTGCGTACACTGCCTTACAACACTGAGCGTGTTAAACCGGAGCAAATCCCTGAAAGCGTGATGGCGTTAGCCGACAGCGATTTAAAAATTGGCTGGGCGCCAGCCTACTCATCGTTTCAGTCTTTTGTCACTGCAATGCGCATTTTAGAGGGTGATAAAGCCACTAAATCATGGCTTAAAGGCATTAATAAGCACTCGAAAAAGTACGCAGGTGAACTTGGTGTAGTGATGGGCGTTGAACGTGGTGAAGTCGATATTGGCTTTGCGAATCACTACTACACCCTTCGCCTTAAATCAGGTAAGCCGAATGCAAACGTAGCGCTTGCGTACAGTAAAAGCGACGCAGGTTGCCTAGTAAATGCGTCTGGTATTGTGGCATTGAGCGACGGTGACTTGCCGGTTAACTTTATTCGTTACCTGCTTTCGCACGAAGTTCAGTCTTATCTTGCTCGCGAAGCCTACGAAATACCTCTGGTTCAAGGGGTTGAACAGCCGCAAGGCTTAGCTGACCTAAGCACGCTGTCACCGCCTGAAATGGACCTTCGTAAACTGGCTGACTTACGCCCTACACTTAATCTTATGAGGGAAGTTGGCGTACTGTGACAAATTGGCCAAAGTCGTATCCACTGGCACTTCTTATCGCGCTGATGGCTTTATTGCCCGTCGGCGTTTTGTTTTCTCTAGCTCAAGATAGTGCGCAACTTTTTGATACTCATAACTTAAGGGTACTAGCGAACACGGTGTCATTGGTGGTGCTTACCATTATTGGCTCTGTACTTATCGGAGTACCGCTTGCCTTTTTAACCGCTTATGTGCAGATGCCATTTAAGCGGTTTTGGCTCATTTTACTTGCCGCGCCATTAGCACTACCAAGCTACATTGGCGCATTTGCGATGTACTTTTCATTTGGCACAGGTGGCGAAATTGAAAACGTACTGGGAATTAGCACGCCACCTATCAGCGGCCTTTGGGGCTCTGCGCTGGTCATGAGCCTTTATACTTATCCATTCGTCATGATGACAACCCGTTCAAGCTTACTGAGTTTAGATGCAAGCTTGGTTAACGCGGCGCGCACGCTAGGGTTAACCTTAGGCGCAAGCTTATGGCGAGTGGTTTTACCGCGTGTTGTGAATAGCGTTGCCGCAGGGGCACTCCTTGCTGCACTTTATGCGTTATCCGATTTTGGTACGCCTGCAATAATGGGCTTTGACACTTTTACCCGAGTTATTTTTGTTGAGTATAACGCCTTCGGTCTTAGTCAAGCCGCCATGCTGAGCCTTCAGCTAATGGTTATTGTTGGGCTTATTCTATTTATAGAAAGTCGTATTAGTGGCGCTCAAGAGCGCCCAGGTAAGCATTTATCGTTGTTTCCTGCTCGCTGGCAGCGAAACCTAATGTTGCTGGCTACTATGCCGGTGGTATTTATGGCTATTGTGCTTCCCCTTGCTATTTTTACGCTGTGGTTAGTGCGAGAAGGCGCCGGCGGTTTTGAATTTAGCTATGCGTGGAACTCAGCTCATGCGTCATTTATTGCAGCAATTGTTGCTGTATTACTCGCCATTCCGGTGGCTCACGCCGCTATTGCCGGAAAAGCTGGACGCTTTATGGAGCGCATTACTTATTTTGGCTTTGGGGTTCCGGGTATCGTAATGGGGACGGCCCTTGTTTATGTTGGCCTGCAGTTGCCCGCGCTCTATCAAACGTTAAGTTTGCTTGTGATGGCTTATGTGCTGCGCTTTATCCCACTTGCTGTGGGAAGTGTAAGAAGTACGGCTGAGAATATTGATTCAGGTCTGGTAAAAGCCGCTCGCGTGCTGGGCGCTAGCCCGCGTGAGGCATTTATGCGAATTACGCTGCCGTTAACCCTTCGTGGTATGATTGCGGGTGCAGCGCTTGTGTTCTTAGAAGCCATGCGCGAACTACCTGCAACGCTTATGTTAGGACCTACAGGATTTGAAACCTTAGCTACCTATATGTGGCGAGTTTACGAAGCGGGTTACTTTGGCCGCGCAGCCGTGCCAGGGCTTTTACTTGTTTTATTATCAGGTGTGGGGTTAATTCTCATGCTGTCGGGCGAAAGAAAAGCCCAGTTTACCGTTACCGAGGATGATCGTTCGTAATGCTTATTGTAAATAATTTGTCAGTGAATTATGGGTCTACCCGCGTTGTCGACAAGTTAAATCTTGAGCTTGGACAAGACGAAATCCTGATGCTGGTGGGGCCAACCGGCTGCGGTAAAACCACCATTTTGCAAGCGTTGGCTGGGCTTATTCCTATTTCAGAAGGTGCTATGAGCCTAGGTGAATGGGAAAGTACAGCAAACAAACATGTTCCGCCTGAAAAGCGTAACGTGGGTATGGTGTTTCAAGACTTTGCGTTGTTTCCTCATCTTACCGTTCAGCAGAACGTTTGCTTTCGTTTAAAAGACACTAAGCTGGCCGATCATTGGCTTCAATTATTAGGCTTAGATAACTTCCGCGATGCAAAACCTGCACGTCTTTCTGGCGGTCAAAAGCAGCGTGTTGCGCTAGCAAGAACGCTAGCTCACGAACCTTCCTTTGTATTGCTAGACGAACCCCTTTCAAACCTTGATGCTGCGCTAAAAGACAGCTTGCGCTGGGAAATTCGCGATGCCTTAAAAAAAGCAGGCGTACCTGCTATTTGGGTAACGCACGATCAAGAAGAGGCGCTAAGCGTTGGCGATAGAGTGGGTATACTTAATAAAGGTGTGCTTGAGCAATTAGACACACCTGAAGCCTGTTACTCTTCTCCTGCCAGCCGTTTTGTGGCGCGTTTTATGGGCGAGGCGAGCTTCTTAAGTGCGACGTTCGATAGCAGCGCAGCAAATACAGACAAAACAGTGGTTACCGATATTGGTAATGTGCCGGGCACACCGCTTCAAGGTGCAAGCGGCAACGTAGACTTGTTGGTACGCCCTGACGATTTAAGCTTAGATGCTACACTTAGTGAAACTAACTGTACGGTTGAATGGGTACGCTACGAAGGCGAAAGTCGGCTTTACGCGGTTGTCTTAGATTGCGGCGACGAGCTTAAAGTACGAGTAAGCCACGAAAATGCTATAAAGCCCGGTACTCGCGCCTTCGTACAGCTAATAACCACACATCCATTGGCCGTTTTTCCTAGAGGTTAATTGTGATCAAGCGCGATGTAATTGTTATTGGTGCAGGAGCTGCAGGGCTTTTTTGTGCGGCGCAGGCCGGCGCGCGTGGACGCAGCGTAGAAGTGCTTGATCACGCCAAAAAAGTGGGCCGAAAAATCCTAATGTCCGGCGGTGGCCGCTGTAACTTCACTAACATGTATGCAGGCCCTGAAAACTTTCTTTCGCAAAACCCTCACTTTTGTAAGTCGGCACTCAGTCGCTATACCCAATGGGACTTTATTGGCTTGGTTGCCGAGTATGGCATTGCCTACCATGAAAAAACCTTGGGCCAACTGTTTTGTGATGATAGCGCCAAAGAGATCGTCGATTTACTGCTAAATGAGTGCAACAAAGCGGATGTGACGATTACCACTCGTTGCGACATTCTAAGTGTAGAAAAGAATGAAAGTGGGTACTCACTTACAACCTCGAATGGTGAGTATGAATGTGAATCCCTTGTAATTGCTACCGGCGGTTTAAGCATGCCAAAGCTAGGAGCCACGCCATTTGGCTATAAAATAGCGCAGCAATTTGGTCTTAACGTTTTACCTACTCGCGCAGCACTTGTTCCCTTTACCTTGCACGATAAAGATAAAGACACACTGGCAGAGCTTAGCGGTATCGCAGTTGATGTATATGCCAGCTGCAACAATACTACGTTTAAAGAAGCGATGTTATTTACCCACCGAGGGTTAAGCGGCCCTGCCATGCTCCAAATTTCCAGCTATTGGGAAGCGGGTGACAGCTTAAGTATCAACATGCTACCTAATGATGATGCTACTGCGGTTCTACAGACTGCACGCACAGAGACGCCAGACGCATTGCTTGCCACCTGTTTAAATAAAGTATTTCCAAAGCGTATGGTACAGAGCCTTATTGAGTATCATAGTTGGCGCAACGTGCCGGTGAAACAGCTGACTCACGGCGAGTGCGACGCCATTGCTGACACCCTAGAGAATTGGCAAATAAAGCCAAACGGCACAGAAGGATATCGCACCGCCGAGGTTACTATAGGCGGTGTAGATACCAATGACCTATCATCAAAAACCATGATGGCGAAAAATGTCGAAGGCCTGTACTTCATTGGCGAAGTGGTTGACGTTACTGGTTGGCTCGGTGGCTTTAACTTCCAGTGGGCGTGGAGCAGTGGTTGGGCAGCAGGGCAGGTGGTTTAGTTCAGACCCCGCAACTCGTTATTAGCATGAATTGGTAATGCGTCAGTGACGCATTACCTCTTCTTTTTAACGCTAAAATAATCTAGCAAACCGTAGGTTAACGCTCCTAGCGCGAACATAACGACCATTAACAAAACCAGCGGAATCTGAAACTCAAAAAGCAAAATTTGAAGACTGATTGTATCAATATTTTGAAAAAGTATAGCGCCTAGTAAAGCAACTAATGACAAATAAATTGCGACTTTAGTTTTCATATAATCTCCTCTTCTTTCCCTTACTGACGATTTTTACTACGTCGAAGTCACAACTTTTGATAAAAAATTTTAATTTTATTTTTTCGTGTTTTGTGACTTTTGATCGCGGGGGCGCATCTATTACGACAAGACCCAGAAAAACGAGGTAAAGAATGAGAGTAATTGCAACTACGGTATCGCTTTTACTGCTTTTTTTGTTTGCGGCAAGTGTTCTTTTAAGTAAACAAGATACTTATATAGCGTCAAGTTTTAACGGTTTATCTGTTCCGGTTGCGGCTGTGATTTGTGCTGCATTTGCAATAGGAATGACGGTGGGTATCTTGATGTCCAACTCTAAGTACAACGTGTTTAAAAGCGAAAGCTAATAGATTAATTAAGTTAGAATCGATTAGTAGTAAGGAGAATTAAATGAAATATTTGGTTTTAGTTTTTGCAAGTGTAGTAATCCTATTGGGGTGTACTTCAACACCTAGCATGGAAAACTATACAAATGACCCAGATAGAATGTGGGAAGAAGGTAAAAAGCTTTCTGAGAGAGGGGAAAAATTATTAACAAGAGGTGAAAAAGATTTAGAGAAGGCGCGTGCCATGCTTAGAGAGGGTGAAGGATCTATTCAATCCGGAACCGAGAAAATCATCGCGGCAAAGCAAGCTTACCAGTTGGCTGTACTACAGCTAGGCGCTTCCACTAGTCCAAAAGAAGTTGCGTTTGAAGCGACCACACTCTCTTCAATAGGAGAGCGGTGGGAAGATGCCATCAATGAAGTTAGAAAGGGTAATTCGTTGATTGAAAAATCCAAAGATCGTCAAGTGGAAGCATTTGAGCGTATTAAGGAAGGCCAGCAATTGATTGAACAGGGAAGTAAGTTTATCCGCAACAGCCAGAGAATAAAATTAAACGCACCAATCATCGGTGAAATCGAATAAAACGAAGGCGTGGCTGCGATGCATGCACTGATGCGTCGCAGCTGTTCAGCTAGCAGAAATCTTGTGTCAGCATTAAGGACGCCAATTCTGTTCTGTTTTAGTCAGTACTAGCTCCCCATCAATATGAACATCTCGTTGCGGAAAGGCGACCACAATTCCCGCTTTTTCGAAGGCTTCACAGATAAGAAAGCGAAGGTCACTACGAGACTTACGCCGCTCCATCTCTGAGCTCGCATTTAGCCAATAGTACACCTCAAAATTAAGGGCATTGTCGCCAAAGTCGTCAAACATTACCGCGGGCGCCGGGGTTTTTAGAACACCGTCAAGCTTGCCTACGGCACTGTAGATGAGTTGTTCCACTTCTCTTACTGAAGAGCCGTACGCAACCCCTACCTTTACCGAGGTTCGCGTTTCAGTATTCACCAGATTCCAGTTAATGACTGTATTTTCCAGCAGCTTGCTGTTAGGGACTAGCATATGCACCCCATCTACACGGCGAATACGCGTTGAGCGGGTATTAATGGCTTCTACTCGGCCTCGGGTATCATCTACTTCTAATGTGTCTCCAATGCGAATTGGCCGCTCCCACATCAAGATCCAGCCACTTATAAAGTTGTTTATTATATTTTGCGCACCAAAACCAACACCAATCGCTACTGCACCTGATACAAAGGCGAAAGCAGTTAACGGGACATTCAAGATATCGAGGGTGGTTATCACTAACATGACCAGCACCAATATCTGCACAACGCGATTAATTAAGTGCACCGCGTCGGGTGTTACTCCATTTTTGATAAGCAAGCGTGGAATAATTTTAGAAATGAATTTAAGTAGCCATACCGCCACGATTAGCATTAACGGGATTAGGATCAGCATGCCAACCGTGAATTCACGAGACATAAACTCGAAGACAGGTCGGTTTACAAAAGCAATGAAATCGTTCATCGAGTCTCCTCAACGTTATAGTTTTGTACCAAGCTCAGCGGAATAAAATTATTCATTGTTTGAGGCTACAAGACTTTGTTCAAAACTGGTATTAAAACGGGATAGTTTATTGAATTTTATGAAGGCTGATACCTTGTCAACGTACGCATCGCCTTCCTCTGAGTAACGGGTTAAGGTTTTAGCGAGCGCGAGCCCCGTTAGGGGAATATCAGCTTCTCTCAGATATGCCCGGGTTTCTCTTAGCTCTATGTAGGCAAAGTGAGTGTTGAGGTTCTTTAGGTAAGCGCGTATCGAACCATTAACAGATTTGAAGCTAGCCAACTCGTGTTGTTTGCCCTTATCTCGCGATGACGGCACCACACCACATCCTTTTTCAAAACACCACTGTCCAAATAGGTTATTCGCTTTGCGTGTAAAACGAGAGCTTCCCCAGCCCGACTCAATCGCCGCTTGGGTTAACACAAGCGAAGGGGGAATATAGTCTACTCGGCGCAATAGAATCTCGTACTTATTCTCTAATGGCAGGGTTTCGTCAATGGCATAATGTGACATTATTTTATTAAGCCATTTCGATTGATGGGAGGTTAACACCTCTTGTTCGCGCAGTTTTATTATCGCGGCACGCTTTTTTAATAAATGGCGATTTTCCTCTTCAATAAGCGGATATAACGTATTAAAAAAACGTTCTTTTTTCTCTTTAACATCTTGAATAGAAGTAAAATTTGGCATCGACCGCAAGGTCACTTCGGGAGCAGGGTTAATATTGGGAAGCCCTGTTGAGCTGCGTTCGGTCAGATAGGCATGTAACGCCAATGCAGTTACAACCAAAAGTACCGCCATGAAAGCCCAAGACTTATTTATAGTAAGTTTTGTCATTGTCTGTCTCCAAAAGGGAGTATCAGATCATCCCTATAAAGGGATTGTATCTTGCTGGAAGGGCAGCAAAGATAAACCTGATACTCCGAAAACTTTATTCGCTAACGTGACTTTTCTTGGCAGACACTGCCATTTTTTCTAGGGCTCGTTTATACCGCATTTTCACTGCACTGAGTTTTACATCAAGTATTTGTGATATTTCGGAGAACTCTAGATTTCCCGTCATGCGAAAAACAACAATGGAACGCTCTTCAAGACTGAGTAAGTCCAGGAGTTTGTTCAGTTGTTGTTGCTCATTAGTATGGTCTTGCTGAGATTGCTCCTCGTGTTTTTCTATTTCTGGTAACGCTTCATTAAGCTCAACATGTTCTGCTTGTTTTTTTCTTAAGCGAGTCAATGCTTGATTGTGTGCAATTTTGTACAACCAAGTTCGAAATTTTGCTCGCTCTTCGAACTGGTTGATTTTATTAAATACAATCAGAAGCGTATCATTTACCGTCTCTTCTGCTTCTTCGGCTGATTTCAAATAACGGAAGCATATCTGCAGTAACTTTTTATGATAGCGGTGAAATATAGTTTCATACGCTGTAGTCACATAAGGAAGCTGCAATTTTGCAATACGCACTAATTCGTCATCACTGAGTTGCGACAGCCGATCAGAGAGACGAATCACTTCGTTCTCTAGATCGTTCATGTCTTATCTCACGTTTTATTATCTGTACGCTTTGTAGCTCCAAGCTTGGTGACTACAAACTTGCTTGAAAGTAAGTCTTGGTTCGGAATGCTCAGACGTTTACCCTCTTTGCTTTCCAATAACGTGTTTACTGTGCTTACCGACACTACGTTGCCAACGAAACCTTCAAACTCTACTTCATCGCCTGGCAGTAATTGCTCACGGGCGTATATGCCAGACACAATACTATTTGCCACTGTTTGCGTACCAAGTCCCAGTGCCAAGGCCAGCGCAATGCCTAAACTCGCAATTAACACAGTAAAAATTGTATTCAACAATTCTGTTTCTAACTCTAGCTGACCAATAACGAGAGAGAAGGTTATGAACAGAACAAGAAGTTGCAACACTCGTCCTGCCGCGGCGCCGTATTCAACACCAACGTTCTCTAAAGACGTCTCAAGTTGACTCTTACCAGTCTTAGCAATGAAAAGTCCGATTAAGGCAATTAGCAGTGCGCCAAATAGCTTAGGCAGATAAAGAATGAATTCGTCAAGGATTGCCGAGAAGCGTTCGAGCCCTAAGGTTTCTGCAGCTGCTACTAAAATTATCAGAATGAAAAACAGGTGAAGCAATTTGCCAATTAACTCAGAACCGCGAGTTTTAAATCCCATGGAATTTATTAATCGGTGAATACCCAGCTTTTCGCAGAGCGAGTCAAACCCTAATTTTTCAAGAAGCTTTGCTACCCATTTAGTTAATACCTTCGACACGAACAGGCCAAAAAGCACAACGATTACGGTTGCAATTAAATTAGGTAAAAAGCCGGCTACTTCGGTCCAAAACCGGTTAAATGCATTACTGAAGGACTGCGCCCATATATTGAGGTCCATGCTAATATTCCTTATCTAAATTTGTTTCACTTTTTATTCTTAAAGGTTTTTTCTTGGCTGATACGTGCTTTTCGTATTGCCTTTTTGCCGAGTAGAGAGAGGCGCCAAACCCTAGAAATACTACCCAAACCCATCCAACAAATAAGCTCGCCACATCTTTAACCGCAACAACCTTTTTGCCATCGGATAATACTTTTTCCAGAGACTGGTTCTCATTAACCCCGTCTACATCTTCATTTAGTAAGTGCCTGAGCTTTTCTTCATCTAAGTCCACGTTTCAACCCCATATGCCGTTAGGATGATGCGTCTGTCGTGACACTACATTATGTACAGACTGCGATGTCTCCTACTAGATAGCCTTTAGTTTAAGTATTGGTTAAAAAGACGAGGGCACATGAAGAAAAGTCACAAAAAAATGTGACTTTATTGAATCAAAGCTCGTCAGTAGCCGTAGTTTTTGGAATTAAGGAATGCGGCATGTCTGAAATATTGCCTACATTGGTTGAAGAAGTGATTCAACACTCGCCCGCAAATGAAGAGCTTCTTGGTAGCGCCACAGTGATAGCACAAGCTGATGAAAAAGAGTTGGCGCTTTTACTGGAATCCCTTCCTATTGATGAGCGTTTGTCATTATGGGACACCATTGCCGACGCGAAAAAGCTAGATGTACTGATAGAAATGCGCAGCGACCCACGAGAGGTTTTGATTAATTCAACAGACCCATCGTTATGGCAGACGTTGTTTTTTGACATTGAGGCTGATGACTTATTGGAGTTGGCTGACTCTTTACCCAAAGCGCTAGTGGAACAAGCATTTTTGGCGATGGATAAAGTTCAAAAAGCGTATTTCACCCAAGCTAACGAATATAGTGAAGAGGAAATTGGTCACTGGGCGTCGCATTCCTTTTTATCGCTGCCAAGCAACGCGAAAGTAAGAGACGCGCTTCGATTGATTAGAAGGGAAACCCCTAAACACTGCGACCTCTTGTTTTTGACGAACCGTTCTGGTCAATTTTCTTTGGCAGTGGAGATATCGCAGATACACGGACTGCCAGAGCATTTACCTTTGGTCGATGTAGCGTTGGAAGATGTGACCACTATAAGGGACACCGAAGACTGCGCAATGGCAGCGAAAACCGTGCAGCTTTCTGGGTTCGGTGCACTGCCGGTGGTAGATGAAAATCAAAAGCTGATAGGTAGGCTGGATGTCACTACCGCAGCCGAACTCTCGTTTGAAGAGCATGAACGCCAGCTGATGGCAGGTGCGGGTATGGATGAGGATGAAGATTTGTTCTCATCGGTTAGAAAAAGTGCCCAGGGGCGTGCGTTATGGTTGGGGATAAATTTGCTCACCGCTTTTCTGGCAAGTGCATTTATCGGCTTATTTGAGGCTACTTTGCAAGAAGTGGTTGCCTTGGCGGTATTGATGCCTGTTGTCGCTAGTATGGGAGGTATTGCAGGTAGTCAAACATTGACGTTAATCATCCGAGGGTTAGCGCTGAAGCAGGTGAACTCAGCAAACGTAAGCGCACTTCTTGTTAAAGAGCTAAAAGTAGGTGGGTTAAATGGTGTTATTTGGGCGTTTGTTATTGGTGCCGTTGCTATGCTTTGGTTTGGCAATACTTGGCTAGGGTTAGTTATTGGACTTGCGATCCTTTTTAATATCATTGCCGCCGCAATTGCAGGTATTTTTGTTCCTGTATTACTTGAAAAATTCAATATTGACCCTGCGTTATCGGGGTCGGTCATACTCACCACCGTGACGGATATTGTGGGCTTTGTTGCCTTTCTAGGTCTCGGTACTTTGTTACTAATGTAGTTAACTTAACGCTACAAGTTTAGGACGTTTTTATGGAGTTTTCTCTTACTCAACAAGAGCTCTACATTTGGTTGGGCATATTGTTTTGTATTTCACAATCAGCGATGTTTTCCGGGTTGAACCTGGCCTTTTTCTCGCTCAACAGATTGCAGCTAGAGATGGAAGTGTCTCATGGGCATAAATCCGCGCAGAAAATCCTTAAGTTAAGACAGGATTCGAACTTTCTGCTTACTACCATACTGTGGGGTAATGTTGGGATAAACGTATTATTAACGCTGCTTTCTGACTCGGTACTTGTTGGCGCCAGTGCGTTTATTTTCTCTACCGGCTTTATCACGATTTTTGGTGAAATCTTGCCGCAGGCCTATTTTTCAAGAAACGCGATGAAAATGGCGTCAATCTTGTCGCCTGCGCTGCGGTTTTATCAGCTGGTTTTATATCCTGTAGCCAAGCCTTCTGCACTTATTCTCGATGGCTGGTTAGGCAAAGAGGGTGTGGAATACATGCGAGACCGTGATCTTCGCCGCGTGTTAAAACAGCACGTTGAAGCCGAAGAAGCGGAGGTTGATCACGTTGAAGGTATTGGAGCACTGAACTTTCTGGCAATCGATGATATTCGCGTGTCTCAAGAAGGTGAGTTACTAGACCCTGACTCCATTATTTCATTACCTACAAAAGTGGACTTCCCAATAGTGCCTGATTTTGTGCGTGAGAGTTCTGACGAATTACTTCGTAGAATTAACCGTAGCGGACACAACTGGGTTGTATTGGCGGATGAAAACAACCAGCCGCACCTTATTTTAGACGCGGATGGTGCACTTCGCGCAGCATTGTTTGATACCGACAAGCCATTTGATATTTACGATTATTGTCACAGGCCGTTAATTGTTCGCGACGAGAACTTAACGCTGGGAGATGTAATTTGGCATCTAAAAGCGCAGGAATCGTTAGATGCCCATCACGATGGCACCATTGATGTGGATGTAGTGCTTGTGTGGGGAGAAAAGCCCCGCATTATCACGGGCGCCGATATCTTAGGTAGGTTGCTTAAGGGAATAAGCTCAGCCATGCCAGAGGCATTACTCTCTAATGTGGTAAGCGCGCAATCGGAGAAAAAGGAAACAGCTCCTTCTATTTCAGAGTAAATAAAGAAAAGGCGACGATTGAAGTGACCCCATTAAGTTGGACTCATTTCAGATGTCGCCTTTTTTTATAAAAGTTTGTGACTTTTGTTTTTGCGTAATCGTCTACAAAAAAAACAAAGGAGCATTTATGAAAATCGCTATCTTATCGAGAAACAAACGTCTTTACTCTACCAAACGTCTTAAAGAAGCGGCTGAAGCGCGTGGCCATGAAGTTGATATTATCGACACATTGCATTGCTACATGGACATTACCAGTAACAAGCCTTCGGTTCGATTCAAAGGCCAGCCTCTACCCAAATACGACGCCATTATTCCACGTATAGGCGCATCTATTACCTTCTATGGTACGGCCGTTGTTCGTCAGTTTGAAATGATGGGGGCGTTTAGTGTTAACGAGTCAGTAGCGATTAGTCGCTCTAGAGATAAATTGCGCTCAATGCAGCTGTTATCGCGCAAAGGTATTGGTCTACCTAGAACCGGATTCGCGCATAGCCCAGATAGCGTTAAAGACTTAATCGCGAACGTAGGTGGAGCGCCTGTTGTAATCAAGCTTCTAGAAGGTACGCAGGGCATAGGTGTGGTGTTAGCCGATACCAACAAAGCTGCTGAGAGTATTGTTGAAGCATTTATGGGTATTAAGGCGAACATCCTGGTTCAAGAATTTATTAAAGAAGCAGGTGGAGCAGATATTCGCTGTTTCGTAGTCGGTGGGAAAGTGGTCGCGGCAATGAAGCGTCAAGGCGCTCCAGGTGAATTCCGTTCTAACCTTCATCGCGGCGGAAGTGCAACGCTAATTCGACTTACATCGGTAGAGCGTACAACTGCAGTAGCAGCGGCTAAAGCAATGGGGCTTAACGTTTGTGGTGTTGATTTATTGCGCTCAAGCCATGGCCCAGTGGTAATGGAAGTGAACTCATCTCCAGGTCTTGAAGGTATCGAAAATGCTACCAATAAAGACGTGGCAAACATGATCATCGAATTTATCGAAAATACCAAAGCTAAGCCGCACAACACTAAAACCCGTGGGCAGGGCTAATACATGTCTCGTATTCCATCACTGTTTATCGGCGATACAGAGATAAAAGCGGGAAGTAGGGTTAAGCTTTCACTTACTTCTGCCAAGCTCTACACTGACACGGAAATGTCTATTCCCGTTGAAGTCATAAGAGCAAAGCGTCAGGGGCCGACAATATTCATAAGTGCGGCCATTCACGGAGATGAGCTTAACGGTATTGAAATAGTTCGGCGTTTATTAGCGTCGGACACCTTTAAGCTAACTCGAGGAACCTTGATAGCGGTGCCTATGGTGAATGTGTATGGCATGTTAACGCAAAGCCGTTATATGCCAGATCGCCGTGACCTCAACAGGAGTTTTCCTGGGTCTAGCAAAGGCTCATTAACGGGGCGTTTAGCTAACTTGTTTTTGACTGAAATTGTTAGCAAATGCGATTACGGTATCGACCTGCATACCGGCGCAATTCACCGAAGCAATTTGCCACAAGTTCGTGCGAATTTGGCTGACGAAGACACCTTAAGCTTAGCCAAAGCGTTTGGCGTTCCGGTGTTACTCAACGCCAATTTGCGCGATGGTTCATTGAGACAGGCGGCCTCGGAGTCTGGTACTCGTATTTTGCTTTACGAGGCGGGCGAAGCGTTAAGATTTGACGAGCTATCAATAAGAGCAGGAATAAAGGGTATTTACAACGTGCTAGCCAGCCTTGGCATGGTAGCGAAGCGACGCCGTAAAAAGCCGTTAATTGAACCTTTTATTGCGAATAAAAGTTCTTGGATACGTGCACCTGAAAGCGGGATAGTGCGTGATGTGAAGCAACTGGGCGATCACGTAAAAAAAGGCGATGTCTTAGCGCAGGTCTGTAGTCCTACAGGCACTTACGTTCACGATGTCATCGCGCCGCGCTCAGGTATCATCATTGGTAAACAAAACATACCTTTGGTACAAGAAGGTGATGCAATGTTCCACGTTGCGTTGTTTGAAGAGCCTGAGGATGTGGTCGACAACCTCGACCAGCTGGTGGAAAACCTCATGCCTGAGGAAACCATTCATTACGATGAAATGAAGTAGGGGGAAGCAATTCCCCCTCTTTTTTGCTCTTCTTTTAACCCATCTGGCTAATTAGGCTAATAATCTGGCAACCTTCACCGGGAGGTGTACTCTCTTTACTCTTAAATGCAGTAAGCTTGCCTTTTGAGTCCACAAAGAAAAGCGCGGTAAACTGACTCATATACTTGGCTTTGTAGTCATCAAACGTAAAGCAGGCCGTTAATGCAGTGCGTTTTATCACCGCGCCTTTGGAAGTCTGGCTAGCCAGTTTGGAGTAAGTTGTGTCTCCAAATAATCCCAAAGATTGCAGGTAATGTTCGCTCAAAGAATGGCCTTCAAATCCCTTTTGATCGTTGTGACTAATGCCCATCACGTGTTCATCACCGTAAATATACTGGAAGTGCTGAGTAACAATGGGGTTTAAATGTTTATAACTAGACATGACCAGTACGTTGCCAATGCCGGTTAAATCCATTGTCCTCATTGCGTGTGCAGAGCTTGGGTTTCCAAAATAAGTAGGTATTCCCTCCATTCTTGCAGCGCAAATGGATTCCCAGTTCGTATCAGCAATCTTTACTGTGTAGCCCAACGACATCAATTCTTTGCCCAGCATTCTCGCGAAGTGACCGCCGCCAAAGATAAGGTAACCCTTAGCAGCTTCTTCTCTTTGATCTAGTGCTTTGGCTATGTGCGTAGAGGTTAAGCTTTGTAACGTAACGGTAAACACAATAACAAAGAAGACCAGAGTAATAAGAATGTCGGCGTTTGCGTAGCCAATCATGTCGAGCTTAATAGCGAATAACGCAGATACTGCGGCAGCCACAATGCCTCGCGGTGCCATCCAAGATATCAGCCATTTCTCTTGCCATATTAACGACGAGCGCTTTGTAGAAAAGTACACGTTGAGCGGTCTTGCTATAAAAATCATCACTAGAAGTAAAAGCGTTGCTGGAAGAGCAATCGCATATAATTCCTCTAGCTTGATTCGCGCGGCAAGGATGACAAATAACCCAGAAATAAGCAGTACGGAAAGGGTCTCTTTGAACTCTACAATATCGTCTACTTTTATGTCACGTTTGTTGGCTAAAAACATACCCATTACGGTAACAGCAAGTAATCCACTCTCGTGCGCAAGCAAGTTTGATGCTTCAAAACTAATGAGCACGGAAATCAACACAGATGTATTGATCAAATATTCAGGAATGTATCCTCGCTTGATTGCTTTGGACAATACATATCCACTTGCCAAGCCGAAGAAAATACCAACCGCCACAGTTTTAAAGAAAACAAGCAGCGTGTGGCTCAACGCATTTTGCTGAGACACAATATATTCAAATACCAGTACAGCCAAAATAGCACCGATTGGGTCGATAACAATGCCTTCCCATTTTAAGATTTGAGCAACATTCTTAGATGGTCTAACGGCGCGTATCATGGGCATTACCACAGTAGGGCCCGTTACCGTCACGATAGCACTGAATAGAAAGGCTAATTCCCACGTTAAACCCATTAGATAATATGCAGCAGGCGCTACAATCAACCAAGAAAGGATGGCTCCTGATGAGCATAACCGCATAACGGTTTTCTTATGGTTGCCAAGTTCCTGAAGATTTAAGGTTAACGCACCTTCAAATAAAATTATGGCAACAGATAAAGAAACAATCGGAAACAGCAAATCGCCGAATACCGCATCGGGGTTAAAAATGCCGCTTACTGGCCCCATAAACAGGCCTGAAAGCAGTAAGAACAAAATCGCAGGTAGGCGCAATCGATAGGCTATTAGCTGACTCGCGATAGAAAAAAAGCCAATTAAAACAAGTAAAAAAATAGGCTCTAAATTATGCATAGACGCCTCAAGTTTGTTATTCATAACACTCAAGACGCCGATAACTATTGAAAAGTCACAATTAGCGTTAGCAGAGTCTTGTACATTATCCATAAACTCAATGAATAAAAACTTAAGTCGTAGATTAGCTTTTGTTTATTTTAGGCTTCTCAGCTCAAGACTGGGTTTCCACTCATAACTGCCTACGCATTAAACGGTTACCTAAAACCGGTAACCTAGCGAAATAGCATAGACAAAGGGGTCTATTTCAATAGCGCTCACAGAGCCCCGGGTATCACCTAGGTTGAAGCTTGCTTCTGTGTCTATTTCTATCCAACGAACGGCGGCATTCAAAAACCATCTTTCGCTTAACTGATAGTCTATTCCCGCTTGTGCGGCTAAGCCAAACGAGTTATCAAGAGATAAGTCACTAAGCCCTGCCTCTTCATTAGCTCCCGTAAATTGCTCGTCATAAATAAACGTATAGTTTAGACCTGCACCCACATAGGGCTGAAAAACACTTGATGGATCGTTAAAGTAATAGTTAACCGTCACTGTGGGCGGAAGGTGGGTTACTTCGCCTAGCTGGTTACCTGTTCCTAATGGGTTATCGATAGCGAAATTAACGTCATGTGTGAACGGTGTTGCGGCTAATACTTCTACGTTAACTCTATCCGTGATGAAATAGGCCGCGGTGAGGCCCAATTGCGTGTTGTTATCAATGGTCAGGCCAAAGCCCAAGTCGTCACCCACGTTAATGTTTGAAGACGATTCATCAGGTGCAACCGTGGCAAAGCCACCTCGGACGAGAATGTCGCCTTTTTCAAATGCAACTGCATTGGATGCTGAAGCAATAAAGGGAAGGGCGGTTAGTGCTAAAGCTAAGTTTTTCATCGTAGTCTCTCAGTCTGATAATTGAACACAGATAAGACTAAACAGACTTACTTAAAAAGAACTTTCTAGAAGATTAACGTTAGATTAAAAGCCTTCGTCATATAAAAAGCTAAAAACGGCGCAGAATTGCGCTGTAATCAAAACGACATACCAATTGCCAGACCAGCAACCACTGCACTTTTATGATTTCGATGATAGTCGTAATGAAGCTGCGGCGATATGGTAACCCCCGATACTTCAAACTCATACAAAAAGCCTAACCGGGCCACCTCCATTTTATGGCTGCCGTGAAACTCAACGCCGGGGCCTATTTGTGCAATAAAATTATTGGTAATGTGCAGGTCAGCAACAAGCAGGTAGGTGTAAGCGTCTAAGTCTTCAAACGCGTATTCAGCCACAAAGCCTACGCCTAAAAAGTCGCTCACACGGTATTCGTAATCGATACCTAGTGTAAAAGCGTTTCCGCACTCTTTTGTGTAAGTGGTACCTACCAATGCAGATAAATGATGGGGTGACGTTTCCCAATGATGAGCATTTCCCTTTGCAACAACAACGGGGGCAAATACTAAGGCCGCAACCAAGCCTAACGCTATTTGAACTCGCATAGTGATGCTCACATAAATTTAACGGTGACTACCTAGAAAGTTTCTTTCTAGCACTAATGAGAGCGTAGGCATCAAATGGCTATTTCACCAATGAACTTTAGTTGAAGTAATCGATAGGCCTAACTTAGTCGGCGTTAGGCGCATAGTTAAGCTTACATCTACCCATAACATCAAAATCTCGCTAAGGTGTTTGAATACAAGCCACCGAAGGAAAGAATAAAATAATGATTGATGAGAAACAGAAGGTACGTTTTTTAGATGCTTGTACCGAACAGCTTATCGCGCTTTATACAGCCAGCAAAAACGGTAAAAAGGTCGATGCTGAGAAATATCGGGTACAAGGGTTTATGCACGCTGGCGAGCTTCTAGGGATAATTACCAATGAACAGGGCAAGGCGCTGATTGCCGACTTACATGTACAGGTTTTTGGTGAAACTATTGATGAGCGAGCGACAAGAAAACGTAAACTTAATGCCCTAAAAGAATCTGATCCCGATGCATATATTGAGATTCCCGCAATTGAAAGACGTTAATTCAAGTTAAGCAAAGTTACCTAAACCGACTTTGCGAGATTCTCGTTTCTAAGACTATACTTTGCCCCACACTATGAAAAGAAAGCTGTAAAAAGAGGTTGCAGCTAGTTCGAAGCAGGGATGAAAACAAAGTTTAACAAGAGGCAACCCGTGCTTAAGCAGTTAGTTTACAGAAGTCAGTCGACGGTAAAAATTGATGAAAATGAACTTCTTAAAATAACAAACGATTCACTGCCATTTAATGCGAAAAACCACATTACAGGTATTCTTTTGTTTGATGGGGAATACTTCTTTCAAGTGCTTGAAGGAGATTGTGAGAAGGTAAACGCGCTTTTCGAACATATAAAAACAGACAGTCGTCACAGCAACATTATGAAAGTGACCGAAATGGTCATTCACAAACGCGATTTTGGAGATTGGCATTTAAGAACGCTTTCTGTCGCAGAAGGAAGCCGCTGCTATTGGTTACCTTCGGACATTAATATTAGCCGGGAAAGCCGGATATTTGCGCTTCTCAACAGCTTTGCTTCTGGGAAATGGCGAACTTGTTTAAGTGATAACGCGCGCAAAGACGTAAGAGCTAACGTTACGACGTCAGAGAAAGCAGTTAAACCCTTCGAAAACTCTGACATTCAGTTTGCCTTTCAGCCTATTGTGGATACCTACAGAGCTCGTGTCTCTTCAATTGAAGCCCTAATCAGAAGTAACGATGGGAGATACCCTGAGACTATTTTGGAGGAGCTGGTTGGGCCGGAAAAGTACGATTTTGACCTAAAAAGCAAAGCTATAGCAATTAAGCAAGGCGCTGCGTTGCTATCTTCAGACCAGTCTTTATCCATCAATTTATGCCCCGGAGCGATTACCTCCACCGTCAACGTCGCAGACTACCTTCACGAATTGGTTAAACGCAATAAATTGAAACCACAGCAGCTTGTTATCGAAGTTACCGAAACAGAAATAATCAGCGAAAGTGACACATTTTACCAAGCAATTGAGCAGATCCGTTCACGAGGCATGAGAGTCGCTATAGATGACTTCGGCGCAGGGTACGCAGGGTTATCGTTACTCGCAGACTTCACACCAGACAAAATTAAATTAGATAGAAAAATAACGACAGGCATTCACGAAAGCGGGCATCGACAAGCAATAACCGAGGCTGTACTCGAGTTTGCCAACTCTATGGGAATTCCCTTGGTGGTAGAAGGCGTCGAAACGATTGATGAGTGGCTGTGGTTGCAACATGCGGGTGTACAAAGATTTCAGGGGTTCTTGTTCGCAAAGCCCAAATTAAATGGTGTTAGTGGTATTGATTTTTCCTTCGACGGCGCTAGCAGCTAACTCCGCATAGGAAAAATATACATTTCTTGTCATTCCGCAGGATATTTTTCAGCGTTCTCACATTTTTAAACTAAGCTTAATGGGTGTGAGTTTTTATACCAGAATATAAATACTCATAACTCATCTTTGTGTAATAGCCGTACAGGGATATTTTTGCTACACGGATTTAGCTGCGGTACCAGTAGGAAGCAAATCTATGGCATGTGGAGTGTCGCGTAATTTTGTTCGCTTGTTGTTTGGGTTGATTTTGCTGACGTTCGGCACGTTTGCCAATGCAGCGTGCGTCATTAATGCTGAAAATGGTACTTCTGATACTGATACCGATAGTGCTCTGTCTATCGTACTTAAAGAAGGTGCACAGCGACTTTCGTTAAGCTGCGACGTCAACGCGACTCACGTTCTCTATTTCCCAAGAAACTACCTTTCTTATAATCAGCTGTATGACAGCGAGATGCAAAAAGTCCCCAAGTTAACCGGCGCATTTGAGTCCTATGCAATAGATAATACCCATAAGCGTCTATTTTTGGATATTAACTCTCAGGTACAGCGACCTGTCAGGCTAAATATCGCTACGTTAAATGATTTTCAGACGTTGGCGTCAATACATACCTTCACATTAAGCTTGTTCATCGGCTTTTGCTTAGCGTTAACCTTGTACGTAGGAATGCTGGGAACGAGTATGCGCAACTACGGCTTTTACTCCTACAGTTTCTATGTGCTCAGTGCGGCAATTTTCTTTTTGCTTCAAGAAGGGTTACTGAACATTGCGTTTCCCCATGTCGCCTTTTTCTCGAACTTTAAACTGCATCTGTTATTCGCAGGGATCACGGTATTTGCTGCGGTAAAGTTTCTTGATCAACTACTCGATTTCAAAGCACTGCTAAAAGTATGGCAGCGCCAGTTTATTCTGGGAATGGCGTGTTCGGCACTGGCACTTTCATTTGTGCAGATCATTCTGTCCACTTCTGATGCGATGAGAGTAAATAGTACGCTAAGTCTTATCACGCTGATAACAATGACCTGTACGCTATCAAGCTGTGTTTACGCCGCCTACCGCAAAGTACATTGCTCAAACTTAGTATTAATGGGTATTGCTGTCATGGTGTTTTCCATGATGTTTCGATTGGTTTTTTCAGACGTGTCAGCGTTTATGTACCGCTACGGACTTATTGTGGGAATAACTATTGAAGCGTTTATTTTTGCTATTGCCACGTCGAGAAAGGTAAAAAAGCTCGATGACGACAGGCTAAGTGCATTCAAACGTGCGTCTACAGATTCCTTGTGTAAAGTGCTAAACCGTAGTGGATGGGAAGGAATAGCACAAAGCCTGCTTACTAACTTCAACAAGGAAGGAGGGTATTTAACCTTGCTATTTATCGACGTTGATAACTTCAAGGAGATTAACGATCAATATGGGCACCATTGTGGCGATAAGGTGCTGCAGGTTATTGCTAAAATTCTGCTGAGCCGATGCCGAGACCAAGATGCAGTAGGGCGCCTTGGCGGCGATGAATTTGTGGTGCTAAGCCACTGTTACAGTGAAGGACAATCTGAGCGCTTGGCTGCGCGCATAGAAGCCAGTCTGCTGGAAAGGGATATTAGAACCGATAACGTTGTTATTTCTGTTACGGCAAGCGTAGGCACATACATCACAAATGAACGCTGCAAAGATCTCACCACTCTGTTAAATAAAGCAGATAAACTGATGTACAGCGTTAAGGAGAAGCATAAAACGGCTCAATTGGCGTCTTCTTAATTAACCTTGCAGCAACGTATCACACACGCAGCGTATTAGGATCATTTAAGCTGCGCTTTCGCTATATTCTTTACGGCTTTGGTCAAGTCGGCAAGCGCTGCCGATTCAAGGGTTGTCCAATGCCAAAATAACGGTACACCAAGCTCTTTTTGAGGAAATAACGGAACGAGATCGCCTTCGTTAACCTCTTGTTCAACTTGAAGCGTGGGTAGCAAAGCCCACACCACGCCATCTAGCGCCATTTTGACAAAGCCATGAGACGATGGATACCAATGACAAGTTGTAAAAGAGGGGGCTATGTTTAAACACTCTCGTTGATAATCAGTCAGCAAAGTCACATCGTATTCGTCGTACAGCAAACCCGGTGTACTCATCACGCTCTGGGGGGATATTTCTTTATGCAGGTATCGCTCAATGAAGCGAGGCGATGCATAAAGTTGATAGCGCATGGTTCCCAGTCTTATAGATTGCCCACCGGTAACGGGTGTACCTGTTTGGCTAATGCAAGCCATTACACGGCCTTGCTGTAATATGTCTCGGGTTTGAGTTTGATCCGCATTAACAATATGAATCGGGTTGGCACGCTTATCACTAAACGCGGCCATTACTTGCGAGAACCAGGTAGCCAGCACATCGTTATTCACGGCAACGCTTATAGGTGCAGCCGACGCTTCTAATCCACTTTGTATATTCAGCGCTTCTTCTAATACGCTTACTTTTTGAATATGCGCCAGCAGCTCTTTTCCCAGTGGCGTAGCGCGAAGCGGCTTGGTGCGAACCATCACTGGGCCGCCGACACTCTGCTCTAGCCGTTTTATTTTTTGCGATACCGCCGACTGGGTGAGGTTTAGGGCCTGTGCACCTTTTTCAAATCCGCCGTAGCGTAACACTTCATGAAAGCATCGAAGCGCGTCGTAATCCAACATTGATGACTACCTGTGAAAAGAAGGTTATAAGTATTAATTTTGCTTATTCAAAACAAATATCATTAATTTAATTTAGTCTTTCAAGGTGTATAAAATCAAGCCAATTATTCAGCATGTAACCTTAAACCGCGTTACAGCTACGGCGTTTGAACTTATTTACACTAAGAGGCATTTATCATGTTGGCGGCAGCAACAAGTGGTTTCGTGATGGGCGGTACCCTAATTATTGCAGTAGGCGCACAAAACAGTTTTTTGATTGAGCAATCGATGAAGCGACAGTGGACAACCTTATTTGTCCTGCTGTTTATCCTAAGCGATGCTATCTCAATAAGCTTAGGAGCGATGGGCTTTGGCTTGCTATTGCAGGAATACCCAATGCTGGTGTCTATCACCAAACGGGCTGGTGTTGCGTTCTTACTGTGGATTGCTTTTAACAAAATAAAATCATCTTTGGCCAACGACGCGCTTGTTTTAGAAATGGCGAAAAAGCAACTGTCGTTCAAAAAAGCACTGCTGATTGCGTTGGCAGTAACTTGGTTAAACCCCCACTTTTACTTAGACACTTTATTGTTGATGGGAAATTTAGCGAGTCAGTGGCAAGAAAATAAATGGTGGTTTGTGGGTGGAGCTATTGGTGCATCTGTAGTTTGGTTCGTCGGTTTGAGTACCTTAACCGCACGTTTTGCGCACCATATGCAGCGCCCTAATTTCTGGCGTTGGTTTAACCGTCTTAATGCTGCGGTATTAGGTATGGTAAGTATTCAGTTGGCGAGTTTGTAAGGCAAAAGCGCTAAATAGCAAAATATTACGACGCGTCGAGTACGCTTTATGATTTAAGACGGTACGCTACGCATCTGTGATAGTTGACGATGAGCGCGAAGAGAGGGATAGACTGGTGAGCTGGATTTATTTGATTGTGGCGGGCCTTCTGGAAATAGGTTGGCCTGTTGGACTAAAAATGTCACAAGAGGCGGAAACCCGCGTAATGGGTATTTTACTTGCGGTTGGGTTTATGGCTGCCAGTGGTTTTTGTTTATGGATGGCGCAAAAACAAATTCCAATTGGAACGGCGTACGCTGTGTGGACAGGAATTGGCGCCGCGGGCACATTTTTAGTGGGTGTTATGTTTTATGGCGACCCCTCGTCATTGGCACGATATTTCGGCGTAGCGCTTATTGTTGCAGGAGTCGTTGTCTTAAAGTTGGCCCACTAAAGTTAGGTCCAATTACAAAAAAGCCCGTTAGCTTAGTGCGAACGGGCTTTGTTTTTTAAGCGGGTGGTCAGATTTTAGTGATATCCAAGTTGGTTTCTAAGCTCTGCCATAAAGGTTTCGATACGTTCAGCATTCTTGCCTAAATCACTTTTCCCTACTCGTGATTTGCTGCGGATATCAACCAGTGTGTCGTCGCTTTTAGCGGTTAGACGAATAACTACGTCGTCTTTAAAACCAAACCACGCTGTGGTGTCGGTGGCTTCTAAGGTGTTCGGCAATGCGCCTTCATTAACGCGTTCCCATCCAAGCGCCTCTATGGCTTTTTCTGCAGCGATGAAGACCTCATTTGCAGGTTGCGGCAGCAATTGAGTTTTAATTTCAGGGTAAGCTTCTAGTTGCTGCTTAGTGACTTCACCGCCTTCGTAAGCGATGGAGTTAGGCGCACCTTCGCGTAGCGGAGCAATTGCAACGAACTCCGGCGGATTAGTGACATCGGTAGTAATGTCATGGATCGGAGGAACTGCGCTGGCTTTGCTCATCATGCTCACCGGCATTCCTACAGCAACCAGGGCAAGAATGGCACAGATAAAGGTGCTTCCCCAGCTAACGTTTTTACGGTTAATCAAAACCTGCAAAATAATGAGTATCAACGCTGCGCCGCCCACATACACGCCAAATCGCAGTGAAGTAAATGCGGTGCCTAAACTCACACCGGCATACTGATAAAGGGGGCCGGGTAATACCACCATAAGAAAACCGACAATACTGGTAAGGGCAATGAGTGCTTTCAAGTGAACTCCAAAGTTATTATTTTATTTTTACTAAGCTACTTTAACAGTGAACGTTGCGTTTTGGATTACTTTCTAGCAATAAAATCGGTACTAGGCCAATATTTAACATGTTTGTACACTAGGGCTGTTGGTCTTTAACGTACATCAAAGACCAGCAGGCCCTGGATGAACCCTATTTAAAGCAAGGTAATTAGTTTTGCAAAATCAGCCTGATGCCAGCGAAGCTTACGTGCTTCAAGCCGAACTACTTGTTGATGTGTTATCGACACAAAAGCCGCTTTTTCAACGTGGTGTGAGCGAGTATGAGCTCATTGATATTTTGAAAAAAGCGCCATATCACTTTTTTGATGACGCTTCGTTACGAGAGCCTTTAATGCTCTTTAAAACCCATTTCATTGTGTTTCACGCCCTTTATCAACTTAAACGAAGTTGGATAGAGCAGGGCGAAGGCGTGCTAGACATTCATACTCTTAATATTAAGCTAAACCAAGAAAGTGCCCACAGCGACAATGATAAAGAAAGCCAAGATAAGGTTAGAGCAATAACCGAAGCTGATGCCTTAGCTGAATACTACTTAGACTGGGGCAATTTTGAGAAGGCCGACAGAAAAAGTGTAGATGCACTGCTCAATGCGTTTTGGCATCGCATGGCCTCAGGAAACGCGCACACCTTTGAGCAGGAAGATATTTCTGATGCCCACGCGCTTCTGGGCCTGCCCCAAGATGAACATGTTTCTTTGTCGGTACTAAAACGAGTATATAAAAAAGCCCTGCAGTTGGTTCACCCTGATAAGGGAGGAACGCAACAGGAAGCCCAAGACGTCATTCACGCCTACCAGTTATTGCTGGGTTATTATTCGTTAAAATAGAACGTTAAGTGCGCTGTGATTTCGCTTTATTCGTATAACGTATACACGCTCAGGTATTTGACCGACAACTTCAGTAATTTCAACTTCATTGACTTTTATTATCATCTATAAATGCGCACAATATGACCTATAAGAGCGTAGATCCGTATCAATGATCGCTTAACTATGCCACTTCAAAACCAATTATCGCAGTTTCAGGCTTTGAAATGCGCTAGATAATTCGGTGCACCGGAAGCAATAAGCTTTAATTTTAAAATTGGATATGCAGAGCAAAGGCCGTGTTCTGTACAAAAAGTTATTGGGAAATAGAAAATTTATGAGTCGCATTTTTTATGTTACTGCAGCATTAATAACCCTTGTCGGCGTTATTGGGTGTTCGAATGAAGGCGAGCAAGCACAGCAAGGTGCTCAGCAAGGTATGCCTGCACCCTCAGTATCGGTAGTTACACTGAAACAAGAACCTGTAGTACATGAAATGGTGTTACCGGGCCGAGTAAGCCCGTCTCGTCAATCTCAGGTGCGTCCTCAGGTAGATGGTGTTATTACGGAGCGCTTGTTTGAAGAAGGCGCACATGTAGAAAAAGGACAGCAGCTTTATCAAATTGACGAAGCCCGTTATCTAGCACAGTTAAATAGCGCAAAAGCCGATTTGAAAAGTGTTCAAGCGAACCTTAAAACGTTGGAAGCAAAGGCGCGACGCTATGACGACCTTGTTGCGCAAAACGCGGTAAGCAAACAAGAATATGACGACGTAATTGCTCAGAAAGATCAAGCGCAAGCGGCAATTAGCGTAGCTGAGGCAGCTGTTGACGTAGCGAAGGTTAACATGGGTTACACCAAAGTGTACGCCCCAATTAGCGGACGTATTAGCCGCTCTTTTGTTACTGAAGGTACCCTTGTTACTACGAACCAATCTCAGCAACTTGCAACCATTACACAGCTTGACCCAGTTTTCATTGATATGCAGGAGTCAGGTGCGTCAATTATTACGCTTCGTCAGTCAATGAGAAACCAAGGCTCAATGGATGTTGAATTAACGGTAGATGAAGTAACAGGCAAGCGTTACGACCAAACAGGCAGCGTTAAATTTTCTGAGGTAACGGTTGATGAGACCACTGGGTCGGTAACACTTCGTGCTGAAATGCCAAATCCAGATGGTGTATTGCTGCCTGGCTTGTTTGTGAAAGGCCACGTCATTACTGGACGCGAAAATGCGCTGCTTGTTCCTCAACGCGCAACGACACGCCAACCAGACGGTTCGCTTTCAGTTTATGTTGTTAACCAAAACAACGAAGTTGAAGGCCGTACTTTGGAAATAGGCAAAATCTATCGAGACCAATATGTTGCCCTAAGCGGTGTGAGCGAAGGCGAAAAGGTAATTGTAACTGGATATCAGAAGGTGAAGCCTGGCGCGAAAGTTAATCCGTCAGAGTGGCAACCATCATCACGTGGCTCACGATAGCAAACAAGGGACTTAAGTAATATGGCTCGTTTCTTTATAGACAGGCCCGTGTTTGCATGGGTGCTGGCAATTATCACAATGATGGCGGGTGTGTTGGCAATTACCTCACTCCCCATTGAACAATATCCCAAGGTGGCACCGCCCTCGGTGACTATCTCAGCAACGTATCCTGGAGCATCTGCAGAAACCGTAGAGAACTCGGTTACTCAGGTAATAGAACAAAGCCTGACGGGAATTGATAACCTACGTTATTTCTCGGCAAGCAGTTCGAACAGCAGCATGTCTATTACGCTCACTTTTGAGCCTGGTGCTGACCCTGATATTGCGCAAGTACAAACCCAGAATAAGGTGCAGGGTGCACTGCCACTGTTGCCTACTCAAGTACAGCAACAAGGGGTAACCGTAACTAAAGCAAATAGCGCATTTGCATTGGCAGTTGGCTTCTATTCTGAAGACGACTCAATGACGCAATATGACCTGAGCGACCTGTTAGTTTCTCAATTTCGCGACCCGATTTCCCGTGTTAATGGTGTGGGAAATGTACGGGTATTCGGTGCGCAGCGTTCAATGCGTATATGGTTAGATCCAGATAAACTGTACAGCTACAATCTTACACCTACTGACGTTCAAGGCGCTGTTCAGGTACAAAATACAGATGTGTCTGCTGGTCAACTAGGTGGTATGCCTGCAATAGAAAATCAGCAAATTAACGCGACAATTCAAGCGCAAAGTCGCCTTCAAACCGTTGAAGATTTCGAAAACATCGTACTTCGTGTAAATACCGATGGTTCACAGGTTCGCGTGCGTGACGTTGCGCGTGTTGAACTGGGTGCGCAAAGCTACGACGTTATTGTTCGGTACGATCGCAAGCCTGCATCAGGTATGGCGATAAGCCTTGCCTCTGGCGCGAACGCACTAGATACCATTAAGGCAGTAAAAGCCCGAGTTGAAGAACTGCGCTCGAATTTGCCAGATACAGTTAAAGTGGTTTACCCGGTTGATAGTTCTCCTTTTATCGAGCTTTCTATCGAGTCGGTAGTACATACGCTTATTGAAGCGGTAGTACTGGTATTCTTGGTGATGCTACTGTTCCTTCAAAATTGGCGTGCAACGTTGATTCCTACCATTGCGGTACCTGTGGTATTGCTCGGCACCTTTGCTGTGCTACTGGCATTTGGCTTTAGTATTAACGTGCTAACCATGTTTGCTATGGTACTTGCTATCGGCCTGCTCGTAGATGATGCCATCGTGGTGGTGGAAAACGTTGAACGTATTATGGAAGAGGAAGGTCTCTCACCTGCCGAAGCCACTAAAAAGTCGATGACTCAAATCACAGGTGCACTTGTTGGTATTGCGGCCGTGCTTTCAACGGTATTTATCCCAATGGCGTTCTTCAGCGGCTCAGCAGGCGCTATTTATCGTCAGTTCTCGGTTACTATCGTGTCGGCTATGGCATTTTCGGTATTGGTCGCCATTGTCCTTTCACCGTCTTTGTGCGCCACGTTATTGAAAAAGCATCCGGAAAACCATGACAAGAACAAAGGCTTCTTTGGCTGGTTTAACCGCACGTTTAACAAAGGCCGCGATCGCTATCAAAAGACAACAACTCACATGGCGCAACGCTTTAAGCGCTATTTCGTTGTTTATGGTTTGCTGGTAGGTGGTATGGCATTTATTTTCAGCCAGCTTCCTGGCGCGTTTCTTCCAGATGAAGACCAAGGGCGTATGATGGTGTTGGTAAGCACACCGCCTGGTGCAACAGCTGGCCGTACGCTCGAGTCTATCAAGCAAGTGGAAGACTATATTCTTGAACAAGAACAAGACGCGGTTAACGGCATGTTCGCGGTTGTGGGCTTTAGCTTTGCGGGTCAGGCGCAAAACGCGGGTATGGCTTTCTTAAACTTCAACGACTGGAGCGTAAGAGACGAAAATAATTCTGCGTTTGCAGTGATGAACCGAGCTTTTGGCGCGTTTAGCCAAATTCAAGATGCCTCAGCCTTTCCTATAGTGCCTCCGCCTATCATGGAACTAGGTAATGCAACGGGCTTTGATATGCAGCTTGTCGACCGTGGTGGAAATGGTCACGAAGCGCTGATGAATGCGCGTAATCAGCTGTTGGGCATGGCAGCGCAGAATCCAAAGCTGGCTGGCGTTCGCCCCAATGGTTTAAGTGACGTACCTCAATTTAAAATCAATATTGATAGCGAGAAAGCGTCGGCACTTGGATTGAATTTAAGTGAGATCAATAACGCGCTTCAAATAGCGTGGGGGTCCAGCTACGTAAATGACTTCATTGATAAAGGTCGAATTAAGCGTGTTTACATGCAGGCAGATTTGCCTCATCGCATGACCCCTGAAGACTTGGATAAGTGGTTTGTTCGCAACAGCGACGGCGAGATGGTGGCGTTTAACACGTTCTCGACCACTGAATGGGTTTATGGCTCACCTAAGTTAGAGCGTTTTAACGGCGTGTCGTCTGTCAATATTCAAGGTAGTGCTGCTGAAGGTATCTCTTCGGGTGAAGCAATGGCTGAAATGCAGAAATTGGTTGAGCAGTTACCGCCAGGCTTTGCAATTGAATGGTCAGGCCTATCTTATGAAGAGCAGGAAGCAGGCTCGCAAGCGCCTATGCTTTATGCACTTTCAATCTTGATTGTTTTCTTGTGCTTAGCGGCCCTGTACGAAAGCTGGTCTGTACCATTCGCCGTTATGTTGGTGGTGCCTTTGGGTATTCTTGGCTCGGTAACCGCTGCGTTTATTTTCAACTTGCCGAACGATGTGTACCTGCAAGTAGCGTTTTTGACTACCGTAGGTTTGGCGGCGAAAAACGCTATTCTTATTGTCGAATTTGCAAAAGAGCAGTACGAAAACGGCGAAGATTTAATGACTGCGGTTTCAAATGCTGCCTCTCAGCGTTTCCGCCCAATTCTAATGACGTCAATGGCGTTTATTTTGGGGGTAACGCCGTTAGCACTAGCTAGCGGAGCAGGCGCAGCGAGCCAAAATGCAATAGGTATTGCGGTTATGGGTGGTATGTTCGCCGCTACTTTCTTGGCGATTTTCTTCGTGCCTATGTTCTATGTGCTGGTAGAAAAACTCTTTCACAGGGAAGACAAGTAACAAGCAAGTGCGCTAGAGTGGGAAAAACTTTTCATTTTTGAATAGGGATATCGGTAATGACCACCGTTGTTTTTTCTCACGGCAAAGAAAGCGGTCCATGGGGCAGTAAAATAACAACGCTTTCAAATGTAGCGAGCGATATGGGTTTTGGCGTCGAGAGTATTGATTATCAAGATCTCGACTGCCCGGAAGCTCGCCTAGCGCGGCTTAAAGAGTTTATTGCTGAAAAGTGCAATGATGTTGTTCTGGTTGGCTCAAGCATGGGTGGCTATGTATCACTTGCCGCAGCAAGCCAAATCTCGGCACGAGGGGTATTCCTTATGGCTCCTGCACTGTATTTGCCAAACTACGAAATTCAACGGTTCCCCTACGACGGCTATGTGAGCTTAGTGCACGGCTGGAATGACGATATCGTGCCTATCGAAAATAGCTTAAAGTACGCGCGCCATCAAAAAGCTCAGCTCTTATTACTTAATGACGGCCATCGCCTAGCGAATAGCAAATCTGTTATTTCTCCGTTTTTCAGAAATTGGTTGGAAAAATTTCGATACTAATGATGAATCGGTAAGCCTACGACCAATCGCTTATAGTTCACGCTTACGCAAATGCGGGAAAGCGCCTGTTTTTATGGCATGATGAGTTATTGCTTAAAACAGGGCAGATGGAAATGACATTTAGTTTACCTCAAGCGCCACAATGGTCGTCGCTGATAAAGTCTGGTTGCCGTGTCTTTGTTGGCGGAAATGCCTCGGTGCCGCATGCACTAGTGCAGCATCTCATTGATAACAGCGAAGGGTTTAGCGACATCGAGCTGGTTCATATGCTGGCTTTAGGCGACACCCGATGGGTGAAAGAAGAGTATAAAAACCTCTTTAAAGCGAATACATTCTTCATTGGTGGCGAAGCCATGCGTAAGGCGGTCGATGAGGGCCGTGCTGACTATACCCCCGTTTTCCTGTCTGAAATATCAAGCTTATTCAGCGACGGTACGCTGGCACTGGATGCTGCGCTGGTTAACGTAAGCCCACCCGATGAATTCGGCTATTGCTCACTAGGTCCTGCAGTGGATATTGCTATGTCAGCAATCAGACAAAGCAAAAAGGTCATTGCTCAAATTAATCCTCAGGTGCCAAGAACCGCCGGGCACTCTTATATTCATATCAGCGAAATAACGGCCTGCATTGAAGCCGAAGAGCCGCTTGTTGAAGTAACGCCGCCGCCTATCGATTCGGTGGCAGAGCGAATTGGTCAGTATGTATCTATGCTGGTGGACGACGGTGCTACGTTGCAATTTGGTATTGGGAAAATACCGAGTGCCACCCTTAAATATCTGTGTAACCATAAAGACCTAGGCATTCACAGCGAAATGCTCACCGACAGTATTATTGAACTGTTGGAGTCGGGCGCTATCACCAACAAGAAGAAGACTTTCCACCCCGGTAAAATTGTTACTAGCTTTGCTATTGGTACTCGCCAGCTTTACGATTTAATCGACAGCAACCCTCACATCGAGTTTTATCCAAGTAGCTACGTAAACAAACCCACCAATATTGCCAAGAACGATAATATGGTTGCCATTAACAGTGCGCTTGAAGTGGATTTAACCGGTCAGGTCGTCGCCGATTCATTGGGCTACGACTTTTACAGTGGCATAGGCGGGCAAGTTGATTTCGTAACGGGCGCGTCTATCAGTAAAGGTGGGAAAGCGATTATAGCGCTGCCTTCTACTGCCAAGAATGAAACCATTTCCCGTATCACACCCCGTATAAGTGAAGGGGCGGGTGTTGTTACTTCGCGAGGGAATGTTCAGTACGTGGTGACCGAATACGGCATAGCATCGCTTAAAGGCAAAAGCATTCGAGAGCGTGCATTGGAACTTATTCGTGTGGCACACCCCAAATTCCGTGCAGCGCTCTTAGAAGAAGTAAGACAGCATTATTGGGTACCTCATTATCAGGAAAAGTACCCAACCGATATTCCAGAACTGGGTGCTATTCAGCTTAAAAAACTGAATATTCAGGGGGAAACCTATTACATGCGCCCGCTGAACCCCGCCGATGAAAGGCGTTTGCAGGAATTCTTTTACTCCCATACGAAAGAAACACTAAGGCTGCGTTACAACTACGACCCGAAGCAAATGTCGCGCGAAAAGTCGTGTAATTTAGTGTCGGTGGATCAAAGCTCAGATGCGGCGTTATGTATTGTAAGGCAAGAAGGCTCCCGTATTACCATTCACGCAGTAGGGCGTTTTTACTTCAATCCAAATGACAATACCTGTGAAGCAGCGTTTGTTACCCGTGAAACCCAGCAAGGGAAGGGGATGGCAAGCAGGCTGCTAAACGAATTGATCAACGTTGCGAAAAAACGAGGCATTGCAAAGATGATGGCCTACGTGCGTGGCGACAACAGCCCGATGATTGCCATTTTCGAGCAAGCGCAATTTAAACGGAAGTTCACTGGCGACCCCAGTGACATAGAGTTAGTACTAGATGTGGCATCACTCGCATGACAATTAAAATTTTTCGCGGAAAACACGGCACTAAACACGACTTAGGGAAAGATCATCCCGAGTCACCGGATCGCCTGTTCGCCATAGACGACCAATTACTGTCTTCTGGACTCGATATGGTGTGTGAGCACGCTGATGCTACGCCTATTGCTGAAGCTTATCTTAAGCTAGCCCACGACCCTTACTATGTGAAAAGTGTGTTTGAGCATGCGGCTCAGTCCATATTTAGCGACCACGAAAAAACGCTCTATTCCGAACGCAAGGATAACGTGGCATGGTTAGACGAAGATACCGGCTTGATGCGACACAGCTTAAATGCAGCACTTGAGTCGGCTGGTGCGGGATGTAATGCGGTGGATTGGGTTATGGAAGGCAGTGACAGGCAGGCGTTCTGCGCGACAAGGCCGCCAGGTCACCACGCTACATACGACAGCGCCATGGGCTTCTGTATTTTTAATAACATTGTTATAGCTGCGCGCTATGCCCTTCAAAACTATGAACTAAAGCGCGTTGCCATAATCGATTTTGATGTTCACCACGGAAACGGTACCGAGCAAATTGTTGCTGGCGATCAACGCATCATGCTTTGCAGCAGTTTCCAGCATCCTTTTTATCCACACAGTGGTTCACCGGTGTCGGCAAGTAATATTCTTTCTGTGCCGCTAGAAGCAGGCTCTACAGGTGAAGTATTTAGAGAAAAAGTGCAGCACTGGTTTAACGCATTGCGCAACTTTCAACCTGAGCTGATTTTTATCTCAGCGGGTTTTGATGCCCACGCAGAAGATCCTATGGCGCATTTGCGACTGGTGGAAGACGATTATTTCTGGATAAGCCAACAACTTCGCGCAGTGGCTGACGAGTGTTGCCATGGTCGCATAGTCAGCATGTTAGAAGGTGGCTACGATTTAAGTGCACTAGGCCGCAGTGTGGTGTCGCACCTTAAAGGTATGAGCCGCCCTATTGAAGAAACTCAATAGGGTCTCATAGCAAGTGAATTATCGTGTTGTTAATTCAACGGGTAAACACGGTAATAGATACCAGCTCAACACCGGTGCATCAGCCTTCATTTAACTTAGGCTATCCACCGTGTAAGCATGTAAAGGCCAGCACCTAACATGGCAAGGTTTTCGGTAAGCGAGATAAACCCAAGAGGAAGGTCTGAATTACCGCCCACACAGGCGCACTTAAGTTCACGTTTATCGATGTATACCGCTTTAATAACTGAAACTGCACCTATTGCACCGATAAAAATAGAAACGGGGGAAACTAATAGTGCGGGAAGCCCCGCTAGCATACCAAGCCCAGCAAACGCTTCTGCGAAAGGGTACACATACGCGTACCTTACGTGCTTCATTGCAAGTAAGTCATAGGTAATGAATTGATTTGAGAACGCTACAATGTCCTGTAGTTTTTGTAATGCGAGGATCACCATGGTGACGCCAATGAAATTCATTATGAAAGGTTCAAGACCTGTCGGGAGTCCACCTTTTAGCATGAGCGCAAATACTACAAGGGCGGCTAAAGAAAAAATCACAATGATAGGTGTGTAGCGCGAACCGAACTCACTTTCTTGCTTCAAATTGAAATAATCTCGTAAGTCATCATAGCCACCAATTCGCTTATCATCGATAAACGTTTGCGGCGTGGTTTTCACATTGTGCTTCTCTTTAAAAGCGTCAGTTTCACTTCGGTTGGACAAGTGATGGTCTTCAACATCGTAGCCCTTTCTTTCTAGCAAATCTTTCGACTTAAGTCCGAAGGGACAAATGTGATCAGGGGTAACCATGCGATAAAGAACGGCGCGCTTTGACATTGTGGACTCCTTGTAAACCTTTCACGAAGTGGCACCTAGTGCGCAAAATATGCGCGCCTTCTGCCATATTCATAGTGATATCACGATATACAAAGATAAGTTACATAATCCATGCCAAGGGTTTAACAGAAGCATCCAGTTGCATCAGTGTTAATTACCGCACCGTTGTAGGGGAGTTGTGTGGTATAGCTTACAACCTGTTCGACAAGGTTCTTTCCGGTAAAGCATCCGTAGCCCGTTGCGTATGGACCTAAATAGCGAAGCTGATTTTGCATGTCTAAAACTATAAGCGCGGGCACTGCATCAAGCATAGCGGCGAGTTCTGGTACGTCTTCTATATTCACTCTGACTTGATGAAAGTCATTTCCTAGCTTTGTTAATAGCTGAGTTTGGTGAGGTGTAGTTAACGTTTCACAGTAGCAACGAGACTGCGTTCCCACATGAATAACAGAACCAGGGGCAATGTTTTGTTCGTTTAGTAGTTCGACAAGTGAAGCGTCAAAATTAGGCGCTGTTGTGCGGTGAAGTAAATCACCATTTGGGTCGAAGGAAGAAAGCTGGCGCTGACCGTAAACCAACAAGGCGGTGAGTAAACTCACCGCCCATAACAACAAAAGTATCCAGCTTGTTTTTTTATGCATAACCCAAATGCCAACAGCGTGCTTCTAGCGCTTTGGTTAAAGCTTAAATCGCTCGATAGCACTGCGCATGCGTTGAGAGATTTGTGACAACACCTCAACTTCGCCTGCTAGCGATTCAGCGGTAGCCAGTTCCTCAGAAGTGAATTCGCTTAATCGCGCCGTACTTTGCGCTATAGAAGACGATGCGGTTTCTTGCTCCACCGCTGATGTCGCTATTTCGGTCATGCTTTCGCTCGCTTCGCGAATTTGCTGCATGATCTGGGTCATGGCTGAAGTGGCGTTATCGCTCGATACAACGGCTTCATCAACCAGCTGAATGCAGGTTTGCATTTGTTCGACTGAACTGGCGGTTTGGGCAACTAGCTGCTCAGTAATACTTGTGATTTGGTCTGCACTTTCTTTTGAGCGAATAGCCAAAGTGCGTACTTCATCGGCAACAACGGCAAAACCTCTGCCGTGTTCCCCTGCGCGGGCTGACTCGATTGCTGCGTTCAACGCAAGCAAGTTAGTTTGCTCGGCAACGGCGGTGATGGAGCGCATTGCGTCAGAAATATGCGCGCACTGCTCGTTAAGCGCCGAGTTTGTCTGCGCTGCCGCATTTAATGTGTTGCGCAGCGAATCTATGGTGCGGCTTGTGTTGGAAATAGAGTCGCGCGTAGTCTGCGAAGAACTTTGTGCCGCAGAGGCTTTGTCGCTGGCAAGGGTTGTTTGTTCGGTAGACAGCTGCATCGTTTGTGCGATTTCTTCTGACGATGCCGATACCATGGCAATCTCTTGGTCAGTGTTTCTGCTGATTTCAAACATGTTGTTTGCCGCCAGCTCCATCTTGTCACAGCCTCTAACAACTTCGTCTGTTAAATTTGAAGCAAGCTCAATTAATGCTTTTACTTGGTCGATGAGCTCTGCGAAAGGTCTCACAATCTTGTGGCCTCGGTTAAGTTCAATAGATAAATCGAGTCTACCGTCACCCTTTTGCATGGTCTCAATAGCTAAGCGCAGTTCAGCCGCACCGGCACCTTCTTGATGACTTTGTTTAGCCATGTACATCAAAACACCGCCCTCAGAAAGCGCGAATACGGCGTGCATCAGCAAGATAGGAAAGGTTACGTGACCTTCTTCAAAAATAAATAACGGCGCGCCGCCCGCTTGTAAAAAGAAGAACGAAATATGATGGACAGCAACGACTGCGGTGCCGGTTGCCACCACTTTCCAGTCTCTAAAGTAGGAAAGAAATGCTAGAAGAACAAAGATTTCAAAGTGGACTTCAATTAACCCGAATGACTGGTGGATGTGGAGGGCTGTTAGCAGTTGAACACCGATAGCCATCGCATGGCGACTTATCGCTGAATAGGGATTTTGCAAACTAAGTACAAGTGGTACGGCAGCAATTGGAATACCAAGAACAAATGCAGGAAGAATCTCGCCAGTATAAAAACCGGTGCCAATCGCAATTAGCAGTTGGATAACAATTACAACGCGAAAAATCTTGTGACCTTCTAGGAGCCAAGGATACTGCATGCCAATCTCCGACAAGTATTTGGGATTAAGTGTAGGTTAAAAATAAGGGGTGTGCTAACTTCGCCACAGTTTACGTAAGTCACGGTTTTTACGCCATTTAACTTTTGTATAGAAGTTACTGTTATTAAAAAAGTTTAATCTTCGAATGCCTAAATAAGCTAAAGGACACAATCATGCCTGCTATCGCCTTTCTTTCTACTGACCACCTTGAAGACTTCTTTGTGTACGACGAGCTTTTGATCCCGTTTTTCAATGATAACGGTTGGTCTGTAGAAACCATATCTTGGCATAGTCAGTCAGAGAACTGGGATAGGTTTGACTACGTGATTGTGCGCAGTACGTGGGATTATCAGCAGCATGCAGAGGCCTTTCTGGCTTGTTTGACTCAAATTGATGCGTCGAGCGCAACCTTGCTCAATCCATTGCCTCTTATGCAGTGGAATATTGAAAAGCACTACTTAAAAGACCTACAGGACAAGGGCGTGCCTATTGTAAGGACACGGTGGAGTAATGCATTTAATAACAGTGTTATTGATGAGGCCTTTTCCCATTTCAATTGCGACACTGTGGTGGTTAAACCTACGCTTAGCGCTAATGCTGATGATACGTTTAAGCTCTCGGTCTCAAATTGGCATGAACAGCAACAGGCGCTTTCTGATACGTTTAATCAACGTGATTTCATGATTCAACCTTTCTTAAATAGCGTGGTTGAAGAAGGGGAGTACTCGCTTTTCTATTTTGGAGGGAAGTACAGCCATGCCATTAAAAAGGTGCCGCAGAAAGGCGATTTTCGCGTACAAGAAGAGCACGGGGGGAGCTTACATCCCGTAGCCGTAGATGAAGAACAACTTGATATTGCCCAGAAAGCATTATCAGCAATGCCTTGCGAAGCACTTTATGCACGGGTTGATTTAGTCAGGCAGGGCAGTGGCTGGGCGATAATGGAACTTGAACTTATTGAGCCCTCTCTTTACTTCAATTTAGATGAACAGTCTCCCCAGCGCTTTGTCGACGCATTGATAAGCTTTCATTTGAATAGGGCCTAAGCGTTGAATAAATGAAAAGTGAAGCCAGCAAATTATAGGTTTGCTGGCTTACTGATAGGAAACTAACGCTCTAATTTAGTGCTAACGCAGCGTCTTCTCAGTTCGTCCCTGCTTTATCGTCCTGTTTCTGCTTGATTCAGAATTCTTAACTTGAGCACGGCTAACTGAAGAAGTACTCGCCCGCTCAATTCGTCTTGGCTTACTGCTCTCTCGAGCCACCGGCTTGTTTTGCGGACTCGTTCTTTCAAATCGCTCTCGATTTATGTTTTGTTTAGCTGGGCGTTTTAGCGTGTTTTCTCTATTAGCATATCGCTTCGACTCTGACGGCGTTGATATCCGAGCGGGTTTGTCCCGCTTTAACTGGCTTAGCGTCCGGTCTCTAGTCGGCTTCTCGCTTCTGCTCGCCGCTTGATTGCGTTTTAGCGCGTGCTCAATGGATTGTTTGCGGCTTACCGAGTCTTGCTTGTTCTGAAAACGACTTTCTCTTAGTGGCGTTACCTTTTTTGGTTCAATAGTGCGTCTTACTGCCTTGATATTTTCCGTGCGCGCAATGGGTCTTACGGTATTTTTGTCATTGTGGCGTTTCGATGTGTTTAACGTGCTAGCGTGTTTATTCGACAAGTGCTTTGCCCGCGACACACCCGCATGTTCATATCGCGAAGGCGCATTGTGAACTACTCGAGTAGAGTAACGCGCACGACGATGCACCGTGTTGTGTTCCCAGCGACGATAGTCTCGGCTTATTACGCGTTTTCTTGGGCTACCGTGATAATACCGGCGTACAGGCTCGCGGTGAATAACCACATGGCGGTTATGCCAATGCACGCTACCAAAGAAAAAGAACGTAGAAAGATGGATGCTTGGAGACCAATAGACATTGCTATGATGATGATAGCTTACGTGATGACGCCAGCGAACTGGTGAAGTTGTGTGCCACCAGTGACCGTACACAACATGTGGGTCGTAATAAGGCACATACACCACTTCCCGCTGACGGGGCTCAATGTAAATTATTTCGCGAGTAGGCTCACGTTCCCGTTCAACTTCAATGTAGTCATTGGTCACCAGATTGCCAGTGTTGAGGGCGTGTTGTCGAAGCACCTGCACGCGGTCTAGCACACGGCTTTGATCAATTAATACGTTATCACCAAGTTGCTGTAACCACTGAAGATCATTCGCCATGGTGCTGAGTAAGTCGGTGAACGGAGCAAGTGCTTTTACGCTGGGATCCCAGTTAACACTCGCCAGCACATTTTCGACCTGTTCCGGGGTTAAATGCTTGTTGCTTTGGCGCCAGCGGTCGGCTGCAACTACATCAAGCGGGTAGGTAGCCGCAATCAGTATGTGAGTAAGCAGGGTATCAGGATAAAGCGCAATGGGCGCAAGTACACTGTCTAATTCAGCGTCAGAATATTGCTGCGTTGACGCAGAAACATGTGCAAGGTTGGCGTTCGACTGGGCGATGACAGGTAGCGCTGAAACACTAGACAGTGCGACAATCACAGATAAGGTTATGTTTTTCATACATTCTCCTTAGCGCATGAGCAACGGCTTTTCGCGCGCTAAATGGTAAGTCTGTATACGTTATAACCAGTCTATGATTAACCCAAGCTGAATAGAAAACGCCCACATTGGTGTGGGCGTTTTTAAATAACTTGTCTATTTGAAAACGTGGGGGTCGAAAGCGTGCCCAAGCTTTTCTGTTTTCGTCTTTAAGTAATGCTTGTTGTCTTTGGTGATACCGTGGTCAATAGGCTTACGTGCAACCACGTCTATACCAAGCGCTTTTAGTGCTGCCAACTTTTTCGGATTGTTTGTCATAAGCTCAACATGCTTCACATTCAGCGTATCTAGCATCAGCTTGCAGATATCGTAACTTCTTAAATCGGCGTCAAATCCAAGATGTTCGTTAGCTTCTACCGTGTCCATACCGCTATCTTGAAGGTTGTAGGCGCGAATTTTATT
Organism: Alteromonas sp. R7; assembly: GCF_055755235.1. Lineage (NCBI taxonomy): Bacteria > Pseudomonadati > Pseudomonadota > Gammaproteobacteria > Alteromonadales > Alteromonadaceae > Alteromonas > Alteromonas sp. R7. Next base: position 173,063 of record NZ_JBVTQX010000007.1, on the reverse strand, counting down.
TAAAAGACCAATACCGCGACCTTCTTGGCGAAGGTATAAAAGCACACCGTGACCATTATCGACGATATTTTGCATGGCTTTTTCTAATTGAAAGCCACAGTCACAACGAGTGCTAAATAAAGAATCGCCTGTTAAGCATTCTGAATGGATACGAATTGGCACTACGTCGTCTTCTTTCCACTCTCCATAAGAAAGGGCAACGTGTTCTTGGCCGCTGGCTTCAACAAAGCCGTGTATTTTAAAATCACCCATGCGAGTGGGTAATTTTGCGGTACTGACATATTCGTATTTAGGCTGTTTGCTACTCATGTTACTTCTACACTTTGGACAGTAGGCAATAAGTGGGGATGACTTCTTTTTTTGCAAGTCTACCATTTTATTATACGCGAGTTGACGCTAGTGCTATCACTTTTTTCGTAAGACGTATATTAAGTGCAGTTATTAAAGTGGCGTAAACTCTCGCAGCGGGGCAGGCTTTGCAACGCTATAGCCTTGGGCAAAATCAACGCCCATTTTGCCAAGTTGTGCCATGGTGCCTTCATTTTCAACGAATTCCCCAACGGTTTGCATACCCATGGCTTTCGCTACATCATTGATTGACGCAACCATAGCCGTATCTACACTGTCGTTCAGCATATCCTTGATAAACATACCGTCAATCTTTACCTGATTAACCGGCAAGCTCTTAAGGTAACTGTACGAAGAGAAGCCGCTACCGAAGTCGTCTAGGGCAAACGAACACCCAAGGCGATTAAAAGTGCGCATAAAGGCAAGGGTGTCCTCCATTTTTATTATCGCTACCGACTCGATCACCTCGAAACAGATCTTGTTGTAAGGAATATTAAAGGTTTCGAAAGCGTTTAAAATGAATAGCGTAAAATCTCTGTCTGCTAATGAATGGCAGTTAAGGTTTATACTGCATCGCCTTAACTCAGCGAGATGTTCAGGGTTTTCAGACAGCCATTTGAACGTATTTGTGACTACCCATTTGTCGACATTTACATTCATTTCAAAGCGCTCTGCCGTGGGTAAAAAATTAGCGGGCTCAACAATTTTTCCGTCTTTTTCCCTTAGGCGCAGTAGCACTTCATAATAGTGCCCATCGCTGGCTTTGCTCAAAGGTCTTAATGACTGGTAATAAAGTTCAAAGCGCCCTTCTTCCAAGGCGTTGTTTATAGAAGAGACCCAGTCCAGCTCACGCTGATAGCGCTGCATGCTCTCATTATCTTTATTATATCTATGCACCTGATTTCTGCCTTGCTCTTTGGCAAAATAACAGGCGGCGTCAGCCATACTTAAATACTGCCCTGAGCTAACGTTACTATCGTCGCACACAACCATGCCAATACTTACGCCTAGGTTGAATATTCGGTTATCCCACATGAACCGATAGGCCTGTACTGCATTGAGAATTTTCACTGCATTGAGATAAACCGCATCAGCATCTAAATCTGAATAGATAACGCCAAACTCATCACCCCCGAGTCTTGCTAGCTGCGCGTTGGGTAGCAGCGTATTTTCAATCAGGCGGGCGACGTCTTTTATGAGTACATCTCCCGCTTTGTGACCGCAGGTGTCGTTAACGACTTTAAATCGGTCTAAATCTAAAAAGAGTAGGCACACAGGTAACGCGCTGTGGTTATGTACTTTTTCCTTGAAGACAGATTCAAATTGCCGTCTGTTGTATACGCCGGTTAGTGAGTCGTGAGTGGCCAAATACTGAAGGCTTAAATCGGATTGCTTTTTTTCCGTGATATCAATAATTGAGCCGTACAGGTAAGTTCCTTCATCGTTCTCGCGGATCTGGCAAGACAATGAAAACCAGAACTCTGTGCCGTCCCGACGTTTTCCCCGTATCTCTTTTCTGGTGACGTGGCCTTGCTGTGATATCTCACCTAACAATACATGTCTGTCTTCTGGTGATGCGTAAAAGGCTTTTGTGCTTGCCCCCTCGCTAAGCATTTCTTCCTCATTCTCATACCCAAACACCGTGCACATCGCAGGGTTAACTGAAATAAGCTTACCGTCCCAGGTTGATGTGTAGTGTCCTTCAGCGGAGTTTCGGAACAAGTCATAAAAGTGATTTAAGCTAGAAATTGTTTCAGCTTGAGAGGAGAGCTTATGTTGATTGAGTACCTGCTCTTTTGTGATGACCGCAAATCCAAAACACAGGAAACCCAAGGTTAAGAAAAACAGCATTCCCATCGCGACATCGACAGTATAAATAAGGTCGCTGAAAAGGTTTTGGGTCACCAAAGCGTAAAACGCAAAGAAAGATAGCCAGGCCAGAATATAAGTGGTGCTGACAACACTACTGCCTTTGTCTTTAAAGATAAGAGCAAGGGTAACGTGATACAAACCCATCGCCGCAGTGAGTATAAGCAGCGTGATTGTGACCATATAAGCATTTACGGTAAAACAGTAAATGGTAGCAGCAATAGGTAGGGCATAATTTAGCAGTCTTAAAACAAAAGGCACACGAGAGAACAGGTGATGAGTCACTTTTCCAATACACAGTAGTAATACGCCGAAGCATACGGCGTAAAAATGCTCGCTGGCGTTAGTCAGGCTAGGCCAAAACGCGAGGCCACCCTCTGTAATGAACAATAATGCAATAAGCACCAATGACGACATGGTTAGCCAGAAGCGGGTAGGGATACGCTGATATAAGTAGGAAAAAAGAAAATAGAAAGCAATGAGTGCCATCACACCCGACACAGCACCAAGCAAAGTCAGCATATTAGTGTCGTGTTGAGCAAGCAGGTCTCGCTCCCATAGTGACATTGGAAAGTACTTTAGCCCCTCGTCTTTCACTGCGATTAGTAACCGAGCGTCTTGGTATGGTTGAAGGGTGAAAGCAAGCCTGATATTTGGAAGCGGTTGTCTTAACGAATAGTCACCTTTACCGGCTTGATAACGGTACGATTTTATAATTCGCTGGCTGCTGTCTAGAAGATAAATCTGCAAATCGTCAACGTTTAGACGGTCGATATTAAGCACTAAGGGAATGGCACTATAGCCAGAGTGGACAAGCTCTGTTGAATACCACACACGTTCTGTTGAAGAAGCCGTTGCTGTTGGTGTTTTTGTGAAGCTTCCCGTCAATACATCAAAATAGGTTGCGCTATTAGGTGCAATTGATACCCGAGCATAATGGTTGATGATTTCCCTTTCGAAAGACTCATCGATAACAAGCCGCGGGCTAGCAAGGGCGTTTATGCTTAGAACCACCCAACTAATGAGCAAAGCTGCAACGTACTTTGTTAGCTGGGAGATTGGCACTAGCATGATCCTTGAAGCGCTAATTATGTGTTTTCTATAGAATAATACTAGTCTGTCCTAAAAGCCAAACAGAAAGAAAAAGGCACGGTAATACTTACGTGTTTTGAAGATACTGGTAGATCGCATTCGGTGATTGTTGAGTGCCTACCGGTTCCAGCCAAATCGCCTCGCAAAGCCACTCAATGCAAAGTATGCATTGAAAATTTGTATTGCTGGATTGGGTGGTAACAAGCGCCTGAAAGCGATCGGCTCCCCAATCTGCGTCGGATAGTGAAAAGTGAAAAAGTTCACAAAACTGCTCTGCCCACTGCTGAGTTTTAAGAGGCGTTAAAGGTAATGCAACGCGGATTTCTACGCTTTGTTCGTTAACCACGGCGTGCTGTTGAATGTCTTCTTTGGTGAGATTTTGCATAGAACTTATCAATTCGCTGGTTATTGTAAACCTGCTTGCTTTATAAAGTGTATATAGTACAACACAAAAACAATAGCGTTAATCTAAGCGTATTAAGGACGGGGTATGCTAACACTTCACCATTTAAATAACTCTCGCTCGCAGCGAATTTTGTGGCTTCTTGAAGAGCTAGGCGTAGAGTACAAAATAGAATTCTATCAACGAGACAGTAAAACAAACCTAGCGCCGGATTCATTGCGCGCTGTTCATCCGCTGGGACGCTCTCCGGTGCTTACTACGCCGCACGGTGCTATTGCCGAGTCTGGTGCTATTGTGGAATACCTTGTTCGCCATCACGCTACAGACGCATTTTCTGTACCTCAAGACCCAGAGGCACTTCAACAGTATTGGTTTTGGCTGCATTTCGCTGAAGGTTCGCTAATGCCGCCACTAGTGGCAAACTTAGTACTGGAGAAAGCGCGTCAAAAAGGTTCGAAGCCTTTCTTTATTAAGCCAATTACTAACAAACTGATAGACGGTATTTTAAATGCCTATTATGGCCCTAATTTAGCGCAGAGCTTACGCTATGTGGAATCTTACTTATCGAAAAATACTTGGTTTGCGGGTGACGCACCCAGCGGCGCTGATGTTCAAATGATATTTCCGTTAGAGTCGTTGGTAGCCAGCGGGCGTGCGAAGGACTTTACTGCCATTCAAGGTTACGTAAAACGAGTTCATGCCAGAGAAGCCTACAAAGCTGCGCTTGAGAAAGGGGGAGAATACGCTTACGCCTAGTGTGTTTATCTCTACTGCGTGCACTTTTACTTTGTGCAAACCCTGCGGCCAGCTGGAAAACAGAATCTAGTTGGCCTGCAAGCCCTCAGTGCTCTCGATTTATGTAATCATCAATAAGCTGGATAAAAGCCTCACCATAGCGCTCGAGTTTGGTTTGGCCTACGCCACTTACATCAAGCAAGGTGTTGCGCGTAGTGGGGAGTTTACACGCCATATCCACTAAGGTGGCGTCACTAAATACCACATACGGCGGCACTTCATTTTCTTCGGCCAACACTTTGCGTAGGTGCTTAAGACGGGTGAACAACGTTCTATCGTAATTGGCAGGCGCTTGTTTTGCTTTTTTCTTGTCGGGCTTAAATTCAAGTCGCGGAACGGCAAGCTGAACCGCTACTTCACCTTTTAGCACAGGCCGAGCGGCCTCGGTTAAGCGCAATGCGGCATGGGCGGTAATATCAACGCGTATAAGGCCTTTATGAACAAGCTGGTTGATAATGTTGTGCCAGTAGCTATCCGATTTATCTTTACCTATGCCGTACGTGGAAAGCTGGTGGTGACCTGCTTCCTGAAGGCGCCTAAGCTGCTTGCCTCGCAAGACATCAATGACATACTGGCTAGAGGCTTGCTGTGAGAGCCGAAGTACACACGACAGTACTTTTTGTGCAATCACCAAACCGTCGATCATCTTAGGTGGGTCTAGGCAAATGTCGCAGTTGCTACAGGCGCTGTCACTGAACTGCGAAAAGTAATTCAGGAGTACTTGTCTACGACAGGTTTGCGCTTCTGAAAAAGCTTCCATAGCCGCAAATTTTTGTAACTCTATTTGGTTGCGCTCGGCTATTTCCCCTTGCTCTATCCACTGTTTTACGCGGGCTGCATCTTTTTCATCAAACAACAATAAAGCTTCTGACTCCAAGCCGTCTCGCCCCGCTCGGCCGGTCTCTTGATAATAGCTTTCAACACTGCGCGGAACGTCGTGGTGAACCACATAACGCACGTTCGATTTGTTGATACCCATGCCAAAGGCAACGGTAGCCACCACAATATCAATTTTATCGTTAAGAAACTGGCGTTGTACCAGCTCTCGCTCGTCGTTATCCATACCCGCGTGATAGGCCGCGCAGCGAAAACCTTGTCTGAATAATTTAGCGTGCAGATCGTCGACTTTCGCGCGACTGTTACAGTAAATAATGCCGCTACCTTCTTGTTGTTTTACGTAAGCAACAACTTGATCAAAGGCTTTATACTTGCTCATTACGCGGTAGCGGATATTAGGTCTGTCGAAGCTGCCTTTATAAACCAGCGGGTCGTTAAGGTTTAGCTGCGTCAGTATGTCTGCTTGGGTCGCTGAATCTGCAGTCGCTGTGAGTCCAATCACAGGAATAGAAGGGAAGCGAGATTTTATTTGCCCCAGAGCGCGATAATCCTGCCTGAAATCGTGCCCCCAATGGGAAACGCAGTGCGCTTCATCAATGGCAAATAAGGCAATGTCGGCGTGCGCAAGCGACTGCTGAAAATAGTACTGCATTAAACGCTCAGGCGACACGTAGAGCAAGTCGAGCTTTCCTGCTTGAAGTGCGTCATTTATGCGTGCTTGTTCGTCTGTTTCTAGCGTTGAATTGAGATAGGCAGCTTTTACGCCCAGCGCTTTAAGCTGTTCTACTTGGTCCTGCATAAGCGATATAAGTGGTGACACAACAATAGCGGTGCCTTGGCGCACTAACGCAGGAATTTGATAGCACAGCGACTTGCCACCACCTGTTGGAAGCAAAACAAGTGCGTCTTTACCTTCACATACTTGGTGAATGACTTCGCCTTGACCGTCGCGAAAAGCATCGTAACCAAATACATCTTTTAAGACGGTTTCTGGTGCTTTTACACGTTGCGTTTCTGGCGCTAATTCTGATGGAGCTATTGCAGTTGTCATGGCGCTGGATTTTACGCGTTTTTGGCGACGTCTTCACGGGGCAATTTAAAAAACTAGACTAAAATTCAGCGATAGTCCTGATCAGAGGGGCAGCAGCTCTTATAATTTATTTTGATTCAACATCATTGGTTGGATGAATTTCCGTCAAACTTACGTTCGGTAGTAATGTTGCTTATAAGCACATTACAAATATCAATTCATCAAGGAAAGCGAGTGGATAACAAAACGACTAATAAAGACGAAGCTAAGGGCAGCGAAACACTAAACCATGAACTAATGATTAAACATGTAATTGCGCTTTTTCGTGATACTATGCCGTTTAACCAGTTGCTGGGCTTGGAATTTGTTACTGAAGGAGAGGGGCTGGATACAAGGATCTCCCTGCACCTTGATTGGCAACCAGCGCTGACCGGCAATCCAATGCAAAAAATCCTACACGGCGGTGTAACAGCGACTATGCTAGACACCATCGGTGGTTTAGTTTCAATTGTAGAAACCATCAAACAAACCGCACGTGAACACCTTGCGGACCTTCAAGTTAGATTGCCCACCATGGGCACAGTCGATATGCGCGTTGACTACTTAAGGCCGGGAAGAGGCGAGCGCTTTGTTGCGACAGCCACGATTATACGCAAGGGCAGTAAATTAGTGGTTTGTAGAATGGAATTGCACAATGAAAAAGGCGATCATATAGCCTTTGGCACGGGTACATATATGCTGGGATAGCAGTGTCTTAATAGGTTTGCATCATCCCACAATGCCTGTTGTTACGTTGTGTAAAGGAAGTGAGCGGTATTAACGGGAGGTGTAGCATGGCAGAGCCATTACCAGATTTAATTGAAGAGATTGTTACCGAAAGTATGGGTGACGATCCGGCGACCTTGTTAGCCACCCTTGCGGGGCAAGACGAGGTATACATCGCATCACTGTTAGAATCGTTGCCCGTAGAAAAACGTTTGGCGGTATGGGAAGGCATTCCTCGCGACCGTAAGCTCGACGTATTGGTTGAGATGCGTAGCGACCCCCGTGAAATTCTTATCGACAATACGCCGCACGACGAATGGGCATCTATTTTTGCTGATATTGACGCAGAAGATTTACTGGAACTACTCGATTCATTGCCAAAACGCCTAGTCGACATGGCCTATGAATCACTAGATTCTAAAGAGCGTAAGTACTTCAGAGAAGCGACACAATTCCCCGATAACCAAATAGGGCACTGGGTTAACCACGAGCAGTTAGTGTTACCTTCGAACGCGAAAGTGCGCGAAGGGCTACGCTTATTAAGACGTGACATACCTCAGCATTGTGACAGCATTTTTTTGGTGAACCGCTCAGGTCAATTTTCCGCGCTGGTTAAAATTAGCCACCTCTTCAATGCGCAAGATCACGTGTCGCTATTCGACTTGTCAGAAGAAAGTGTGACGACCATTCAAGGGGCTGACGACACTATGAATGCGTCGCTACTTGTTCAACGTTCTGGGCTTGCGTCGCTGCCGGTAGTTGACGAAAACAACAAGCTTCTCGGCCGATTAGATGTGACCTCTGCAAGTGAGTTGGTTAACGAGTTTTACGAACGCCAAGTGATGGCTTCGGCCGGTATGGATGAGGACGAAGATTTATTCTCGCCTGTGGCGAAAAGTGCGAAAAATCGTGCCCTTTGGCTTGGCATTAACTTGCTTACCGCATTTTTAGCTTCGTGGTTTATTGGATTGTTTGAAGGCACCCTTCAACAAGTGGTTGCCCTTGCGGTACTGATGCCGGTAGTGGCAAGTATGGGAGGCATTGCAGGTAGTCAAACGCTAACCCTGATTGTACGCGGCTTGGCGTTGGGGCAGGTCACGCCTGCCAACTTACGGGCGCTGATGGTGAAAGAGCTTAAAGTAGGCGGCGTAAATGGCGTGATTTGGGCCTTGGTAATTGGCGTTGTTGCTTATTTCTGGTTTACCGATGCCATGTTAGGGTTGGTTATCTGTTTGGCCATACTGTTCAACATTGTAGCCGCCGCACTTGCAGGCGTATTTGTGCCTGTAATATTGGACAAGCTGAAAATAGACCCAGCACTGTCGGGGTCGGTCATTTTGACTACCGTAACCGACATTGTAGGCTTTGTAGCATTCTTAGGTTTGGGCACACTGTTTCTGCTGTAGCACCATTCCCGCGATAAACCTTGTCCTGTTTTTTCATGAGGAACGCATCTTAGGCCCCATTGAATGAGCACATTTAGTGGGGCTTTTTCATTTTTTGTTAATTACGTTTCATTAATTATGCCGCTTGTTACACGTGCTTTGCCGCATTGGAAAGCGTTAAGGGTTGTGTATTCACCAAACCTGATAAACAATACGCGCCTTCTTCCCCCGAATTTCGTTGGAGTCAGTCTTGTCTAAGCAAGCCAGTGCCGCTCAAGTCGGCGTTATTTGTGCAATTGCCGCATATAGTATGTGGGGTGTTGCACCTGTTTATTTCAAACAGTTGATGGTATTGCCGGCTGCTGAAATCCTAATGCACAGGGTAATTTGGTCTGTGGTGCTTTTGGTTGGGCTTATAGCCGCGCTAAAGCAGTGGCCCAAAGTGGGCGCCGCCCTTCGCAATAAGCGCGTTATGCAGATTTTATTCGTTGCTGGCTTGTTACTCGGGGCGAATTGGCTCTTGTTTATTTGGGCAATTAATAACGACCATATTCTTGATGCAAGCCTTGGTTATTACATCAACCCTCTTATCAACGTATTTTTAGGGCGACTTTTCTTAGGTGAAAGGTTGCGTAACTTACAGCGTGTAGCCGTTGGGCTTGCCGTTATTGGCGTGGCTATTCTTATTTTCTCTTACGGCCACGTGCCGTGGATTGCGCTGGTGCTTGCGGGAAGTTTTAGCGTGTACGGCTTATTGCGCAAGCAAGTGGCAGTAGATTCGCTACCCGGCCTGTTCATTGAAACTTTAATGCTCTCGCCATTCGCTATTATTTACTGGGTCTTCTTTGGCTCTGAGTACAGTAACTTATTTAATAACGACGCCACGCTAAATACCCTTATTTTAGCGGCTGGCATTGTAACTACCGCGCCACTACTTTGTTTTACCGCTGCAGCAAGGCGCATTATGTATTCAACGCTGGGCTTTTTTCAGTACATTGGCCCAACGCTTATGTTCATTCTGGCGGTTTACCTGTACGGCGAACCGCTTGAAGAGTCGCGCTTGGTGACCTTCGGCTTTGTGTGGTTTGCGCTTATCTTGTTTAGTGCAGATTCGCTAGTTAATTACCGCAGTCAGCGTAAAGCGCGAAAGCTAGCGGTGGAGTAGGGGCTTTTGCGCACAAGTCTTTAATTAAACGTCGGACAGCTAAGCGGCAGTTGATTGAGTGAAAAGCTAAAGCAGTGAAGCTTGCTCTTGCTGAGGAACATCTGGTGGTTCGCACTTCACTTGGTTACGCCCACTATTTTTGGCGGCGTAAAGCTGCTTGTCGGCAAGGCTTAGTAGCTTATCTACGCGCTGAGTGTGGGCGCCACTTACCCCAATACTGCAGGTCACTTTAATGTCGCTTTTAGGCAGTTGAATAATTTCCGCTTCCACCACTTTTCTGAAGTCGTCTAGACGCTCACAGGCTTCTTTTAGTGGTGTTGACGGCATGTATATACAAAACTCTTCGCCACCAAAGCGGGAGATAATTTCGTCCGGAAAATAAAACTCAATAAGGGCCGCCATGGCTTTTAGCACAATGTCACCGGCGTCATGGCCATGGGTATCGTTTATCGATTTGAAAAAGTCTAGGTCAATAAGGGCGAGAGCGTGATCCTCAGACAGGTTTTGGTGTTGTACAGTAACCATGTAGAAGAAGTGGCGCCTGTTAGGCAAACCTGTTAAATAGTCGGTGTTGGCCACACGACGAATTTCTTCAACGCTCTCAATATATTCCACGTTCTGCATCACGCGACACAAGAACTCTTCATGACAGTAGGGCACTCGCAAGAAGTCATTTGCACCACTTTTAATAAAGTGCGCAGACATTAACATGCCTTTGCCTCCAGCAACGCCCATAATTGCCAGCTGTTCTTTCGAAAAGGCTTTTCTTAAACTGGCGACAAAGTGCGTGCCTGTCATATCAGGCAACGTGTTGTCAGTGATAACAAGACGTACGTTTTTGTGTTCAGACAAGCATTGCATAGCGTCTGTAGCCGTTAGGCATTCAAACGCAATAAAATTATGGCGCTGAAGTAATGAAACGGTTTTTGAGCGCAACACCCGATTCGTGCTTACCACGACGACGCCAGTAGACTTGTTTTTTTCTAATCGGCTAATAAGACGATTGAGGTAGTCGTAGTTCTGCGAATTTTCTTTGGGAATGTAATCGACAACGTCACGTTCTAGGACTTTATCGCGAATAGCGCTATCTAAACTTTCTGTTGTAGCAATGGTGGGAATGAAAGACTCAACCGTAAAGTCGATGGCTTCGCCTTTTGGTGCATCGGGAAGCGAGTATGCCACAATAGCACACAGAAAGGTTTCCGGCATATTTTGCGAAAACCGTGCTTTGCCTTCTGTCAGCGACGTTGCGCCAACGGGGGTAAGACCTGCCCGGCGTACTAATTTCGCTATAAGTTCAAGGTTGCCTTCACCATTTTCGATGATCAGCACGTGTTGCTGCATACATTTCAACTTAGGTTTAGGCTACCTTGCCTATTAATAATGTTACGCTTTCTCCAGCTTTGCGTAAGCAAGTACCAGCCATTTGCTGCCAAATTCGTCGAAGTTTACTTGAACTCGACCGTGCTCACCACTCCCTTCGTAGTTAAGTACGATCCCTTCGCCAAATTTACGGTGTACAACTCGCTCACCTAAACTAAAGCCCGTTTCTTCAAAACTGGCGTGCGACGTCGCTTGGCTAAAGCGGTTGTGCACGGGCCGCGAAATAGTCGATTTCAGCCTAACCTCTTCAACGCAGTCTGCTGGCATTTCGCGAATAAATCGAGAAGCAGTATGATACTTATCTTGGCCATAGAGTCGACGACTTTCTGCATAAGTAATATACAACTTTTGCATTGCTCTGGTCATACCAACATAGCAAAGTCTGCGTTCCTCTTCCATTCGACCTGGCTCGTCGTTGGTCATTTGGCTAGGGAACATGCCTTCTTCTACACCTGCTAAGAATACCAGTGGAAATTCAAGGCCTTTAGCGGTGTGTATAGTCATCATCTGCACGGCATCCTGGTCTTTATCCGCCTGGGTTTCACCTGCTTCCAGCGACGCATGAGCTAGAAAGGCTGCCAGAGGCGACATTTCTTCGGCTTCTTCAGGCACGATAAAGGTTTTACATGCAGTAACCAATTCTTCCAAGTTTTCTAGACGTGCTTGGGCCTTTTCTCCGCGCTCTGCTTGGTACATGGCGTACAGACCAGACTGGCGAATAGCCTTATCGGCTTGTTGGTCAAGGGGCTCATCTAACGTGGATTGCTCTAGCTCAGTAATTAGCAACACGAAGCTTTGCATAGCGTTTAGCGCGCGGCCTTTAAAGCCACCTTCATTAATGAGCAACTGACACGCCTGCCACATTGAACAGTTGTGCATTCGCGCGGTGTCGCGCACTTGCGATAAGGTTTTCTCACCAATACCGCGACTTGGGGTGTTTACTACACGCTCGAAAGCTGCATCGTCGTGCGGGTGGCTCACCATACGCATATAGCCAAGGGCGTCTTTAATCTCTTGGCGTTCGAAGAAGCGCAGACCGCCGTATATGCGATACGCCAGCCCTTCGTGCAGCAAGGCTTCTTCCAGTACTCGAGACTGGGCGTTGTTTCGATAAAGAATAGCGGTATCAGTAAGGGCGTTGCCTTGATTAAGCCAATCTTTGATTTTCGAAACAATAAAGCGCGCTTCATCTAGCTCGTTGAAACCCGCATATACAGAAATAAGCTCGCCTTGCGCGTCTTCCGTCCAAAGCTCTTTCCCTAAACGGCCCGTATTGTTGTCGATAACCGTGTTCGCCGCTTTAAGAATGTTTCCTGTAGAGCGGTAATTCTGCTCAAGGCGAATAGTAGTAGGCTCGTTGAAGTCTTTCAGGAAGTGCTGAATATTATCTACGTTCGCGCCGCGCCAGCCGTAAATAGACTGATCGTCGTCGCCAACAATCATAATGTTATTATTACCACCACTACACAGCATACGAAGCCATGCATATTGGATATTGTTGGTATCTTGGAATTCGTCTACCAACACTGCACGGAAACGACGTTGATAGTGGGCTAATACTTCTGGGTTTTTAGCCCATAATTCATGTGCGCGTAGCAACAGTTCAGCAAAATCTACCAATCCTGAACGGTCACAAGCGTCTTGATATGCCGCATAGACTTCGCGCATGGTCTTTTGAATATGATCGCCGTGGGTTTCAATGTGCTGAGGGCGCAAGCCTTCGTCTTTGTTGCCATTTATGTACCACTGAATTTGACGAGGCGCCCAATGCTTTTCGTCCAGGTTCATGGCCTTCAGAATGCGGCGAATAAGTCGATACTGATCGTCCGAATCAATTATCTGAAAATTCTCAGGCAAGTTGGCTTCTGCATGGTGCGCACGTAGTAAGCGATGCGCAAGCCCGTGGAAGGTACCAATCCACATATTGTGCAGGCTGCGACCCATCAACGACTCTATTCGGCCGCGCATTTCTTTGGCTGCTTTATTGGTAAAGGTTACTGCCAAAATAGAAAAAGGGGCGATGTTTTCGACTTCCATTAACCACGCAATGCGATGCACTAATACGCGGGTTTTACCACTGCCCGCGCCAGCCAAAACTAGGGCGTTAGATAGTGGGGCTGCTACTGCTTCACGCTGTTTGTCGTTTAGCTCGTCTAGCAGTCGAGATACATCCATAGTGTGGTACCTGTTAGTTGATAGTGTTATACATTCAGCAGCGCGCTATTATGCCACCTGCCTGTTGATTTATACAGTCCAGTTTTTCCCCAGTGAAGATAAACTTCAACGGCATTATACGTTCGTGTGCAATCATGATTTTAAGTATTATTTAATGAAAGATACGAGCGCTCTGAACGTTCTATTAAATTAATGGAAGCACTCAGTTAGACGCAGCGAGAGAGCAGAGTGCTTTAACGATGTGTACATGTACGATACGGTTATTAGCTATAACGAATTAATTCGATAAATTGATCGAATTATGCGCTTGGTCGGTATCACATCGGTATTGCATCACATCAAACTCAGGTAAACTTTTACGCGTTCCCTTTTGTCAGCATAGATATGCCCAGCAAGGAACAAGTTTAGATCGCTTACCCAATTTTCTGATAGAACACAGCATTTTTATATAACGGGACATGCTCATGACCGCACTTACAACGCCCATCGATTTTTGGTCTACGCTAAAACAAGAAGCGCAAGTTGTTGCTGAAAAAGAGCCTTTGCTGTCTAGCTATGTGCATGCCAGTGTTCTTGCACATCACAACTTTGAATCGTCGCTTAGTTTTATTCTGTCGAACAAAATGGCAGACGACGTCATGCCTGCGCTCGCCATTCGTGAAGTTTTCGATGAAGCTTACTTACTTGAGCCAGGCATCAGCGAAGCGGCTATTGCTGACATTCTAGCGATTAAGGCGCGGGATGCGGCGGTCAACGATTACCTTACTCCCTTACTTCACTTTAAAGGTTTTCATGCTGTGCAAGTACACCGCATGGCGCATTACCTTTGGGTTCATGGGCGTCATCAGCTTGCTTTATTCTTACAAAGCCGCAACTCGGCAAGCTTTGGTGTAGATATCCACCCTGCTGCGCGTATAGGTAAAGGCGTCATGTTTGACCATGCAACTGGCATTGTAGTGGGTGAAACTGCAGTGGTTGAAGACAACGTATCTATTTTGCAGAGCGTTACATTAGGTGGTACCGGTAACGAGTCGGGCGACCGTCACCCTAAAATTCGCCAAGGCGTGTTAATTGGCGCTGGCGCCAAGATCCTTGGAAATATTGAGATAGGTGAAGGCTCAAAAGTAGGCGCAGGTAGCGTTGTACTTAATAGTGTTCCAGCTCACGTTACTGTGGTGGGTGTTCCAGCTAAAGTGGTTGGGAGACCGGTTTGTCAAAGCCCATGTGAATCCATGCGCCAAAACGTACTAGAAGATAACTCCCACGTATAAAATTGGGGTCAGAGTACATTTCTGCTTTCGTAATAATGGGGTCAGAGTACATTTTTGTCTTCAGCGTATTTGAGCGATTAAATGTACTCTGACCCCATTATTTGAGGGTTATTGTGTTGCCGCCTTTTTCTTTTGATGCGTAGAGTGCGCGGTCGGCGCGCTGAATAAGTGTCTCGAGTGTATCGCTTTGCTGCATAAGAGTGACGCCGAAGCTCGATGATAATGACACTTCTGAAATAACGATTGCGTTTATACCTTCACGTACCTTTTCCACCAAATTAAGGGCGTTTTGCTCGCTGATATTAGGCAGAAGCAGTACAAATTCGTCGCCGCCGAAACGGGCAAAAACATCCGCTTTACGCACAATATCCTTCGTCACCTGACTTAGTCGGCGCAATGCGTTGTCGCCGTCTACATGACCTAATTCGTCATTAATACGTTTAAACTTATCTAAATCAAACATAACAAAATAAAGCGAGCTTCCAGATTCACGGCTCTGAGCCATTTCTAGTGCGCTGCGCTGGGCCAAATACTCCCGCGTATAAGCTTGGGTTAAGGTATCCACAAATACACGGTCTTTGAGCAAAGCATTGTCTGCTTGTAACTGAGGAATGGCTATACCAAATAACGCGTTGGCTGCAATAACGTTGAGTGCAAACTGATACACCTTGACGTAATCCATTAAGGCGAATATATGCACCAGCAAAACAATGCATAGGCTGCTTATTGCAAGGCTTATAACATTACGCTTCGTGCTTTCAGTACACGCTATCCACATGTGGGTAATGGCGAGAAAAAAGATAGCAAATGCACTGTCACGAGACTGGGTAAGTTTTGCCAATAACATGACGAATAGTATGAGGGCCAAATTGATTGCCACTTTTTTAAAGTAGCTGTGTAAATCGGATGAAGCGCAGTTAGAAAATGCTAAGAGGTCTATTTTAGATGCTGCACTTATTTTTACTAACAAGCCAGCAAAAAGAGGTGCAAGCACTACAACACCAGCCATATCCCCTATCCAAAAGGGCAGCATCGCTTCTTTAATATCCGCCGCTGACATCTGATTAGTGAGAACAAGTGAACCAATGACTAGTTGCGTAGCAACTAACGACGAAATACAGCCGATGATTAAGAACGAGACGATTAATTGGGGTGTGGTGACGTCGGGCTTTCTCAATAGATGGCCGAGAACACTGGCTCCTGCATAGTAAGGGAGCATATGTGCAACGCCGAATAACACGCCGCCCCACATCATTTCTACGTTACTTAACGGCAGCAAGTAGTTATGACCATTCCAGACGGTAATCGCAATGGCGGCCACCATAATAGGCACTACCGCGCGCCAACCTAAAACTAAGAAGCATGCAAGGGTGTAGCCTGCCGCAGGAAACCAAACACTGGCGTGTTCAGTGTATTCAACAATGCGTCCAATTTGCCATATGGCAATCCAAGACAAGATAATAAATACATCTTGATACAAGCCAGACAGTGGCTTAAACGGCCAAAAAGAGCGACCTGTCTCGGCATGTTCATGAACATTCGAGGTTGGCTTATCTACCTTGGACGCTTGTTGCGACCTTGACTTCGAGATAGCAGGTTTTTCCATGAGGACACAAAAACTACGACTCCAGTTTTCAGTGTATAACGAGTGAGCGTTAAAATCTATACGCCCTAAGTGCGGCTCTCTAGACCTTTAGAATGCGGCTTACTCAAAGGTTAACATCTCGCAAAAGAATGAGTAGTAAAGGTCTGTATTTTCGAGATAAATAGCGCCTAGACAAATTGAATAAGCTCTTCTAATGAATCAAGCTGAACGTGTGGAAGTACTGAAACGGGTTCAAATTTCAACTGCATTGGACGATTACATGCAAACCAAGCCGACTGATAGCCGGCATTAATGGCACCGAACACGTCTTTAATAATATTATCGCCCACATGTAAAATGTGCGACGGCGTTACCTTTACCAGTGAGGCCGCTTCATCAAACATGTTTTGAGCAGGCTTCATGGGCCGTTCCACACTGGCGTGCAAGATCGCCGTGAAATAACGGTCTAACCCTACTTTTTGCGCGTTTACATTGCCGTTAGTAATACCAACGAGCGGTAAATGCTGGCTAAGTTTATCGAGGGTGTGGTGAACATTACTGGCTAATGCAAAATCGCTTCTTGCGTCATAAAAACAATTAAAGCAGCTGTCTACAGCAGCACGTAATGCAGTGTCTTCTGTGGGGACTATTGATAACTGGTTTGCTGGCGTGCCAGATAGTGCAGCGCTTAAAACAACGCGACGAAGCTGCCCCATATCAGAAGCCAATCGCGCGTCTTTGGCGATAGCCGCACGTTTAAGCTGTAGCCAATCAAGTGATGTTAGCTTAGCTGCCAGGTGGTGATGTTCAGCAATATGCGCTTGAAGGGCTTGCTCTGCGCGTCGAATAATAGGTTCATTATTATAAAGGGTGTCATCAAGGTCGAAGGTCATAGCCTCGACGTTATTGATAGACCTGAAAAACTGCATGGGGAAACCTTCTAGTAGCGTTATTTCTTGTGTGCGCGAGGGTGAGCCGCGTCATAAACCTTAGCGAGATGCTGAAAATCCAGATGGGTATAAACTTGTGTTGTTGACAAGTTAGCATGACCTAATAGCTCTTGAACCGCACGCAAATCTCCGCTGGATTCTAATACGTGCGTAGCAAAGGAATGGCGCAGTTTGTGAGGGCTTACTTTTTGTGACAGCGACTGTTCGCTTGCCATTTTATCGAGGCGATTAGCGACTTGTCGATTGGATATGCGGGTTTTGCGCTTACTCACAAAGACCGCACTTTCGTAAGGTGATGCGTAGGCAGTGCGTACCTTTAACCACGCGTTAAGTGCTTTTTGTGCGTGTCGGCCTAACGGAAGTATTCGCTGTTTACTTCCTTTACCCATGACCTTCACGGTACCGTCCTTTAGACAGTCGGCCAAATTAAGCCCAGTCAGTTCGCTCAAGCGCAGTCCACAGCCATAAAGTAGCTCAAACATAGCCACATCACGTAATTGCATACCCTCATCGTCGTCACTGCTTCGGGGGGAGGCATTAAGAAGCTGCTGCATTTCATCTACGCTTAGTTGCTTAGGCAATGGCTTCCCTTGTTTTGGAGCTTGAATACCCTCTACAGGGTTGCTGAATAGTTGCTGATGATCGATAAGATATTGGCAGAAGGTTCTAAGTGCCGATAGGCGCAATGCTATACTGCGCGGGCTGTGCCCTGACACCTTTGCATCAGCCATTACCCGCTTTATGTCGCTTGGCGTTAGTCCCGACCACTCGTAAAGCCCAAGTAGCTTTGCAACTTCGGTAAGCTGGCGCTGATAATTTTTGATAGTGTGAAGAGATAACCCACGTTCTACCTGTAGATGTAGCAGAAACTTATCTAGCCATTGCTGGCAAGGTTCGCTTATCAATGCGTCCGTAGACACTACACCTAATATCCCATCATTTCAGGCAAGATAATATTAAGCACTTGCTGAAGCTGTTGAAGTAACAAGGTGTCCATATCTGGGGTGAAGTGGCTGGCGTCACTGCTGCTAATACCTAAAATACCGAGTTCACGGTTGTCACCAAGCAGCATTAGCGCTACAGACTCCGCAGGGCTTTCTCCGAAAAGAAGCTGGCGTTCGTGTTGAGATAATCTGCCAAAGAAAAAGTTGGTATTTTTAAAACGTTTTTCAGTAAATAAACGTTGCTGTAGTTCGGGGATCGCGTGGGGACCTTTAAAGCTTTTAATGACCGCCGACGACAATTGTAAACGCTCTTGAAGCACATCTTCCAAAGTAAACTGAACTTCGGCAACACTTTCACAGCGCAGAAGCTGCACGTTTAAATCGGTGTAAACGCGATATATTTTTTCGTTTTGTTTAGCGA
Source organism: Alteromonas sp. R7 (assembly GCF_055755235.1). NCBI lineage: Bacteria > Pseudomonadati > Pseudomonadota > Gammaproteobacteria > Alteromonadales > Alteromonadaceae > Alteromonas > Alteromonas sp. R7. Next base: position 154,645 of record NZ_JBVTQX010000007.1, on the reverse strand, counting down.
TGCTCACCAGCTGATTGAGTTTAAAATTAAGCTGCCTAACTTTCTTTCGAAGCTGATCGCTTTGAATTTCTACCAGTGAAACACTGCCTTTCTGCTCGTGGGGAAGCTTAATTTTTTCAAGAAGGTCGGAGTGCTCGGCAAAGAACTCAGGGTTTTGTAACAAGAACGCGCGCACATCGGCACTCGACAATTCCGTTGTGTCGTTAAATGGCTCAATCAATTGCGTAGCGTTAGACTGCCCTGATAATTCGCTCATAGATTTATATGTCCGTCGTACACGTGCTCAGCAGGCCCTGTCATTTTTAACACGTTATCTGGGCCAGGCCAGCGTATACGTAAACTGCCTCCGGGTAAGTCCACCCGCACGTCTTTTCCTAATTTACCCTGAATCTGGCCAATTGCAACCGCTGCACAAGCGCCGCTACCACAGGCCAAGGTCTCACCTGAACCTCGTTCAAATACGCGAAGTTTAATATGTGACTCATTGATTATTTGCATAAAGCCAACGTTTACGCCTTCAGGGAAGCGTTCGTGCTTTTCAACAAGAGGACCAATCTCGGCCACATTAGCAGTATCAACGTCGTCGACTTCCATCACGCAATGTGGGTTACCCATCGATGCCGCACCAATGAATAGCGTGCTCTCGCCGACTCGCAATATGTAGGTGTTTTCTTGCTTATTGGCTTTAAGTGGAATATTCGCAGGTTCGAATTCAGGTTTACCCATGTTCACAGTAACTTGACCGTCTTTCTCAAGATACAGCACCATTTTTCCAGCTTTGGTGCTTACGACAATTTTGTTGCGATTAATGAGACCTTTTTGCTTAACAAAACGTGCGAAGCAGCGCGCGCCATTGCCACACTGCTCTACTTCCGAACCGTCCGCGTTGAAGATACGATAGTGGAAGTCTTGTTCAGGATCGTAAGGCGGTTCCACCATCAACAGCTGGTCGAAGCCAACGCCGAAGTTTCGGTTAGCCAGTTGCTGAATTTTTTCTTTAGAGAAAAAGACGTTCTGAGTAACGTTATCAATAACCATGAAATCGTTACCCAAACCGTGCATTTTAGAAAATTGAACCTGCATTAAACGCGCATCTATCTTGTTAGTTTGTCTCTAGTTTACGGAAGTTTGTACTCACCTTGCCAGAGATCTTTTTGTTTTTCTCTTTCGCGAACCACAATTGCTTTGTCACCGTCTACCATAATCTCGGCTGGACGACAGCGGCTGTTGTAGTTTGACGCCATAACAAAACCATAGGCACCGGCGCTGCGAACTGCAAGTAAGTCTGTTGGTTCAATGGCTAATTCACGATCTTTTCCTATAAAGTCGCCAGTTTCACACACTGGGCCTACTACATCGTAAATACGTGGTGTTGCCGTAGTTTCTTCTTTTACAGGAATAATTTTTTGCCATGCTGAGTAAAGTGCAGGGCGTAACAAATCGTTCATTGCAGCGTCGACAATGGCGAAGCTTTTTTCTTCACCTTCTTTGATGAATTCAACTTCGGTAACTAAAATACCGGCGTTTGCTGCAATAGCGCGGCCTGGCTCAAGAATAAGCTTTAGATTCTCACGGCCTACCATTTTTTCAGCCATGGCTTGTGCGTAGGCTTTAGGATGAGGTGGTTGCTCGTTGTTATAAGTAACGCCAAGACCACCGCCCACATCTAAATGTTCAATGATAATGTTGCGTTCAGCTAATTCATCAATAAGCAGAAGCAAGCGCTCCAAGGCGTCTACAAATGGGCCGATTTCTGTGAGCTGCGAGCCGATATGGCAGTCCATACCAACAACATTTAAATGAGGTAGCGATGCGGCCAATTCATAGGTAGCAAGCGCTCGCTCACGGGCAATACCGAATTTATTTGCCTTCAAACCTGTAGAAATATAAGGGTGAGTTTTGGCATCCACATCCGGGTTTATGCGCAGTGAAATAGGGGCTTTCACGCCCATTTCGCCCGCAACCTGGTTAATTCGATGAAGCTCTGGCTCTGATTCTACGTTGAAACACATAATGCCTTGTTCTAGCGCATAGCGAATTTCATCATGCTTTTTACCAACACCTGAAAATACTACCTTACTTGCATCGCCACCGGCCTCGATTACGCGAGCGAGTTCACCTGCTGAAACGATATCAAAGCCTGAACCTAATTTGGCTAGAACGCTTAATACACCGATGTTCGAATTCGCTTTTACCGCGTAACACACAAGGTGAGGATGCTCACCAATGGCATCATTAAATGCGTGCCAGTGACGCTCTAATGTTGCACGTGAATAGATGTAAACCGGCGTTCCATGCTGGGCTGCAATATCAGAAACAGCCACTTGTTCAGCATGAAGCTGACCTTGGCTGTAGGCGAAATAATCCACTAGTTCAGCTCTCCAGAAGTAGTTGCGGGTGAAGTGTTATTGGTGTCAGAGTCGGCGCCGGTTTCTGCATTTTCAGAAGACGCTGGTTCAGCAGACGTGTTTTGTGCAGGCGCGTCAGGAATGTAGAGCGCCCCTTTGTAACCACAGCCACATAATGCTGTGAGTGTTAGCAAGAAAACAACTGACTTTTTAAGCACGAAAAATCCCGCGAAGAATACGACAAATGCCGCTATCATCGCATTGCGGCGTTAAATTGCAAGAGCCAATAATCGTTCTTGTGTTTTATCGCCATATCGAACGTTTTTCCAAAGCGCATCGCACAGGCTTTGCGTATCAGAAAAGTCTTTGTTTTTAAGCCAATCGATAAGAATGTTGGGGTTGTCTGGAAAGTCAATTGCTTCGTTGTCAGGAGCTTCTAGCCACTCTTCAACAATGTCGGTATCAAGTTGAAACAGGGTTTGGCATAAATCCAATTTATTTAACGTAAGCACATTCGATAGTTGCTCAAATTGGCCGTGTAAAGGTTTTATAAGCAGCTTCTTGCCCAGTTGAAGTGCCTCACTCGATAGCTCAAACCCCCCATTGGCGATTACGCCACTGGCGTGCTGTAGGGCTTTTTGAAAGTGCTTCTTAGATGTAGGGTGCCAATGAATATGTCCCACTTCTTTCGCTTCATCGATGTTCGGGTGAAAGCATTCGAAAACCTGATCGCTTAGGGGTTCCAACATTTGTTGAACATCTTCAATATCTTCAAAAGGTAAGTAAACCAGAACGTGACCATTTCCCGAAGACACAATCGGCTTTTCTGCAACGAATGGCGGAATAATCGGTTGATTGAAGTGATACCAGTGCACACCTAGTTGAATCTCTGTTGGTGCAAACACTTTCATTAGCAAGGAGTCGAAAATCGTGTTGCCACTTTTAGGGACGTCGTAGGCAAATGCAGCCTGATGGCTAATCGAAATAGAAGGTAGACCTTGCTGTTTAGCTGCCCACGCCGTAACGGGCTCAAAGTCATTGACTAGCAAATCGTAGTTGCTGGTATCAAAGGCTTTCACGTCTTTTATAAACTGGCTTACATTTGCATCTTTAACGGTCGCCCATTTATCAACCCGGCCTCCTTTGGTGATAAAGCTCAGGCCAGTAAAGGTTCGGTATTCTCCGAATATTTCCATGTCGAAATACTTCTCAGGGGGACGACCAGTAAACACAAAGTCAACGTTAATGTCATCGCGCTGTGCCAGAGCTGCAGCCATTATTCGCGCACGGGCGATGTGTCCGTTACCGGTGCCTTGCACACCATACAGTAATCTCATGCTACCCCAGAATAGAAATGCTCAACGTTGCTATTGTAACGCCTAGAAGCGTCCCTGCGATCACGTCTGACGGGTAATGAACACCCAGTAACACACGTGAAAGACCAATTAACGCGGCCCAGCTGTAAGCCAATACCGCAAACGACGGATAATAATGAGCCACTATGCTCGCCATCAATGTGGCTGCTGCCGTGTGGCCTGAAGGAAGAGAGAATTTATCCGAAGGCGTGACATGTGCTGTTAAATTCATTAGAAAATCGCAAGGGCGAGGGCGCTTGAACATTTTCTTAAGCAGCACATAAATGGGTAATTCCAGCGCATAAGCCATCAGCGCTGTGTAGAGGAAAAGCTCACCGTGTTCAGGCTCAAATGCCCAAAGCAGCGCACCGATAACAAGGTACAGGTAACCATCGCCGGTTTTCGACAGCCAGATAATACTTCTGCAGTCTCTTTTTTGCGTCAGTTTGTACAGGCGATAAAACAAGTCAGTATCGTATTTGGTCAAGGATTTAATCAACATCGCCTTGTCCCCTATCGGTTAATTACTGCACAGGCTAAAGTTCATCTGTGACCAGTGGGTGACGAAAAAAAGAAACTTTTTTGACAGCGAGCTTCGCTTTTACTTTTTCTTTTGTCCTGGCGAACAGATATTGGGAATGGCTGTAAAAGACAAAAAGCTAAGCAAAATATGTGCTCATTTGGGGGAGGGGAGAGCAAGTTTTGATGAGTTTTGAAAAAAGTAGAAAATTCGACGAAAGGCGTGAAATCAAACGTTTGCATTGCCACATTTAATGCTATGCTAGTTTTAGAAGCGTAAGCAGCGCTTTGTTTTCACTTAATTTTAGTCTTCTCAATTTTAGTAAGGCAGAACGATGGAATACAACACATCTGAATTATGCGATTTGTTTGCTGATAGCGTAGACGTGGTAGATCCAATTTTCGCGAGCTTTGGTGGCCGGTATTCTTTCGGTGGTGAAATTACCACAATTAAATGCTTTGAAGACAGAGGCCTTATCGACCGAGTACTTGCTCAGCCCGGTGCTGGAAAAGTACTGCTTATTGATGGCGGTGGTTCTAGCCGTCGTGCACTGTTCGATGCATCCTCTGCTCAAGTTGCAATCGATAACGATTGGGAAGGGGTTGTGATATACGGCAGCGTGCGAGAAGTTGATAGCCTTGCCGAATTAGATATCGGTGTTTTGGCGGTAGCCGCCATTCCAGTAAATGCTGAGTGTGAAAGTATTGGTGAGGTAGACGTGCCCGTTAACTTTGGTGGCGTTACGTTTTTACCAGAAGATCATTTGTATGCTGATAGCACGGGCGTTATTCTCTCTCCTGAACCTCTCGATCTGGACTGAGTGCCATAAATAGCGCGTAATTTTAGGGGCGCACCTGGCGTTTATTAACCGATAAGTTCTGCAAACTCAGTTTAAGCAGGGGCTTTTGGTGCGAGCAATTTACGGGTTATATCCTTTTTGTCTTACCGTTTTTTTGGCTATGTTGGCGTTGCCCTCAAAGGCAGAGACGCTTACTGTCGGATGGCTGAATGATAACGTTAACGAACGTTACTTAATCTCTGACATTGAGCAAGAATTTGCCAAAATAGCGCCTGATATTACGCTCAATGCGGTGGGCGTACATACCGATAAGTATAAGCAGCAAGTTCTCAAATGGCTTAAAACGGGTGAAGGGCCAGACGTACTTTATTGGTATGGCGACGAGCGGCTGCTCGACCTTGTTCGCAGTGGATGGGTGAGCGACATAAGTGACGTTTGGCAAGCACAGCGACTAACAGATGCGTTTAGAGTGTCGGTGTCCTCTCAAGTTAGCCTTAATGGCCGCTTCTACGCTATTCCGGTATCCCATTATCCGTGGTCCTTTTTTTATAATGCCGAGCTTTTTGATTCTCTGGGACTTGCTGCACCAAATACGTGGGACGAATTTCTTCACCTCTGTCAGGCTTTAAAAGAGAAAGGTATTACGCCCATAGCCATTGGGTATGATGCGCCGTGGGTATTAACAAGCTGGTTTGAATTCATTAGTTTACGGCTTTATGGAGAGTCCTTTCACCACGAACTGTTATCAGGCCGTGTCTCATATAAAGATGAGCGAGTCGTACAGGTTTTTCTTCTGTGGAAAGTACTCATTGATAAGGGCTATTTCATGGATACAGGAGAGAACATGGACTGGTATGACCCCATGCCTTATCTATACCGAGGCTTGGCAGGTGTTACGTTAATTGGACATTTTCTAAGCTCTCGTATTCCTGAAAGTGCAGAGTCAAAAATTAGGATATTTTCTTTCCCAGAGCTCAGTCCCGGTCAAGAAACCATTGAGCTAGCTCCTTTGGATGTGTTTTTTATTCGGGCTAGTTCTTCGAAGCAAAAAGCGGCGCGACAATTTTTGTCGTTCATGGCTACACACAAGGCCCAGTCGCGATTTAATCTTCACGCAGGGGGATTTTCTCCTTTGGCGGGAAGTGAGCATTTTCCGAATTACTTTAATGATATGGGCGCTAAGCAGTTAAATACGGCGGAAAGCACAAGTCCATATTTCGATAGGGTCGTGCCTCACGAATTCGCAGAACCTGCCATGACACTGTTGAGAGACTTTATGAAATCAGCGGATGTAGGTAGTACGACAGAGGCTCTTGAAGCGCTAAGATTGGAAGTGTATCAGCTCGATTAACTGCGAGATGCTAATCGAGCTCAACTTTTGACTAGTGCTCTGCTTCGTCAAACACGTTGTTCAAATACATGGCAATGCGAATTCCGGCCATCTGCAAACGCTTTTTTGCAGTAGGCAGGTGGTTGTATAAATAGTCATAGCTCATATTGTTTGCGTCATCAGGATAAATGGTATCGCGAATAGCGGTGCTTTCTTCAATCCACACCATAGGGTCGGTGGTGGCCCAACTGCGAATATCCTTAGCCGTAATAGCTTTTGTTAACCAAGACGTCCACTCTGAGTACGACAGGTCGCGCTGATCTAGCATTTGCGAGTCCCACACGCGGTGTAGGTTAGAGTCTTGCCAGAAGAAGCGCACTTTTACGTCGTTACCACCACGATCAGTACCATTGCCGGCATGAAGTGGTTGATGGAGATCGCCAATAATATGCACAATGAACTGAAGGGCCAGACGCTTTTCTTCAATGGTGGCGGTGTCGCTTTTTAACGTTTCAGTAAACTGCTTTAACGCGGTAACCGCATCACCTTGCTTTGGTGCGCCAACTTCTTCGTAGGTCTTTCCTTCAGGTACAGATACATAGTGCCAAGGGCTAGCGGTTTTCTGCCAAAATTCGCTGGGGTCAGAACGCATTTCGTCAGCGTGAGTTGAGGCTTCAGCCAACGAACCGTGTGGTAATAACTCCATTAGTGCAGCTTGTGAAAGAGGGCTAAGATATTGCTCGGCAATAGCGCCAGTCACTCGGTGACCGGTTTGCCCCCATCCGAAAGCGGGTGATGAAATACACAATGTAAATAGCGTGCTCAGCGCAACTGCGCAAATCCTGTTTGCAAACGCGAACATGGTTAATCCTCAGAATGTTTGGAAGACTGGTAGCCCCATCTTGCGACAAGAGACTGCTCAATACCTAGGTGGTCTAGTATGCGCGCCACCACAAAATCTACCAAGTCATCGATAGTTTTAGGATTGTGATAAAAGCCAGGCGCTGCAGGCATAATAGTAGCACCCATTTGCGAAAGCTTGAGCATATTTTCTAGATGAATAGAAGAAAGTGGCATTTCACGAGGCACCAAAATAAGTTGTCCACGCTCTTTTAGAACGACATCAGCTGCGCGCTCAATCAGGTTGTCGCTTGCGCCAATACTAATGGCCGAAAGCGTACCTGTAGAACACGGGCAAACCACCATTTTTGCGGGGGCCGCTGAGCCTGAAGCTACTGGTGAAAACCACTCTTCTTTGCCGAAAACCTTGATTTGGTCTGGCTTTGCATTGCAATGCTCGGTAAAAAACGCGGCAGCGTCTTCTGGTCGCCCGGGTATCTTGACGTTCTCTTCGGTGGCAAACACCACTTTGGCAGCGGAAGAGATTAATACATACACTTGGTAATCGGCGTTAACTAGCGATTTCAATAGTGTAAGCGCATAAGGCGCGCCAGATGCGCCTGTGATAGCAAGCGTGACTTGCTTGTCATGTTTCATTGTATAGCCTCTGTAGATGACAAGCGTAATGCGCTTGTCTATCGGGTAACACTTCGTTTTATTCTGTCTATTTACAATTTGGACTTCATTTTTAGGGCGTCGAGTATTCGGCCATGAATGCCTTCAAAACCGCCGTTACTCATTACAAGAATATGATCGCCCGGTTGTGCTACGTTGCAAACACCTTGAACGATCTTCTCTACATCTCTGAAGCAGTGCGTAGGCGCGTTGCTGTGCGCTACCGAATCGACTAACGACCAGTCCATGCCTTCAGGTTCATAAAGGTAAACCTCATCGGCTTTCTGCCATGAGTTTGCCAGCGTATCTTTGTGCACGCCCATTTTCATCGTGTTAGAGCGCGGCTCTAGCACAGCTAAAATACGGGCATTACCCACTTTCTTGCGCAGTCCATCAAGTGTAGTCGCAATTGCAGTAGGGTGGTGTGCAAAGTCGTCATAAAGGGTGATGTTGTTTACTTCACCCTTTACTTCCATGCGACGCTTAACATTCTTAAAAAATGATAAGGCGTCTATGGCATCAGGTAAGGTAACACCTGCATGGTGGGCGGCAGCTATGGCCATTAAAGCATTGTCCACATTGTGTTGACCAACCAAAGCCCAGGTTACCGTTCCAGCTATAACGCCGTTATGTAATACATTGAATTCACTGCCGTCTTTCTTTAACAGTTCTGCATGCCACTCTTTGCCCAACGATTGGCGAGAAGACCAGCAACCTCTCTTGAGCATATCCTCAATTGCGGGCGTATTGTTAGGTGTAAGAATAAGCCCGTTTTCTGGCACCATGCGAACCAAATGGTGGAACTGGGTTTGAATAGCCCCAAGGTCAGCAAAAATATCTGCATGGTCAAACTCAAGGTTGTTAATTACCAAGGTTTTAGGACGATAGTGTACGAACTTAGAACGCTTATCGAAAAATGCGCTGTCGTATTCGTCAGCTTCAATGACAAAAAAGGGGCTTTCACCCACGCGAGCCGATACGCCAAAGTTCTCTGGAACGCCGCCAATTAAATAACCAGGGTTAAGACCAGCGTGTTCTAAAATCCACGCGACCATACTGCTGGTGGTTGTTTTACCGTGGGTACCTGATAACCCAATGACCCAACGATCTTTTAGTAAGTTATCAAGCAACCATTGTGGGCCACTGGTATAAGGAAGATTTCTATTTAACACGTATTCGACGGCGGGGTTACCGCGCGACATCGCGTTACCAATCACTACCATATCTGGCGCTGGATCAAACTGGCTTTCGCAATAACCTTCGGTCAACTCAATGCCTAATGCTTCAAGCTGGGTGCTCATGGGCGGATAAACGTTTTTATCAGACCCTGTTACTTTGTGGCCGAGTGATTTAGCAATAGCGGCGATGCCGCCCATAAAACTTCCACAAATGCCTAAAATATGTACATGCATAGCGCATTCTCAATGAATTATCATGTTATTGGGGTACTGTATCAGAACCCCGTGACCTATAGATAATTCAATTTTAATCATTCAATAAATGCCTTAAGCCGTTGTAATACGCTAAACACCTATGAATCTATGATGTGCAAACTGGTATGGTGTGTGTATGACATTTTACGGGCGTGTTCCACTTACCCAAGAACACGGTTACAATCTAACCACAGGTTTAAAACCTGTGTGTGCTTCAGACAAACGCCGGTAAGGAAAGCTGAGCGACTGGTAGCACAACACCCTACACACGAAAAAAAGGCTTACATTCAATGAAACGTTTAAATTCCCAATTGCAACAAGACGGTGCACCGCTTGAGTTAATTTTACTCATTCGTACACTGCTAGCGGGCTGTAAAGAAATTTCTTTCCGCGTGAGTCAAGGCGCACTTGCTGGCGTGCTCGGTTCAACCCTTTCAGAAAACGTACAGGGCGAAACACAGAAAAAGCTCGACGTTATCTCTAACCACATTTTAAAAGACACGCTAAGGGAATCTGGCTACGTAAAAGCCATTTCTTCTGAAGAAGAAGATGACGTTGTGCCGTGTAATCCAGACGGTAATTACTTAGTAAGCTTCGACCCGCTAGATGGGTCGTCAAACACTGAAATTAACAGCCTAATCGGTACTATTTTCTCTATTACCCATGCGCCTCAGTGGATGAAACCAGATGATCCGTCTGCTTTCTTACAGCCTGGAACGCAGATGGTAGCTGCAGGCTATGTGCTGTATGGCCCGTCTACTATGCTGGCGTTGACGACGGGTCGCGGCACGCACATTTATACGCTTGATAAAACCCACGGTGGTTTCCTGCTTACTCACCCTAATATTCAAGTACCTGAGCAAACGTCAGAGTTTTCGATTAATGCGTCGAACCAGCGTCATTGGGAACCTGCAATGCAGGCATACATTGCCGACCTTCTAGCAGGTAAAGATGGCCCTAGAGGTAAAAACTTTAATATGCGCTGGGTAGCGGCAATGGTGGGTGATATTCATCGTTTGCTTTGTCGCGGTGGCATCTTTATGTATCCATTCGATAACAGGGACCCGTCTAAGCCAGGTAAATTACGCTTGCTTTACGAAGCTAACCCGATGGCATTCTTAATGGAGCAAGCAGGTGGAAAAGCAGAAACAGGCACTGGCCGAATTCTGGAAGTTATGCCTGAAGAAATTCATCAACGTGTACCGTGCATTATCGGCTCTAAAGAAGAAGTTGAGATGTGCTTGAGCTACAACGACAACGCGAAATAGCGAAAAAGCAGCAAAATTTAACGAAAAATAAAGAGATTAGTACGACATGGGTCGTAAAGCGTTTTTATTTTGCTGCTGTCACCGTATACTTAACCCAAAATTTCTTATACATCATTGAAAGGACCAAAGAATGAGCTTGAGTGCTATTTCTGCTGGTAAAAACGTACCAGACGAAGTAAATGTGATCATCGAAATTCCAGCACACGCTGACCCGGTGAAGTACGAAGTAGACAAAGACACAGGTGCACTATTTGTTGACCGTTTCATGGCAACTTGCATGCACTACCCAACTAACTACGGTTACGTGAACAACACGTTGTCTGAAGATGGCGACCCAGTTGACGTTCTAGTAATGACTCCGTTCCCACTACTTGCAGGTTCTGTCATTAAGTGTCGTCCAGTTGGCGTACTAAACATGACTGACGAGTCTGGTAAAGACGCAAAAGTACTAGCGGTACCAGTAGACAAGCTTTCTACTATCTATCGTGACGTTAAAGAAATTGCAGACGTACCTCCGCTTCTTCTTAAGCAAATTGAGCACTTCTTCGAGCACTATAAAGATCTTGAAGAAGGCAAATGGGTGAAGATTGACGGTTGGGCAGACGCTGCCGCTGCAAAAGAAGAAATTACCGCAAGCATCGCGCGTTTCGAAGCAGAATAATTCACGCTGCTTTAAATTGATGATACAAAGGGCTGGTGTAATACCAGCCCTTTTTGTATGTGGCTAAAAAGTGAAGATTGAAAACGACAAGCAAAAGCCGATACAAAAAAGCGAACAAAATACTCAACGATAGAGAGCAGTATGATCCACCATAAATTATCCATGACTTCATTGTTTGCCGTAATAATGATGGTTGTAACTTTCAACTCTTTGGCAGATGAAACTCCTACTGAAGTATACTGGGAAGACCTAGTGCCTGAGGGCTTTAATGAGCTCGCGCCACCTTCAGTTCAACATAATGGCGAGATGAGTCAGCTTCAGCCTGACGCACCCGTTGTCGATACCTTTGATGGTAAACGGGTGAAAATCCCGGGTTTTGTTGTGCCGCTAGAAGGTACGGCAGAGCTAACCACTGAGTTCTTACTTGTTCCATATTTCGGAGCCTGTATTCACGTACCACCGCCGCCGTCTAATCAAATTGTTTACGTAAAATTTGAAGAAGGTGTGCGCATAGATAATATTTACGATGCAATTTGGGTAACCGGCGAACTGTCGACTGACGGTTGGAAAGGCGACATCGCGTCTGTAGGTTACCGTTTGAAAGGCGAAGCCGTAGAAGGGTTTTAAGCATAAAACGTTTAAAAAGGATATCAGGTGTTTACAGGATTATCAGCGTTTCCCATTACTCCATTCAAACAAGAAGCTATTGATTACAAAGCATTTAAAGGGCTTGTTGATAATTTGGCTTCGGCGAATGTAGATTCAATTTGCGCGATAGGCTCTACTGGGCTGTATCCTTATCTAACGCGAGGGGAAAAGTACGACGTAGCCAAGCTCGCCGTCGACCACGCAAATGGCATTCCTGTTATGGCAGGCGTTGGGGCGCTGAGAACCTATGACGTGCTAAAAAACGTTGAAGCTGTGCAGCAAGCAGGTGTTAATGCTGTGCTGTTAGCACCCGTTTCCTATCAAGTGCTTAACGAAGAAGAAGTGTATGGCCTCTATGAGGCAGTGAGTCACGAGGTATCTGTGCCTATCTGCGTTTACGAAAATCCTCGTGTGACTAATTTTACCTTCAGCGAAGATTTATACCGCCGCATAGGCAAATTGCCGAATATCGGGGCGATTAAAATACCCGGTACTCCGTTTGCCAAGAGCTCAATGGATAATAGTTCGAGCAAGGATATCCCACCCTCTGAAGTAAGCAGTAGCGAAGGCGCTCGTCGATTAGCATCATTACGAGAGATAATGCCTGCACACATTGCTATAGGCGTGAGTGGTGATAGTTTTGGCGCAGCAGGAATGAGTGAAGGTTGTGACCTTTGGCTTTCTGTTATAGGGGGGATATTCCCGCGAACTGTAATGCGCATAATCGACGCCGCTCAGTCTGGTAATGCTGTTGATGCACAGGCTCAGTCACAAGCGTTAAGCGGAATATGGAGCATGTTTGCGCGCAATGGCGGCGGCTTGCGTGTGGTTGCAGCCGCGGCAGAAATTTTGGGCTATTGTGAAACGCCTAGCTTACCTGCACCCTTCTTACCTATCGACAAAAATAAGTACAGCGAGCTAGAGCACATCATCACGAAGTTATCGTTAAGCTAGCCCTGCGTATAAATCTGTTCAGCGCGGTTAAACAGAAGCCAAGACGTTAAAATGTACTTGTCGTTACTTTTTGGAATTTGGCCGCGATGCGTGTGAGTAAAGTAGGCTGGCGCAATCACCATTCGGCCTGCTTTAGGCTTAACCGCGCGGTTTTGATAATAAAATTCCGTCTCGCCGCCTTCTTCCACATCGTTTAAGTAGTACATAAACAGCAACACGCGGTGCAGCGCATCGTTATGTTGAAGCTGTGGATAGACTTCTGAATGCCAGTATGGGTAGCCACCATTGCCCGCGGTGTAGCGCTGTGCATTTACATCGCCAACCCGAAACAGGTAATTCACCAAATTAGCCAAATTGGGTTTACCCACTTCATCAAAATTTTCACCTGTTACTTTCACCGGTTCGCCAGTTTTGGGATGGCGTACGGTTAAGCCAATGGGCCCAACAAGCGCAAAATAGTACTTTTCAATGTAGGAGACCAGCTGCTGCCCAGTGTGCTGCATCACTTGTTGAAATAAGTCTTTAAATTCCGGGTTGCGACTTATCGATACATCCATGCTGCGCTTTTTATCTAAGTCGACGCCACCACCGGTGCGGCCTTGAGATAAATTAGGGCTGCTTTCAAAGCGTTCCATGAGTTGTTTGCACAGCTCTGGTGGTAACACATCATCAATAACTTCAATTAAATCGCTCATGGAGACCTCGTACTGCGCTTTATTACTGAGTTGGTACTTCTTTAAAGTGAGACTGTAGTTCTGATTTCACTTCATCCGGTATAGGCGCAGAGCGCTGTGTTTTATAGTCAAAATGCACCATGGTGGTAATGCCTGTTGAGCACAGCTTATCGTCTTGCCATAACTCTTGAAACACGTCGAACGCACTGTTGCCTAGCCGGCTAATGTAGGTTTTAACCGTCACAGGTTTGCCATAAAAAATTTGAGCTAAAAAATCGACTTTGTAGCTGGCTAAAATTAGCGGCCAATTTTGTAAGTCTAGTTCAGGGGTAAACATTCTGAAAATAGGCTCTCTGGCTGCTTCAAACCAAGCGACTAATGCAGTGTTACTTACATGCTGTAAGGCATCTGTTTCACAAAAACGTACGTCGAATGACGTAACTAATGGTACTGAATGGCTCATATTTTTTAGTAGAGTTCGTTGTTTATTTAGCTTTCACTCTAGCATTATGCCGCAGCTATTTCAGTCATTTATCAAACAGTAATTGATCCGGTTGGAAAACATTTTTAACACCTAACCAAAACATACACATTCAAAAATAAGTTGATTTGTGCAAATTTTTGCGCAAATATTTGCATAAATGAGTTTGAGAAAAAATCACAAGGTGCCTATTTATGATCAGAAGCCCTCAGTTTGGCGCAATACTTTTGCGTGCTAGCGAGCTTATTGCAACTCAAGGTCAAGAGGTATTTGAAGCGCTTAATATTAGTCTGCCTGCAAATCGTATTTCTCTGGTACTGGCGATTCATACTCAAGGGCCTCTTTCGTCAACTGAGTTAGCAAGTCACATTGGTCTTTCACGTCAACTTATTGAAAGTCGGTTGAAGCAAAGTGTTGCAGACGGCTTTTTTGTTTCTGTGCCCGATGAACGAGACTCGCGAAAGCGCGTGTACGATATTGCGCCTAAAGCAAAGGCCGATGCGGCGCAGATAGTGACGATAATGCAAGAATTTGAAGACGTATATGATGCCCTTTGGGAAGAGATAGAGGTCAATCTTGAAGCCTCTCTCAAAAGCATGGAGCAGGCGCTAAAAAAACAATCGCTTCTTACGCGCTTAAATGAACAATTTCCTCATCATTCCAATTCATAATAGGGAGCATTATGATTTATCGAATTATTTTATTGTTGTCACTACTTCTTCCGCTAAGCAGCTGCGCACAAAGCCAGGGTTTCAATACGAAAGAAAGCTGGCAAGCCTTTGTTCAAACTGTTGAAGATAACTATGCATACTTAGATACGGCACCTACCGACTGGGAAGCTTTAAAAGCGTATTACCAACCCCTTGCAATAAACGCGACAACGCAAGAGGAGTTTGTCGACGTATTGCAGGTGGTGAAGCAGTTTTTTATCGACCCGCATTTTAACGTATCACCGCTAAACGAAGCGGACTACAGCGTCACGCCAACGGGGTCTGATATTTGGGTGGAAAAGCAAGGCGATGACTTTGTTATAACACGTATTAAAGCGGGCAGTGCTGCTGCCAAAAGCCAGTTAGCCTTAGGTGACATGATTGTAGGTATTGACGGCGAGTCTACAGAAGCCGCAATACAACGCGTTTTTGGAAACACATCGCTACCGCTTACTGACGCACATAAAACGTGGGCGGTTAATGTGGCTTTAGGTGGGCGTCGCAATCAAGAGAGGCACATTGAAGTGGCGTCTGATTTTGATGATGCCAAACGCGTGCAATTAGCAGCTAGTTACGATGCTATTAATCTACTTCGAACAAAAGCCCCTCTGATAGTTAAGCAGAAAGAGGGAATCGGATACATCCGCTTTAATAATAATCTAGGTAATTCTGAAACCGTTCGTGCGTTCAAAGAAGCTCTTGAGTCACTTGAATCAACACAGGGGTTAGTGATTGACCTGCGTAATACGCCGAGCGGGGGAAACACTGGTGTAGCTGAGCCTATCTTGGGGCACTTTGTAAATGCCAAAACCGCATATCAAGGTTACAAAATTCAAAATGCGGGAAAACCCTACCAAGAAGCAGAGCTACACTTGGCCTATGTTACCCCTTCATTACCTTATTACAGTAAGCCAGTAGTGGTACTCGTTGGTCATTGGACCGGCAGTATGGGAGAAGGTATGGCTATTGGCTTTGATGCCATTGGTGCAAAGGCGGTAATCGGCACACCCATGGCTGATTTGCTTGGCGGGATAAATCAATTTCAACTACCTGATTCGACCATAACTTTAGAGCTGGGTTTTGAACGTCTTTACCATGTGAACGGCTCATATCGAGAGGACTTTGTGCCCCAGGCGGTATCTTGGGACGGGCATACAGCCAGTGACTCAGAATTAAATGCTGCAATAGCTCTGTTAAAAGCAATATAGCTCAATTACATACAAAGCTAGAAAGCACTTTCGTATTTACTTACAATCCGCTTCTAACTTTTTGAGCGAACATACTATGACTGCGATTGGGATTGACTACGGTACATCAAATTCTGAGGTTGTGTATTTTGATGGAACGGCCCATCAGCACATCAAACTCGACCCGTTAGATAAGAAGGGCAATAAAATCCGTTCTTCGGTGTTCATCTATTTTGAAGATGAACTGCCGCCGCCTCCTGATGCCATGGTTGAAGCGAAAGTGGCGCAGTTACAGCGCGTTATCAGTGAGCAAATAGATAAGGCGAAGGACGGCTATTATTCGGCAAAAGATCCAAAAGAACAGGCGATGTATAGCGACCGTATCGACTCGCTGCGCGGTGATTTGCACAACAAGCCTGCATTACAGCGTAAAGCTATTGCGCAATTGATGCATGCCATGTCTCTAGACGAAATCCCTTTGCTGCGGTTGGTAGAGCACGGTAAGTTTGCGTTTGGTGAAGAAGGGTTTAGACGCTTTCTTAAAATGCCTGATAAAGGCCGTCTAATTTATTCACCTAAGAACTTTTTAGGCGCCTCGCTAGACGGTGACCAAAAACAAGCATTCATCGGTATTATTGCTAAGCAGCTGGCCTATTTTAAACAGTGTGCAGAGCAACAGCTAGGCAAGGCTGTTAATAATGCAGTTATTGGCCGTCCTGTTAAGTTTCACGGCACCCGCGGTGAAGAGGGGAACGCGCAAGCCATTCAAATTATGACTGAAGCGGCGACGAAAGCCGGGTTTACAGGGGTTAATTTCCTAGATGAACCCATAGCAGCGGCGTATAAAATTGAGCAAACCCTACCAAGGGATACCACTACGCTGATTGTCGATATTGGTGGGGGGACCACGGATATTTGCTGTATTAAGCTTTCCCCAGAGCGTTCAAATCAGCTTGATCGCAAAGATGATGTTCTGTCGGTAACAGGCAGACGATTAGGCGGTATGGATTGCGATAAAAGCTTGGTGCTTAAGGCTATTGCCCCAGAAATGGGAATGGGCCTTAAGATGATTAACGGGCTTCCTGTTCCTCCCACGTACTTCTCTGACATGTGTGCGGTTGATAACATTCCTGCTCTTACTCGCTTTTTCTCTGACGATTACGGGTTAGATATTTCTCAAACCATGTCTGTGATTAAAGAGCCAGCCCAACTAGAACGCTTGCTTATTGTTCAGGAGAACAAGTTGTCTGCCCGTGTGGTGAACTCGGCTCGATTAGCCAAGGAACTACTGTCGAGTAAGCAGAACATTACCTTGCCGCTGCACTATATCGAAGATGATTTTGACGTGGAGATTTCGCAAGACTCGCTCAAAAAGGCATTAAAACCTTGGCTTGATAAAGTGAAAGCGCTAGTGGTGGAATGCTTGGAAAACAGCAGTGAAAAGCCAGAAGTGGTGATGATCACAGGTGGTATGAGTTTATCGCCAATCGTCGTTGATGCGCTGTATGAAAACCTGCTTACCGGTTTACCGCGATTAGAGAATGACGCCTTCAACTCGGTGTGCGAAGGATTAGCTATTCAAGCGGCGAAACACGCGTAATATCTTATTATAAATAAACACTAAGCCTTAGCGTAGTAGCGTTTACTGCGCTAAGGCTTTTTTGATCAGTGCTTAAGGATATTGTGTTCTTTTAGATAAATCGCGATGGCCTCAGGCGACTCGAAGGCTTTTAACAGCATTTCTTGTGCGCGTGCTTTCACATCATTGTCTTCTGATGATGACAGTAGGTGATACCATGTTTTCACTAAGGCTAATGGCGGCGTTTGGTTCATTAGTTGTCGCTCCAGCAATTCTTACTGCAAAAATACACAAAAATCATCGTAACGTATGATTTGCCAATACAAGCTCTGACCAGCATGGAAAAACGTGTAAATAAACGTCAACGCGCACTTCTTACAAGCTGCTGTGTAAATTACACAGCAGCAAAGTAGAAAACGAGTGCGCTTTACGCTAACGGATTTACCTCGTTACCGGCTCAAGCTTGTGTGAGCATGGGTTTCAGGAATCGACCTGTATGTGAAACTTCTTGTTGTGCCACATGCTCAGGTGTTCCCTCTGCAATAATCTGGCCACCTCCGGATCCACCTTCGGGTCCAAGGTCAACAATCCAGTCTGCGGTTTTAATCACATCTAGGTTATGCTCAATAACCACAACGGTATTACCGTGATCGCGCAGTCTGTGAAGGACGGCTAATAACTGTTTAATATCGTGGAAATGCAACCCGGTGGTTGGCTCATCCAAGATATAGAGTGTTTGCCCAGTGTCTCTTTTTGACAACTCTTTCGCCAATTTCACGCGCTGTGCTTCACCACCTGATAACGTAGTGGCGGCTTGGCCTAGTCGAATATATGACAAGCCTACGTCCATGAGGGTCTGCAATTTACGTGAAATAGCCGGAATAGCATCGAAGAACTGACGGGCATCTTCCACCGTCATTTCCAACACTTCGTGAATGTTCTTATCTTTGTACTTTATCTCAAGGGTTTCACGGTTATAGCGTTTGCCCTGACACACGTCACAAGGCACATACACGTCTGGCAAAAAGTGCATTTCCACTTTAATTACACCGTCACCCTGACACGCCTCACAGCGGCCGCCTTTCACGTTAAAGCTAAAGCGGCCAGGTTTGTAACCCCGTGAACGCGACTCTTGTGTGCCAGCGAACATTTCACGAATTGGAGTGAAAATGCCAGCGTAAGTCGCTGGGTTAGAGCGCGGTGTTCTGCCGATAGGGCTTTGGTCAATATCGACCACTTTGTCGAGCTGGTCTAATCCTGTCATCGACTTATGCGGTGCCGGTTCAGACGTGGTCGCCTTGTTCAGCTCGCGTTGCGCAATTTTGTAGAAGGTGTCATTAATCAGCGTTGATTTACCCGAGCCCGATACACCCGTCACACAGGTCATTACACCGGTAGGTATACGTAAATCAACAGACTTCAAGTTGTTGCCGGTAGCGCCTAAAAGCTCTAGCCACTTGTCGTCTTTAACCGGTGTGCGTGTTGCAGGAATATCAATCTTCTCTCTACCAGATAAGTATTTTCCAGTAAGTGAGTGTTCACTGTTCTTAATATCTTCCAGCGAACCTTCGGCAATTATCTCACCGCCATGTACACCCGCCCCCGGGCCGATATCTACAATGTAATCGGCTTCGCGAATGGCATCTTCGTCGTGTTCTACAACTAGTACGGTGTTACCCAGGTCGCGCAAGTGCGTAAGCGTGCCAAGTAAGCGTTCGTTATCCCGTTGATGAAGACCGATAGAGGGCTCATCCAGCACGTACATAACGCCCACTAAGCCTGCGCCAATTTGACTTGCCAGTCGAATGCGCTGAGCTTCACCGCCCGATAGGGTATCGGCGCTGCGCGACATAGAAAGATAGTTAAGACCTACGTTTACCAAGAAGCGCAAGCGGTCCATGATTTCTTTCAAAATCTTCTCGGCTATCTGAGCACGTTGACCTTCAAGTTTCAGTGTCTCGAAGAAGCCGTACGCATCGGCAATCGACATGTCAGCAATGGCTGGCAGGTTGGTATCTTGTATAAATACATTACGTGCTTCAACACGCAGACGCGTGCCGTTACAGCTACTGCAGTGCTGCTGGCTTAAATATTTTGCTAGCTCTTCGCGCACCGAGTTCGACTCGGTCTCGCGATAGCGACGCTCCATATTAGGGATAATGCCCTCAAATGGATGCTTACGCTCCATTACGTCGCCGCGCTCGTTTATGTACTTAAACGACAGCGACTTGCCTTTAGACCCGTAAAGCACAATGTCTTGGTGCTTTTTATCGAGCTCTTCAAATGGCGCGGTAAGGCTAAATTTATAATGGTCTGCTACTGCCTGTAGCATTTGAAAATAGTAATAGCTGCGCTTGTCCCATCCGCGAATAGCGCCGCCAGACAGACTCAATTCGGTATTGCCGACTACGCGTGCGGGGTCAAAGAACTGTCTTGTGCCTAAGCCGTCACAGGTAGGGCAGGCGCCCGCTGGGTTGTTAAATGAAAACAGGCGCGGCTCTAATTCACTGATGCTGTAACCACAGTGTGGGCAGGCGAAATTAGCAGAAAACACAATTTCTTCTGCGTCTTTATCGTCCATATCAGCCACAACCGCGTTACCGCCAGCAAGGCTCAGCGCCGTCTCGAACGATTCCGCTAAACGCAGCGCCATATCGTCGCGCACTTTAAAGCGGTCAACCACAACTTCGATGGTGTGCTTCTTGTGCAAATCGAGAGGTGGCGGATCGGATAGATCACACACTTCACCGTCGATACGCGCGCGAATAAAGCCCTGAGCAGACAGGTTTTGCAGCGTCTTAACGTGCTCGCCTTTACGCTCTTTAACAATAGGCGCTAGCAGCATTAACTTACTGCCCTCAGGCATCGCTAACACTTTATCGACCATTTGGCTGACCGTTTGTGCATCTAGCGGCACATCGTGGTCAGGACAGCGTGGCGTACCCACTCGCGCGAACATTAAACGCAGATAGTCGTATATTTCAGTGATGGTACCCACCGTTGAACGGGGGTTATGCGATGTTGATTTCTGCTCAATGGATATTGCTGGTGATAAACCCTCAATATGATCAACATCTGGTTTTTCCATCATAGATAGAAACTGACGAGCATAGGCAGACAAAGACTCAACGTAACGACGCTGGCCTTCTGCATAAAGCGTGTCGAATGCAAGAGACGATTTACCCGAGCCAGAAAGGCCGGTTATCACCACCAGTTTGTCTCGTGGCAGTGTTAAATCGATGTTTTTCAAGTTGTGGGTGCGAGCACCGCGAATTTCGATTTTATCCATTGAAGCCTAAATGAGAGAAAAAGAATCAGTATGCCATAGGTGTCAAGTAAAGTGATATGACATTCAAGTTATACTGTAAGCGGAGTAAGCAGATCACCTCACGGACATAAGCTTACGATTAGTTCTCGCTTATCGACATTGCAAAATGGTGATTTTATCCCCACTTTTAAACCCCTAGTAAGAAAAAGGGTAGTGCGAGTGGGCTAAATCTACCTCGCGAGCAGAAGAAAATACCAATTGTATTATGCTACACTTCGCGACCTTATTCTTAATGCAGCAGAAACAGGTGTTCTCTGCGCGCTTTTATGTTTTTTTGATTTTATATATTGAGGGAAACAGACGCTTTGAACGCTTTGGAATTACGCGCTGCGCTTGCACTCGCCTCCGTTTACGTATTACGCATGATGGGGCTGTTCATGGTTATGCCCGTGTTGGCTGTAGCCGCAATGGACTACCCAGATTACTCGCCGCTGTTGGTAGGACTTGCCGTGGGTGGATATGGCCTAACCCAAGCTGCGCTGCAAATTCCTATGGGTATGATGTCTGACAAATGGGGGCGTAAACCCGTTATTTTGCTAGGGCTTGCTGTATTTGCATTAGGAAGCTTTGTAGCAGCAAACGCCGACAGTATGGCCATGATGATTGTTGGGCGTATTCTTCAAGGCGCTGGGGCTATTGCAGGTGCGATAATGGCGCTAGCTACCGATGTAAGCCGGGAAAGTCAGCGAGCCAAAGTGTTAGCTATTATAGGCATAGCCATTGGCTTCTCATTCTATTTAGCCGTTATTTTAGGACCTCTCATTGCGAACAGCTACGGGCTTGCAGGTGTGTTTGGTATTACTGGTATTCTGGCCATTCTTTGCATGCCGCTGGTTAAATGGGTAGTGCCAAACGGTGTGCAGCTGAGCAGTGGCGATACACTCCCACAAAAAGACCAGCTAAAGCGCTTAATTTTTTCTTCTCAGTTATGGCGTTTAAATATCAGCGTGATGATTCTACACATGATGATAACGCTGTTGTTTGTTCAACTGCCCGTAACGCTACTGAACTTTGATATGACGCTAGACAGTCACTGGACGGTTTACTTACCCGTTTTAGGCGCGTCAATTGTAGGCCTAATTATAATGATGGGAGTAGCAAGAGGCCGTACGCCTAAATCGCTCCTTGTAACCGGCGTTGTATTAATGGGCGGCGCGTTTTTGGCGCTGAGTTTAGAGGACCATAGCTGGTGGTGGGTTACCGCTGCCGTGGTGCTTTTCTTTACTGGCTTTAATTATTTGGAAGCGAATTTCCCTGCATTGGTGTCGAGCATTGCGCCTGCGGGACAAAAAGGAACGGCCATGGGCCTCTACGCCAGTTTTCAATTTTTCGGTGCGTTTTTGGGCGGTGTAATTTCTGGTTTCGTCACCGATATTTGGTCGCAAGAGTTAGCTTATGGCATTGGTGCCGCTAGCACTCTGCTTTGGCTTTTTATTATTCTTGGTGTTAAAGAAGTGAGCCGGGTTAAGCGTGTGATGATGAATGGAGATTTTGATAGTTCAAATGTTTCCAGCATTGAAGCCGAGCTGCTGTTAGTGCCTGGTGTATTGGAAGTGACATTAAACAGTCAAAATAACGCGGTATACCTGAAAGTTGATCGTGATTTTGATGCGGTAAAAGCGCGAGACGTGTTGTCTGCATAGTTGCTCATCGCATTGCAACCATGAAAGGTTAGCATCACACTATTTTTGAAAAGGAAGCGAAGACCATGATTGACCTAAGCAGCTACAAAGCCATTATTTTTGATATGGATGGCACCTTGGTCGATTCAATGGGGGCGCATATTGATGCGTGGCAGCTTACGTGCGATGCGTTTGGTTATCCCTTCGACCGAGACTACCAATACAGTTTAGGTGGTGTTCCTACCTTTGAAACCGTACATCTTATGAATGCAAAGTATGGAAAAAGCCACGATCCAGCAGAGGTTGCTCTATATAAAAAACAGGCGTTTGAAGGGCTAGACCATGTGCCAAGGCTTATCCAAGATACCCTGGACGTGTTTAACCATTATAAGGGAAGCATGCCCATTGCAGTGGGGACAGGTTCAGATAGGCAGCACGCGCAAATGGTGTTAAATGAACACGGCCTGCTAGCCCAATTATCTGCGCTGGTTACAGCCGATGACGTCACTCAAGGTAAACCTCACCCTGAAACCTTTGTGCGTGCGGCAGAATTAATGGGTGTAGCACCACAGCATTGTGTGGTGTTTGAAGATACCGACATGGGACGAAAAGCGGCGGTTGACGGTGGCATGGCGTGCTTTATGGTCGACAATACGCGGCTTATCTACTGAATCTTACCCTGATTGAAAGTTCGAGCTTAGGGCTTACGCTCACTCAATCGCGTTCACTTTATAGTTTCTTAGGCTTATACCGCCTCTAGTTCGCTTAGCGCATTTCCGCAGTTGTGTAACAGTGAAGACTTTATACGTTTGGTGGCATCATCAATGGCGGTTTTCATTGCATCGATAGCAATCTGATTGCTCTCTTTTTCACTGACACTGGCGTTCACATTCATGCTTTGCCCTCTGAAGGTGGTGGCGGGTGAATACTCATCGGCATAGTCAGGTTTGTACTTAACATTAAGCACCACGGTGGCAACCATATTACTTCCTAAGCTTTTTATAAACGCGCGGTTTAGTACTACTTTAACGCTGTTGGCTGCTTCAATATCTGGGCTGACATTCATCGCTTCTAAGCTTTGCTGTAACAGTGAATAGAGCGTGTCTTCTGTTACATTACTGCTTCCAACGAGCAAGTCTTTACTCGACCGTATGTCGATTAGTTCTGCCAAGTTAATTGGACAAGCTTTCGCTTTAGACATGGTTAGCTGATAGTCTTTTCTCTGCGACGCAGGAATTAATGATGAGTCAAGCTCGGGTGGCGTAGACTCGCAGGCAATAAGTAAGGGTAGGGCACAGCAGGCAACAATAAGTCGAGCTGGTGATGTAGCGTAAGACATGGAAAATGTTCTACTTTTCATTAAATTATTTTTGTTTTATGCAGATAAATTATGCAAGTAATATTGTCTTTAGTATAAGAAAGTTTGTATCGCTAAGAAACAGAACAACTGTTGCAAACTGTTACAGCTTGTTTAGCATAGGTGTGGGACTGTTGATTTTGCTGAGCGAGTTTTTGATCAGCGACACAACCATTACACCTATGTAACCTGAATAAAAATTTCGCCATAACCATTCAACACGGACAGTTCTTTAATGATGAGCTTAAAAAACGCGGTAATTAGTGTAGTTGCAAGTGTGTCACTTATTGGGTGCGCAATTAACGTGTCCCCTTCGGCCTTCTTTTATCAAGACACTCAGCAAAAGCCCCTTGATACTACGAAGCTACACGCGGCAATTCAAAAAGACAAAACCTCGGCGGGCATAACCCGTGTTGAAGTTAAAAATGACGCTGGGTTAACTTTGAGAGGCGTTGCTGTTTCTTACCCTGACCCTATTGTTAACATTGTTTTCTTTGCAGACAATCGTATGCCTGTAAGCGAAAACAACAGCGTTATTCATAGACTGGGTAAGTTGCCCGCTAATATATTGTGGCTCGATTATCAGGGAGTAGGAGCCAGTGATAAAGCGAAGGACTTAAGTATTAACGCTATTAAACAAGATGCGTTAACCCAGTTTGACTATGTAGCAAGTGCGTTTGACGCCTCAATTCCCACTATCGTTCACGGCCGAGGTATAGGCAGCTATTTCGCAAGCTATGTTGCTGCAAATAGAAAGATAGACGCTTTAGTATTAGACGGCGCTTTCAATAATATCTCTGATTTAATTGCCAACATGGTGCCAGGCTTCTCTAATTCATTCACAAACATGAAGCTTCACGATGAAGTTCATAGTATGCAAATAGCCCCAATCTTGCGTCACTATGAGGGACCGCTATGGCTGGTGGTGGGTGAGGAAGACAAAATAACGCCTTACCCGATTAGTCAGCAGCTATTAGAAGATGCATCAAGTAGCGAAAAGTATATTTCGGTCATTCCTGGTGCGACGCACAACGCAACGCTAAAAAGTGACTATGCCATACAAGAGTACAAGCAGTTTTTAGCAAGATTCACTCAGTAATAGAAACCTTACTCGTTGTGGATAAGTAGTGGAAAACCTTGTTGGTAAGTCTGTTAATAGCCATATAGAACAACAGATCACGATCTTTTCACCACTTTCTGGTCGGATCACGAAATGTCAGTTAAATCAAGCGCTGTAGAGCAACTGTGCTCGATCTTAATCTTTTTTGATCGTAAAGCTGTGCAGGATCAGGCAATTTTGCTCTTTGGGGATAAAAGTTCGAGGCAAAACGATCAAGCGGGTATTTTTGTCAATAGTTTCGTGTCATGAAATTTTTAGAACACAGTTGCTCAACTATACATCGAATTACGATTAATCATCCATCAAACTGGCTTGTAAGTGATTAAATAAAATACCCGCCATAGGCGGGTACTTTTTTTGGTCTATTAATTTTTGAAAGGAAAACGAACAGCTAAACCCTAACCATTGAATCTCGTTTTACTACTGTAGGAGTATATTTAAAGGTAAGCCCATCTTCTGGTTTGCTTCCCGATGCATACTTCAATGCAAGTTCCGCCGCTTTTGCCGCCATCATTTCTACTGGATAACGCAGAGTCGTTAATTTAGGACGACAGTACTTTGCTAACAGCACATCATCGTATCCCATCACAGAAACTTGTTCTGGAACTGAAATACCATGATCCTGCAGCATGGTCATAGCACCAGATGCCATAGCATCGTTATAAGCCAAAACAGCAGTGAATTTTGCACCAGTAGCAAGCAAGTTTTGCATTGCCAGTTCACCACCTTCCTGATCGGGCGTAGCATACTCAATCATGCTTTCAGGCAAGCTTAAATTCGCATTGTTAACTGCGTTTCTAATCCCTTCGAGGCGATGATTAGGATCGTCTATGCGATACTGACTGCTTATCACCGCGACATGTTCATGGCCTTGGTTGATGGCATATTCCGCCATAAGGCGACCACCGGTAACGTTATCAAGCCACACACAACGATTTGCTATTTCTGGTATATAGCGGTTAATTAATACAAAGCCTGGAACTTGGTTTGCAAAACCGATCAGGGTCTCGTCATCAAGTGCTTTGCTGTGCACTACCATGGCTTCTACTCGATGCTCTAGCAGTGTTTCAATAGCGCGAAGTTCAGTCTCTTTTTCAATAGAGCCGGCACTTAATAAAATTTGAACGTTATTTTTGCGAGTAATGGACTCCACACCGTGGGCTAACATAGCGAAAAATGGGTCGTGGAGCTCAGCAATGACAACGCCTAAAGATGCGCTACGTTTGGTTACAAGTGCCCGCGCATTAGCGTTGGGACGATAACCCATTTCTTCCATGATTTTTTTGACACGCTTGCGAGTATCATTGCCCACTTTAGGACCATTATTAATAACTCTTGATACGGTCGCTAATGAAACGCCAGCGGCTTGGGCGATATCTTTTATTGTTGCCATTTTCTTTCAAACTTCGTTTTATTGCGTGGAGTGTCGATTGACCTGATTGCCATAGCGTACATTATATTTACAAAAAAAGATAAAATTCTAACGCTTAGCTTGTGGTGTCTTTTACGGGGCTGAGATGCATTAGAGAGATGAAGAGCGTTAGATTACCTAAGTGGTTTTACCTTCTATGATTGTTAATCAAACCGCTGTAAAAAAGAATGGAAAACGTATAACCTCCTAGGCATTCTGAAAGATTGCATTATTCATTAATGTATAAAAAATGTGTGGTAGGTTGGAACGCGTCAGTTTACTAAGCACGTCTTAAGGTAAAAATTTTGTTATGAAAATAAATGTATCTGCATTTGGTGAAGTTGAAGGCGAAGTCATAAACGCCTTTACGTTAACTAACGACAACGGCATGTCAGTTACCTTGCTTAACTACGGTGGAATTATTAAAGAAATTCACTTCCCGAATGCAGAAGGTGAATCGGTAAGTTGTGTCCAAACTTTCGAGACTCTACAAGACTATATAGATGACCCGAGCTATCGCGGTGCGATCGTAGGACGCTACGCAAACCGAATTGGACATGGCTCGTTTGCGTTAAATGGAACAGAGTACACCTTAGATAAAAATGGCGGTGAACATAATCTACACGGCGGCCTAGCTGGATTTCATAAGAAGGTTTGGGCGGCAAGCGTCCAAGAGACGACAGACAGTGTGGCTGTAACATTTACCTTAACTAGTCCTGATGGGGAAGGTGGCTTTCCCGGAACTGTTAATGTAGAGGCATGCTATTCCCTTGATCAAAACAACGAGTTATCTCTTGTGATCACCGCAAACACAGACAAAGAAACCCCGCTTAGTTTCACGCAGCATGCTTACTTCACGTTGAGCAACGACCCGCAAGTGGGTAATACATTGCTACATATAGATGCTGACAAAGTAACGGACGCAGATAGCACCTTGCTGCCAACTGGAAAACTGGTCGAAGTTGCCAATACTCCCTTTGATTTCACGAAACCTACAGCAATAAAAGAAAGGGCAGAGCAATCTAATTCCCATCCATTATTTGATAGGGTGGGAGGCTACGACCACAACTATGTACTCCGTGATACGCCTGAGCATACCCCACAAGCAACCGTAAAAGCACTTGATACAGGTATTGCTATGTCGTTATTTACTAACTTGCCGGGTTTGCAGTTTTATACTGGCGGGTTGAAAACCGACGATCAGCTTGGTGCCTTGTGCTTAGAACCACAGCATTTCCCGGATGCACCCAATAAGCCCGAGTTTCCAAACTGTTTCGTAAAACCCGGGGAAACCTTCAAAGCAAGTATGCGATACAAGTTCAGCGCATAGAAATCGTTATGTAGTGACAAAAGAAAATTATTTGTTATCAATTTAACAATTAATTTTCTTTGTTACGCAATTGATAAACGTAGAAGCTTGCTATATCATTATCAGGGTAAACGTTTAACCCTATTTAATGTTGCGCATTAGAGCGTAGCAGGCTAATTCAGAGAGAGTGATTATGGGAACCCCTTTCGACCCTACCAACGATCCACATCGCCGTTACAACCCTTTGTTGGGTGAGTGGGTGTTAGTGTCGCCTCACAGAGCGAAGCGCCCTTGGCAGGGAGCCTCAGAAGAGCCAAACAACGAACAAAAGCCATCTTACGACTCTACGTGTTATTTATGTCCAACAAACACCCGCGTGAATGGTGAAGTTAACCCTGATTACAAAGGTACGTTTGTTTTTCAAAACGATTTTGCTGCCCTTAAGCAAGATACAGAACAAGCCAGTGAGAAAAAGGGGCTGTTTCAGTTCGAAACTGAGCAAGGCTGCAGTCGTGTTATTTGTTTTTCCCCTGATCACAGCAAAACATTACCTGAGCTTTCCGATGAAGAACGCGTAGACGTAGTCAACACGTGGAAAGCACAAACCGCTGAACTTGGTGAAACCTATCGCTGGGTACAAGTTTTTGAAAACAAAGGCTCAATGATGGGGTGTTCAAATCCTCACCCTCATGGTCAAGTATGGGCGCAGCAGCATGTGCCTACCGACCCAGCGAAAAAAGTCGTGCAGCTACAGCAATACTTTGGTGATAACGGCACGCCTATGCTGTTGGACTATGCCGAACAAGAAGTAGCGAAGCAAGAGCGAGTCGTGTGTCAAAATGATGATTGGGTTGTAGTTGTACCATACTGGGCCGCTTGGCCTTTTGAGACGCTACTGTTACCGAGATTTGACGTGCAATCTATGCACATGCTCTCGGATTCTCAGTCGCTATCTCTTGCTAAGATCATTGGCGAAATTACAGCGAAGTACGACAACTTATTTGAAACGTCTTTCCCATACTCTATGGGATGGCACAGTGCCCCATTTGATAGTGAAGCGCACCCTGAATGGACGCTACATGCGCATTTCTTCCCACCACTTCTGCGCTCAGCAAGTGTACGCAAGTTTATGGTTGGGTACGAAATGATGGCAGAGGCACAGCGAGATTTGACCCCTGAACAAGCGGCAGACAGATTAAAAGCACTATCCACAGTGCACTATAAGAAACGTGAGAATGCGAATGGATAATCAAGTACTTTCTTCTAATTTTGAAACGCACTACGGCGAGGCGCCAGCGTTAATCGCACATGCGCCGGGTCGAGTGAACATTATTGGTGAGCACACCGATTATAACGAAGGGTTCGTATTTCCGGCTGCAATCAACTTTGGAACGTGGGTTGCGGCAACAAAGCGCGCAGATAATGACATCGTGGTTACCGCGATGGATTACGAAAATCAGCAAAACCAGTTTTCGTTGTCAGACATTAACTATGACGAAGAACAAGGGTGGGCAAACTATGTTCGCGGCGTAGTGAAAGTACTTAAAGAGGCCATGCCAGATTTTGGCGGCGCTAACTTATTGGTTACGGGCAATGTGCCACAAGGTGCTGGGTTAAGCTCTTCGGCATCTTTTGAAGTGGCTATACTAAAAGCGTTAAGCGCGCTGTATGAGTTGCCCCTCGATGGCGTACAGGCTGCACTGCTAGGCCAGAAAGCCGAGAATACGTTCGTAGGCTGCTCATGCGGAATTATGGATCAGTTAATCTCTGCTATGGGTAATGAAGGCATGGCAATGCTGCTTGATTGCCAGTCGCTAGCCATTGAGCATTCACCACTACCAGACTCGCATCAAATCGTTATCATCAATTCGAATGTTAAACGTGGTTTGGTTGACAGTGAATACAACTTGCGTCGTCAGCAGTGTGAACAAGGCGCGTCGTTATTGGGTGTGTCATCGTTACGCGAAGCAACTATGGAAATGCTAGAAGGCGCTAAAGCACATATGCCAGAGGTGGTTTATCGCCGCGCGAAGCATATTGTTACCGAAAACGCTAGAACACTGGCAGCAAGCCAAGCCTTAAAAGCTGGCGACATCGAAACGGTGAGTGAAGCCATGGCGCAATCTCACATCTCCATGCGTGATGACTTTGAAATTACCGTTCGCCCAATCGACTACTTGGTTGAGATCATTGGTGAAGTGCTGGGTAAATCGGGTGGTGTTCGCATGACTGGCGGTGGATTCGGCGGCTGCGTAGTGGCCCTTGTACCTACCGACAAAGTTGAAGCGGTGAAGCAAGTCGTGGCCGACAAGTACTCTGATGAAACAGGATACAGTGCTGACATTTATGTGTGTACGGCTACACAGGGCGCGTTTGCCTAATTATCGATTTAAATACAGCATTAATGCACAAACCTCTCCCCTTTCTAAACAATCCTATTCTTTAGAATTGTTTGTGTCCCTTAAGCCGCATCCATTGGTTGCGGCTTTTTTTTTACAAAAAGTGCACATTTCTAGTTAAAAAAAGTAAACAAAGTGTGATACTAATACTACCCGCAATAACGCGATAAGTTTAACGGTGAGTTTTTCACCCATTTATGATTTATTGTGCTTTGCGAAACGCGTTTTAATAACGTGACACTGGTGTGGCAACAACCAATATAATAATAAAAACAATTTTTCACCTGTGTACCCTGCATAACAATCGCCGCACCCAAAATAAGAACTTTGGGAAAAACTATGAAATTAGCATCAATAGATATCACGTTGTTCGTGGTATACGTCGTCGCGCTTGTCGGAATTGCGTGGTGGGTTTCTCGCGAAAAGCAGGGTCATCAAAAAGATACAAATGATTACTTTCTAGCGGGCTCAAGCTTGCCATGGTGGGCAATTGGCGCATCACTCATCGCTGCCAATATCTCTGCCGAACAAATCATCGGCATGTCGGGGTCAGGTTACCAGTTGGGGCTTGCCATTGCGTCTTATGAGTGGATGGCCGCCATTACGCTGCTTATTGTCGGCAAGTTCTTCTTACCTATCTTTCTTAAGCATAAAATTTACACCATGCCTCAATTTCTTGAGCAGCGATATGATCATCGCGTTCGCAAGGTAATGGCAATATTCTGGCTAGGTGTTTATGTTTTTGTAAACCTAACTGCTGTGCTGTGGTTAGGTGCATTGGCCATCAATACCATCGCGGGTGTTGATATGGTTTACGGCATGATGTTCTTAGGCCTTTTCTCGTTAACCTATTCACTTTACGGCGGCTTGAAAGCGGTAGCACTCACCGACATTATTCAAGTCGTGTTGTTGGTTATTGGTGGCTTGTTCCTGTCGTATACGGCGTTAAACCTAATCAGCGACGGCAATGGTGCCATCCAAGGTTTTGTTGACCTTACTAACAAGCTCCCTGAGAAATTCGACATGATATTGTCAGAAGACAACCCGCACTATATGGACTTGCCGGGCATTTCTGTATTGATTGGCGGTATGTGGATCATGAACCTATCGTATTGGGGCTTTAACCAGTACATCATTCAGCGCACGTTGGCGGCAAAGAGCGTTCAAGAAGCGCAAAAAGGTATTGCGTTTGCGGCTTTCCTAAAACTGCTAATGCCGCTAATTGTGGTATTGCCAGGGATTGCAGCAGTGCTAATTGTGCCAGACTTAGCTAAACCGGACCAAGCATACCCAAGCCTAATGACGCTGATGCCTGTTGGCCTTAAAGGTATTATCTTCGCAGCCTTGGTGGCGGCGATTGTGTCCTCGCTAGCGTCGATGACAAATAGCGTTTCTACTATTTTTACCATGGACCTTTATAAAGATAAGCGTCCAAACGAGTCGCAGCAGCATTATGTGAAAGTGGGTCGTATCGTTAGCTTGGTCGCGCTAATCATTGCTATGGTGGTGGCCAAGCCGCTGTTGGGTAATTTCGATCAAGCATTCCAGTATATCCAGGAATTCACGGGCTTCTTTACACCAGGTATCTGCGCATTGTTCGTTTTAGGTATGTTCTGGAAGAAAACCACAGCAAACGGTGGTCTATTGGCCGCATTAGGCTCATTTGTTTTAAGCATTGTATTTAGACAATTCTGGCCTGAACTGCCGTTTATTGACCGTGTTGGTCTTGTGTTCCTGCTTTGTGTCGCTTTAGCTGTGGTTGTTTCTCTGCTAGAGAAAAAAGGTGTCAGTGAAAACGCTGTCGACCTAAACGAAGTGCAGTTCAAAACCACAAGCGGATTTAATGTAGCATCTATCGCTGTAGTTATCCTTACAGCAGCGTTTTACATTACGTGGTGGTAGCAGACAAGGAAGGGCGTTTTTAATCGCAACGCCCTTGCTAAAATTAGCTAAAAACAACGCGAAAGTTCAGAAGACGCTGACAATAAATTTTGTTAAGTTCTAGAACGTGTTGCAGTTAGTAACGTAAACCTGTGGTGAAAAACTTCAATTTTCCCTCATAAAATGCGGTATACTAACCGGCTAATATTCGATGAACTTTCGCGCTTGCTGATGTCTTACTAAGAAGAGTTATACAGCAAGCCACTAAAAACGTTACAGGAGACATCAATGGCAACGAAAGGCGTTAATAAGGTTATTCTTGTTGGAAACCTTGGCAATGATCCTGAAGTTAGATACATGCCTAACGGAAACGCCGTTGCGAACTTAAGCCTAGCAACTAGCGAAAGCTGGAAAGACCAACAGGGTCAGGTTCAAGAGCGCACTGAGTGGCACCGCCTTACAATGTACCGTCGCTTAGCAGAAATTGCCGGAGAGTACCTGAAAAAGGGCTCGCAAATTTATGTTGAAGGTAAATTGCAAACACGTAAGTGGCAAGATCAGCAAGGCCAAGATAAATACACCACTGAAATTATCGTAGACCAAATGCAAATGCTTGGCGGTCGCGGCGGTGAAGGCGGTGGTGGTAACGGTGGTTACCAACGTCCTCAGAACAACCAAGGTGGTTACAACCAGGCGCCTGCACAAGGCGGTTATAACCAAGCGCCACAGCAAGGTGGTGGTCAGCAGGGCGGCTACAACTCAAACCAAGGTGGCGGCTACAATCAAGCGCCTCAAGGTGGCAATCAAGGTCAGCCAAAGAACCCACCAATGGCTGAGCCAGATTTTGACTTCGACGATGACATTCCGTTCTAAGCAAAAACAGTTCATGTGTTGAAAATATTCTAAGAGCCGCTTTAATAGCGGCTCTTTTTTTGAGCTAAGTTCGCCCAATTATGAGATTGGTGCCCGCCTTTCTTCCCCCGATTACCTTAAAATAATTTCATCATATTCCCATTGTTGTTTTCCCATAAACGCGATGAGTGAGCTTTAAGAATTACGTGTAAAAGGTTGGGTTTTTGCAGTGTCAGTAGTAGTAACCTTGGTGGCTTTTGTTTTGTTGTGTCTTAAAAGCAGCGTGCTGTTTGCGCAAACAGACGGCGAATGTGAAGGGGAAAGCTGCGTCTCCAAAAAGCCTACAGTAGTATGGTTGCGACCACCCGAGCTTGGAATTGAAGGCAGTGGTGTCAGTATCACTTCAGGGCCGATCTATGACGTCATGGCGTACCTCTCTACACACCTGCATAACTACGACCACCAATTTGAAGCTTATCCGGTTAAACGCGCATGGTCGTTGGTACAGCATCAACAATCCGCACAAAAAGTGTATTGTTTTTATGGCGCCGCTTACCAAGAAGAACGCGCTGAGTGGGGATATTACTCTCAGCCAACCTCTATAAACTTACCGCTACTCATTGTTGCAAGAAAAGCGCTTCAGCCTTCACTGAAAAATGAATTAGATACCGCGCAGTCTCAGCCAACACAGGGATATTTTGAGTCCATTTCTTTACGTGCTCTGCTTCAGCAAAATTTGAGAACGGTACTCTACAACGATGTGAATAACGTATACGCCGATACTGTTGAGCAATGGGCTACAAAAAACAATGTGGTTCGTTTAAATGGGTTAAGCAAAGACTTAGGCATGCATACCATTGCCCTTCTGGAAAGTGGAAGAATAGACTTTGGCTATGTAGGGCACCGCGAGCTTTCAGCATTACCAGAAGAAGAACTCGATGCGCTTAATGTTTATCAAATCAGTGAACTGTCACAGCAGCTAAGAGGAACAAAGCGCTTACTGTGTTCTAAGAGTGAGCTAGGACAAGCGGTAACGAGTGATCTAGACAGCGCGCTAACTCACATTACATCTACGCCTATGAAAAGCCAAACCTTAAGAGACATTAACTTTGTGGCAGATGGATACCCTTTATTTCTTAAACCACTTTTTGATGAAAGGTGGAAGCAATACCTTTCAAACTGAAGGCTTTCAAGGTTTTACGTTTTACCATTACTTTCACGACAATTCATACGTAAAGCAGCCTATTTTATTACCTCCCCTTATTCTTCCTAATCAACAATAATAATAGTGTTTGGCTTGTGTGATACCCGTGACGAGGTATTATAAATTTGCCTGTTAATAACGAGAAAATTCCCCAAATTATGAAAACGTTATCCCTGCTTTTTGGCGGTGCTGTTCTGGTTTCAGCGACCGCGGCCATATCTCCTTCGGTATCAGCTGCTCAAACGCTTTATAAGCCGTTTCCAGCCGACGTAATGCCATCGTTAAGTGAGAAAGGTAACTATGATGTTGGCGTAAAGACAATCGAAGCGGCTTATCCTGCTAAAGTAAAAGACATTGCTGGTAATGAAGTCGAGCGATCACTTACTTTGGAGGTTTGGTATCCTGCAGCAAGCTCGGCTCAAAAGGCCACGTACATTAATGAAACAAGAAGTGGTCAGGTGTTTGAGGTACAAGCTGATGCAAGCCGTGATGCGCCTATTGCCGCTGCTGACACTGATTTTCCGGTAATTGTTATCTCTCATGGTTATACCGGTTACCGCACCCTTATGTTTTATTTAGGCGAACACCTCGCGTCTCACGGTTATGTAGTAGCGGCAATCGACCACACAGATTCCACAAACAAAGATGTTAATTTTGCAGAAAATCCGTATTCAGGTTTTCCAAGTACGTTATTAAATCGTTCACGAGACCAAGTTCTTACATTGAACAGCATCAGCGAAAATACCTTTTTTAAAGAGAGTGTAGATGCAAGCAAAGCGGGAGTGATTGGCTATTCAATGGGGGGCTACGGCGCAGTTAGCACGGTAGGAGGATGCTATGCTTTTAACGACCAAACCGCTGCAACCTTCACTGGTACACAAGATCCTAAAACGGCGGCGTTAATTAAAGAAGCGCTTAACACCTGCGCAGGTGGCAAGGCCAGTAGCGAAGAAGCATTACCAGCCTGGAAAGCGGCGCTAGCACTTGCGCCATGGGGCGGGCAACATCAGCTATTTGATGTGCAATCGCTAAACAATATTAAAGTTCCTGTTCTTTATGTTGCTGGGGATAACGACGATATTTCTGGCTACGACGGTATAAAGTGGTTATTCGATAATACCGGCAGTAAAGAATCTAAGTTACTAACCATTAAGAATGCACGCCACAATGTTGCACCTCACCCTGCACCTAAAGAAGCTTATGGCAGTGAATTTGATTTGGGAAGTTACATTGAGCCGGCATGGGAAGTGCAAAAGCTTAATGCCATTAACGAGCATTTTGCGCTTGCGCTTATGAACTGCCATGTGAAAGGTTTAAAAGATGATTGTGAATACCTGAATGTGAGTGGCAGTAGTGCCCAAGTACCCGTAGATGGCAAAAAGCCAGAGCCTTGGAAAGGGTTTGACGATCGCTGGGCGTTAGGCTTGGAGATGCAAAGCAAGTAAGCACCACAAAAAAGCGAGCAGCGGCGTAACACCGCTTAGCTCGCTTTAGCTTCTAGCTTTCGAGTCGAGTCTTCAGCTCTATACCGCTTTAACGGTATAAATCAATGCAGTTTGTGGGAAGAGCACCGGCAGCTGCATACCGTATTTCATCAATACTTCGCCAGAGAATACTTGCCCTTCAGTTTGTTGCAAAATAGACGGGGTGTATTCTTTTAGCTTTTCAGGCCATACACGCTCAATGGTGTATTGTTTGTTAGCATCAAGACCTGCAAAGTAGAAGCGGTTTGGCGTAGTGCGAACAGTTTCCAAAACGCTGTTATATGCAAAAATACCTTCTTGCTTGTCTTTAGATACATAACCAAATTTTACGTTCATGCCGTCATCGTCCATGCGGAATAGGTCGCCGCCGTGGGTGATATGACGATACTTTTTGTAAAGTGAAATAGCATCAGTAAGCACTCTTTGCTCGTGGTCAGTAAGTTCACGTGGGTCCATCTCTATACCCATATGGCCAAACAAGGCTACTGCCGAACGTATCTCAACAGGTAAGTGTCTACCCGTTATATGGCAGTCGCGCGGGCCAACGTGTGCGCCCATTACTTCAGCCGGGAAGAAATAAGAACAACCACGCTGAATATACAAACGGTCTAGTGCGTCGTTAGAATCCGACGTCCAGAAACGATCTGTGTGTGGCAAAATACCTAAATCTACACGGCCGCCTCCTGAACAACAGCTTTCTATCTCAATGCCTGGCTTCGCTGCCTTAACGCGGTCTATTAAGCTGTAAAGCGCAGCCATTTGACCATGCATCGCAGGTTTACCGTGAAGGTTGCCGGGGTGGTTTACGTCGCGGTTCATGTCCCATTTGATGTAGCTGATTTTGGGGTACGTCTTCAGTACATCAGTAATCACTTTATAAAGGTACTCAACCACTTCAGGGTTGGTTAAATCCAATACGTACTGATTTCTAAAAGGAACGTGAGGGTTATTCTCGGTTTGCAGCGCCCACTCAGGATGTGCGCGGTAAAGGTCGCTGTCAGGGTTTACCATCTCTGGCTCAAACCAAATACCGAATTCCATGCCAAGGCCAGTAACATGGTCAATTAGCCCGTCTAGTCCTTCAGGATAGATAGCTTCATCAACAAACCAGTCGCCAAGCCCTGCCTTGTCGTTTCTGCGCCCTTTAAACCAACCATCATCTAACACAAAGCGCTCAATGCCCAGTGGTGCAACTTTATCGGCTAAGGCTTTAAGTTCATCTTCGTTATGATCGAAATAAATTCCTTCCCATGTGTTGTAGTGCACTGGGCGAGGCTTCGATTCAGCACTGTGGTTTAGCACGTTGCTGCGAATGAAGTTATGGAACTGTTGTGATAGCGAAGAGAAACCTTCACAGCCATAGCCTGTGTAAAGCACGGGGGATGTATAGCTTTCGCCAGCGTTAAGTACCAATTCACCTGGAAATAATAACTCACCAAACTGCACATAGCTTCTGCCATCAGCCATAAGCTCGGCGCGAAGCTTGTGGTTTGCAGAAGCGCCAAGGTGATAGCCATAGCACTCACCGTTAAGTTCACCCGTGCCTTGAGGGAATGCAATCAGGCCAGGGAAGGTGTCGTGAGATGTTTTGCCTCGGCGATTTTCACGTACATAACTTCCAAAGAAGAGATCGTGATCTTTGGTTTGAAACTCTGCTGACCAGCGGCCTTCAAATGTTTTAATTTTACTTACGGAAGTAGGCAAGGGCAGGCTAGCGGCATTCAAATAGCCTAAATTGAGCGGTGTTTCGCCACTGTTTTCGAGACGAGAAACGTATTTTACTACGCTTGTTTTGTTATCGAGCTCAACAGTTGTGATAAGACGCATACCGCGGCGAGCGTCTTCGCTTACGAAAGCAACAGACTGTGCATCTTCATTTATTTCGGTCAGGCTAAAGCCTGCTGACCACTGGTCGGCATCGCCCGACACTTCAAGACCTGGCTGACCCGTCCAGCCGTCACCGTGAGTCGGTACCAACGTAATCGGCGGTTCAATTACGGGTGCGCATTTGGCTTCTTGACGGGTGTTTAAAACGCTCAGCATTTCTGGTGTTGTACTGTCACTTAATGGCGCACCATAGTAAATGACTTTGGGCATACGACCCTGGCAGTCGAATATTAATGTGGCTTTCTCGTTCGACAAACGAACGAATGATGTGAGTGACGACATAAAAACCTCATTTTACATGCCTAGATGTTTATAGCGCATGTTGTTAAAAGAAAAGATGACTGAAAAGTACAGAAGGAACATCCGTACGGTTTTATGGTTTTACAACGGTTTATCGAGCTTAATACCTGCTTTCTTGCACGGTCGTCGAGTAATTAAATCTGTTTCAATCACGCTTACAGAGTCTTCTCTCTGCTTTCATCTACTTCACAGCGTGTGGCGGAACAAAAGTAAGCAACAAACCGTACTTTTGCTCCGCCACAACCGTAGTAATCCTAGTTATCTGAACCAGCCAATATATGGCTGACCTTATTAGCCGTGTGCTTCTTCGCTCTCTATCAAACGACCACGCCATTCTGCCTTTTGCTTAAATACAACCCGATTTAAGACAAGGGCGAGGGCAATACAGCAAACCAATGTGACCAACATCAGGTGAATGTAGTGCAGGCCGAAAGGAGCGTGTACAAAGCTAAAGAAAGCGTATAGACCCACACCAAAGACAACTGCCGCTATTCCCGCGTTGGCGTTTACGTTATTAAATAGTAATCCAACAATAAAGATGGAAAGAATAGGCATACTTAACAACCCGAAAAGTTGTTGAAGCAGGTTGATGATGCTTTCTGCTTGCGCATACACAGGAACCATAACTAGCGATACAATAGTAAGCGCCGCGGTCACAAAGCCGCTTAAGCGCGCAACGTTTGGCTTCTTCTGAAAATACGCCTCGTGTATATCGCAGACATAAAGTGCAGTCGCAGAGTTGAGGTTACTGTTGTAAGTAGTGAGTACTGCTGCAGCGAGGGCCGCTGCAAATACACCTGATAGCCAGCTAGGTAAAACATCACCTACCAACGTACCGTAAGCGGCATCGTTGATATCGCCGTACAGCTTATACGAAATGATACCTGGAACTACGA
The DNA here is from genome assembly GCF_055755235.1 of Alteromonas sp. R7. Classification (NCBI taxonomy): domain Bacteria; kingdom Pseudomonadati; phylum Pseudomonadota; class Gammaproteobacteria; order Alteromonadales; family Alteromonadaceae; genus Alteromonas; species Alteromonas sp. R7. The sequence goes on along the minus strand of NZ_JBVTQX010000007.1, from coordinate 116,133 downwards.
TAATGGTAGGAACAACGATAAAGCGGATGATCGCTGCAGCGTATACGCCTTTCTGTGCTTCTTTTAAATTAGGTGCAGCCATGGCGCGCTGAGTGATTACCTGATTCGTACTCCAGTAGAAAGTCTGGATAAACACCATACCGGTTAATAACGTGTGCCATGGTAGAGGTGAATCATTATCACCAATTAGGGTTAAGCGTTCGGCAGGTATGCCCGAGAAATCAAAATCGATTGCGAATAGTGCAAGAACGACAACAACAATCGCCATAGTCAAAAGCAATACGCCAGAATAGGTATCTGAAACTGCAACCGCGCGAAGCCCACCAAAGATAGCGTAGAAGGCACCAATCAATGCAAAAGCGGTGGCAACATACATAAGTGGAATGTCTACATTGAACATGTTAATCATGAAAAGCGAGCCGGTGTAGATTACGGCAGGCATGAAAATAAGGCTGCTACCTAGGAAGAAAAGAAGGCCTATTAGTGCTCTTATATGCTTGTTGTTATAGCGCATTTCCAGTAATTCGGTGGTTGTGGTGCACTGATAATGATAATAGACGGGAAGAAAAACTCGCGCGAGAATGATTAGGCCCGCCACCGCGGCAAATTCCCACCACGCAAGCAGTGCCATTTGGTTACCGTTCATCCCTACAAGTTGATCGGTACTTAAATTAGTTAACGTTATTGAGCCCGCGACGTATATCCATGTTAGTCCGCCGCCAGCTAAGAAATATTCTTTGTTTTCGTTGGCTTTACTATGCCCATGACCGCGACACTTTAAATAGGTAAGAAGCCCGATAAGTGCGGTGATGAAAATAAAAACGACAAGTTGGGTTAAGCTGCCTGACACGAAAAACTCCTCAGCAGAATAAAGACAAAAGGGGGCAACAGCGCCCCCTTGATAGACTAGTTGTTATTAGAAGCTAGCACGAACACCAACAGCGTAACGAGCACCGTCAGCAACTTGTTGAACGAAATGTTCTGATAAGCGACCGCGACGCGTTAGCTCTTCGTCAGTAATATTAATTCCTTCGAAGAATACCGTAAGAGACTCAGTTACATCGTAACTTACACTCATATCAACTTGGGTGTAAGTCTCAGTGAAACGAGGCTCAGTACCACCAAGAGTACTTACCGCTTCTTGCATAAAGGTTTCACGATTGTTCAGTGCAACACGCGCTTGGAACGCATCTTTTTCGTAGAACAATGTAATGTTTTGTGAGTTACCTAAACCTGGTAGGCTAAATTCTGCATCTGAGTTAACGATAGTAGCATTAGCTTGGATACCGAAGCCGCTTTCAAGCGTGTGCAACCAAGCAAGCTCTAAACCTTCAACTTCAAGCGTATCGCCGTTACGAGGGCGCAGAACGCTAAATACATACTCGCCACTTTCTAAGAAAAGAGACTCATCAGCAACATCACCTGCAATGAAGTCTTCCACTTCTTTGTTAAAGGCTGCTGCTGAGAAGTAGCTAGTATCATCGTAGTACCATTCTAAAGATACATCCCAGCTGGTCGCTTTATATGGCTTAAGTTCAGTGTTACCCGCTTGTGCTTGCAAGTTACCCGGACGGCTCACAGTAACATTAAATACAGGCACTAAGTCATCCATCATTGGACGCGTTAGCGTTTCAGAAAACGCATAACGTAGGTATAAATCGTCTGTTAACTGTAGCTTAACGTTTAAGTTAGGAAGCAGCGAAGAGTAGCTGTTTTTCTCGTTAACCGGCGCACCTACTTCTGTTTCATAAACTACATTAAGGTCTGACGGATCGTTAGGGATTGGCTGAAGATCTCTTACAATCTGACTTGTCCCGTCTACTGAAGTGTCAGTTTCGCTGTAGCGGAAGCCAAAATTCACATCAAGTGGCATCTCTGAGATTTCAGTAGTGAAGTAGAATTGTGCGTACGCACTTAATACTTCTTCGCTCACTACGAATGAGTCATTGCTTGGCTGTGGGTTGCCAATATTTGTTGCATCAATCGCTGCGCGAACATCATCGAATGATTCACCTGTAGCGTCTGCAATTTGCTGTACTGCTGCATCAGACGTTGCGTAGTCAAAGAACGCTTCAGGGTCGTAAGTTAGCCACTGATTAGGCACACCACCGAAGTAGTTTTGTGCAGTAAATACACTTAGAAGCTCGTCAGGAAGATCGAATGTGTAGCCACAATAAATGTCACAACCAGAAGCGAACAAGCGAGTGTTAGATTTTTCACGATCTTGGAAATAGATACCGAAATCTGCTTTATAGAACGCATTGTCTGAATCAGGTACCCAAGAGAAGTCTGCACGGTATTCACTGATGGTATCTTCCGTGTCAAAACCGTTACGCTCATTGTAGTGCATACGACCTAGTGAAGGTGTTTGCAAAGCGGCATCACCACCGGCAACAGTCAATGATGGGGTAGCACCTGTGAAATCTACACTGTATTCATTGTTATAACCCACAACAGTGAAGAAGTTGTCACCGCCACTGCTGTCTTCGGCAGTTGAAGTTGAGATATCAATGTTTGCAGTCAAGTTGTCGTTTACTAACCACTCAAAGTTTGCACCGAATGCTTGGATTTCAACATCTCGGCCGTAGCGGCGGCGAATAAAGTCAGTCGCACCACCAACACCGTCTACAACGGTGCTTGTTACACCTGATAGACTACCGTTGTCAGTAAAAGACATGTTGTCGAGGTTGCTATCAGAGAACCAATGGCCAACACTGTGTGCGTCTGAGTCAACTTCAAATTTAGAGTAAAGACCATCTAAAGTAAGCGTCATGTCATCGTTAGGAGCATACTGAACAACAAGGTTACCAGATGTTCTTTCACGATCGACTAAATCAACGATTTGGTCAAAGTTCTGCGGAATGTACACACCGTTGAACTGAGCATTGTCAGCGTAATCAGGGTTATCTAGCTCAGAACGATTGGTTAGGCTTACTTCAGGACGCCAGTAACGCGTTTCTAGCATGTTTGTTTGTAGCTTACGCTGTTGGAATGATGCAGCAGCTAACACACCTAGTTTACCATCCATAAAGGTATTGGTAATTAAGCCCGACATTTGTGGCGTTGTTTCTTCAGAAATGTCTTCGTACATGCCTTTTACACTTGCAACGGCCTTGAAGCCGTCAAATGCGAATGGGCGAGCAGTTGTGATTTCTACGGTTGAACCGATACCACCTTCTTGCATAGAAGCGAGAGGGCTCTTGTAAACTTTTGCACCGCTGATTAGTTCAGCTGGAAGCGTATCGAAACTAAAAGCACGACCTTGGTTTTCTGTAGCAATCTGGCGGCCGTTAACAAGTACGGTGTTAAAATCTGGGCCGAAACCACGCACAGTAATAAATTGACCTTCACCACCTGAACGATCAATGGCAACACCAGTAATTCTTTGTAGTGATTCAGCTACGTTTTGGTCTGGAAATTTACCTAGGTCTTCAGCCGTAATACCGTCGTAAACAACATCAGATGCTTTCTTATCTAGCATTGATGCTTTCAGAGAGCTGGTAAAACCTTTAACTTCGATAACTTCCACTTCTTTATCAGTAGCAGTAGTTGCTTCCTGTGCCAGTGAAATAGGGGCGTGTAGGGCAGAGGCGATAGCAACACCTAAAAGTGAGCGTTTCGCGATAGGGCCTAACTGTGATGTGTTAATTTTATGTGTCACTGTGTTTTCTCCGTGAGTAGGCTACGTTTTAACGTACTTTGCACTTAAATTACGTTTTTAGTATGTGCGGATCAAGATTATTAACAATATTTTTACACATTTAACGTTATATTTTCGTGATTATTATTTGTAACTTTATGAAAAATATAGCGTTTCTGATTTAAGGTAAAAGGTGAAACGTTTACCTTGGATCCAATACTAGCACAAAATGACAATGTAATTACAATGTTATAAAAAATTTTTTTGTATAAAAAAAGTGCGGCCTATAGCCGCACTTTATTAACAATCAGAAAAATAAAGGAAAATTAGCTGCAGCGGATACGGTCGACGGCGGCTTTCCAACCATCATAGGCTTGATCACGTTCTTGCTTGGTCAATCTTGGAGTGAAAACGCTATCACTCTTCCAACAATGGGTTAAATCGTCGATTGAATTGAAGACACCAGATTGTAATCCTGCTAAGAAGGCAGCACCAAGAGCGGTGGTTTCCGTGATCTCAGGGCGCTCTACTTCAGCGCCCAATATGTCTGAAAGAAAGCCCATAACCCAATCATTACGCGACATACCGCCATCTACACGAATAGTTGTGGGGCGAGCACCATCGCTTTCCATTGCTTTTTGCAGGTCCTTCGTCTGGTAGCAAACAGACTGAAGTCCCGCAGCAACGATTTCGCTAATGCCTGTGTCGCGGGTTAAACCTAAAATTGCGCCACGGGCATCTGGATCCCAATAAGGTGCGCCTAAACCAGTAAATGCCGGGACAAGGAAGACGCCGTTATCTTGTCTTGCTCGCTGTGCAAGTGCCTCAGATTCGGCGGCATCGTCGATAAGCTTCAGACCATCTCTGAGCCATTGAACGGTTGCGCCGGCCATAAAAATACTGCCTTCAAGCGCATAAGTCGTTTTGCCGTTTAAACGATACCCAACGGTGGTGAGTAATCGGTTTTTCGATTGCAAAGGGGCGTCACCAGTGTTCAATATCATAAAACAGCCGGTACCGTAGGTGCTCTTGGCCATGCCTTTTTCAAAGCACGCTTGGCCTACTAATGCTGCTTGCTGGTCGCCTGCTACGCCTTGGATAGGAATAGCTCTACCTATGATGTCTTCTTTCATTACACCAAAGTCAGCCGCACAGTCCATCACCTCGGGTAGCATTGAGCGTGGGATATTGAATTTATCTAGTAACTTCTCATCCCAGCATTGGTTATTGATGTCGAACAGCATTGTACGCGAGGCATTGGTGGCATCAGTTTTGTGTGACTCACCACCCGTTAAGCGCCATATAAGGAACGTGTCTACGGTTCCAAACAGCAGCTCTCCATCCTCGGCTTGCTGTCTTGCACCTTCTACATTGTCTAATATCCAAGCTACTTTTGTGGCAGAGAAATAAGGGTCTAACAGAAGCCCTGTCGATTCAGTAATGTGTGAGACGAGCTCTTCGTCTTCACTTAAATCACGACAAAGCTGGGCTGTGCGTCTGTCTTGCCAAACGATAGCCGGGTAGACAGGCTCGCCAGTGTTTTTATTCCACACTAAGGTTGTTTCGCGCTGGTTAGTGATACCAACGGCTGCGATATCTGATGGTGTTAATGAACATTTCTTGAAAACATCTTTGAGGGTAGAGACAACGCTTTCCCAAATTTCCTCTGGATCATGCTCAACCCAGCCATCTTTCGGATATTTTTGAGAGAATTCCTGCTGTGCAATAGCGTCTATACTGCCCTTTGGAGAAAAAATGATGCTGCGAGAGCTTGTTGTGCCTTGGTCAATGGCAAGGATATGTTGTCCCATAAGGTCACTCCTGAAGATAGTTTTAATAGAGTTTGCATCATTTACACAGGATTAACAATGCTATATTTTCGAAAACGAACATTGGCGTTTCGTTTTGTTATGGGAACATTGAAGTTAAGCACGTATAATTGATGTAATTTTCTAATTCTGAGGACTCACGATGAATCAAACGCAAAGACACGAAAAAATTGTTGGGCTTATAAAGCTACATGGTTTTATGTCTATTGACGATTTGGTCAGTGCTTGCGAAGTTACGCCGCAAACAATCCGCCGAGACCTTAACCAGCTTGCTGAAAATGGTGTGGTTAGCCGCTATCATGGTGGTGCTGGCCTTAACAGAAGTTGGGAAAACACGCCATATCAGGAAAGGAAAACCCAAAACAGCGAAGTCAAAGAGAAAATTGCTGAAGCAGTGGCTGCGATGATCCCCGACGGCGCATCGTTGTTCATTAATATCGGTACGACGACGGAAATGATTGCAACTAAGTTGCTCAACCACAAAAACCTTCACGTGGTAACCAACAATATTCACGTTGCTACCATTCTTTCGGCTAAAGAGGATTTCTCCGTCATAATTGCTGCCGGTGAAGTTCGCTATCGCGATGGCGGAATCATTGGCGAGGCAACCTGCGATTTTATAAGCCAGTTCCGCATGGATTACGGCATAATCGGTATCAGTGGCATTAGTTCGGACGGTGCACTACTTGACTTTGATTTCAGAGAAGTGAAAGTGTCCCAAGCTATTTTGGAACATACTCAACACGTTATATTAGCTGCCGACTACAGTAAGTTTGAACGCCGCGCAATGGTGGAGCAGGGGCACATTTCACAGGTTGATTGCTTAGTTTGTGATAAAACGCCGCCGCCCAGCATAAGCAAGATAATCGAAGAAAATAACATCACCTTTGTCAAAGCGTGACCATCTATTTGCTATAGTTTTCCACTACTTTTAAACCTGTTCTCGGTTTTGCTCGCATTGTACTTTTTGGCAGCCTTCTTTAAACATTACGCACTGTTGCCGCAAGCGCTTTTACACACCACGTATTTTTCAATGTAAATCAGTCAAATATTGTTGCGATTGGATTTGTTCATTCCTTTTAACTACGAATTTTAACTTTCTTTAATGTTCGTAAATGTTCGTTTTGTGTTGACATGTTTTCTTTTTGCTTGTCAAATAGACAACCATATGAGGATATCCATATAAATACCACTAGAGGCAATGTATGAGTCAAAGCAATCAAACTGAACAGACAGTCGACGTTTTAGTCGTTGGCGGCGGTGTTAACGGCGTAGGCGTCGCGCTTGACGCTGCGGGACGCGGGCTTTCGGTTGCTTTGTGCGAGAAAGGTGACCTCGCAGGCGCAACGTCTTCTTCTAGCAGCAAATTAATTCATGGTGGACTTAGGTATTTAGAACATTATGAATTTCGCTTAGTGAAAGAAGCGCTGGCAGAACGTGAAGTGTTGTTGAAGAAAGCGCCTCACATCATGTGGCCGCTACGTTTTCGTTTGCCTCACCAAAAGCATTTACGCCCTGCGTGGATGATACGAATTGGTTTATTCCTCTATGACTCACTGGCTAAGCGCAATATGTTACCGCGCTCACGTAAGCTAACGACCACCAGTGAAAGCCCGCTGGTTAGCGATATTTCAACGTGTTTTGAATACTCAGATGGTTGGGTAGATGACGCACGCTTAGTGGTTCTAAATGCGCTAGCTGCCCGAGATCAGGGGGCGAAGATATATACGCGTACTGAATGCGTTAAAGCTGAAAAGTTAGATAATTTGTGGAATGTGGAGCTTAAAACGTCTCAAGGGAAAACGTTTTCAGTTGAGGCCAGATCAATTGTCAATGCGGCTGGGCCGTGGGCAGTATCGTTTCTAGATCGCTTGGTAAATATTCACAACCCCAATGCGATGCGCATGGTGAAGGGAAGCCACTTTGTCGTTCCCAAGCTATATAACTCTGATGAAGCGTACATTCTGCAAAATAAAGACGGGCGTATTGTATTTGTGATCCCTTACGAAGGTGATTTCTCACTTGTGGGCACAACAGACGAAGACTTTAAAGGTAATCCGTCTGACGCTGCAATTTCAAACGAAGAGACTGATTACTTAATTGACGTCGTAAACAACTACTTCAAGTCCAAGATAACACGCGAAGATATAGTCCATACTTACAGTGGCGTGCGCCCACTCTTAGAAGAGAAAAACGCGTCAGCACAAGAACTTACTCGGGACTATAAAGTAGAGCTTAAGGGTGAGGCTGGAAAGCCCGTATTACTTAATATCTTCGGCGGCAAGATTACAACCTATCGAAAGCTTTCAGAGCACGCGGTAGATAAACTTGTCTCATGTTTCCCGAAAGCGAAAAAAGCGTGGACCAAAGAAGTACCGCTACCAGGTGGTGCATTTGAAAGTCAAGAATCGCTAGTTGCTCAACTAACTTCCGAGTTTTCTTGGCTGGACAGCGCTATCGCTGAACGCTACGCAAGACAGTATGGCTTACTATGTTATAAGTTTCTTAAAGGTAAAGCGTCAGTCGATGCTATGGGGGTTCATTTCGGGGCTGGTATGTATCAGGCAGAAGTTGACTACCTTATAGATTGCGAGTGGGCTTGTTGTCTAGAAGACGTGATTTGGCGCAGAACAAAACATGGATTACGCTTGGACAAAGCCCGACAGGAAGCGCTGTCTTCTTATATCTCAACGAAAGTTTCTGGCGCAGTTCAATCGGATGAGTCTGTGGATGCTGTATTGGCAAGCGCCTAATCCGTGAGAGTTACGCATTAGAAGGAGCCATCTTTGCTTGAAAAGCGATAAGGTGGCTCAATCGCCATTGATTAGCTAGCCCAACAGGATAAAGTAGACGACTTAAAATGAACATGGACGTGATAAACAATACTTCCGTCAAGGAAGTCGTACTTATTAGACACGGTAAGCCTCTCTCGGCGCATAATGACAAAGTAAACTCAGCTCAATATGCTCAGTGGGTGCGTAACTATGATAAATCGATACTCGATCCAACAAGTCACCCAAAGCAGAAGACCCATATCGACGACAGCTACATTGTGGTTAGCCCGTTACTAAGGGCTAAATTGTCTGCGGCTTATTACGGCGCGACTGAAATTGATGAAGAATTGCCCCACCTTAAAGAAATGGATATTCCTTATTACAAACTTCCGTTCACCTTGCGCAGTTGGCACTGGGTCGTCTTAAGCCGTGCACTATGGTTTATAGGATTTAAAGGTCGATTTGAAAGTTTCAAAGCTGCCAAGCAAAGGGTTAACCTTGTTTCCGAGCGTATCGAAAAACTGTGTGAGAAACACGAACGGATAGTGCTATTCGGGCATGCTATGACTAACTATTACACCCGAAAATCACTCATAAAAAATGGCTGGCAATTAAAGCAAAAAGACGGTGATTTTTGGGGAATTACGATATTGCACAAGCCGTTGCCATAATGCTGAGCCTTCGTTTTTAACCAGAAATTCTTAAGGTTTATTTATACCTACTTCATTTTTTCTTCAAAATGTCGATAAAATAGAACAATGCCTAACAAGCGCTAACGACTTGAACAAAGGCATGGGGAATCGACAATGAATAAAACCAACAAAAAGAAACCTTCCACGTCTAATGTTTTTAAAGCGGCTATTGCAGCTATTTTTGCAATTACCTTTGGCGTCACTATCAACTTTCTTCATACCGACGAGCAAGACACCACAATCATCGCATTTGCACTAAATCTAGATACGTTTAAGCGTCACGTCGTCTCGTCTCACTGGCAATGGCGAGTCCGCCAACCCACCACTATGATAATGCTGATTCACTACAACGAGTCGGGCAAAGAAACGAATCGTACTCCGGTGCGAATGAATCACAACGGATGGCCGACCGCAGAGCTTTCTAGTGAAGGGTGTGAAAAAATATGGACGTCGCTAATGGCGACACCACTGCGCGTGGACGGCTTTAAAATCCATGCAGACTATTACGCTGAACTTGAAGAGAACGAAGACAACTATTGGTGTCGCTTCAGCTTAAGTAGCGGCGCGTATTTCGACTATTTTCCTGCAAACGGAACAGTAACAAATTTAAGCGATTAAACTGGACACATAAACGAGGATACACAATATAGGCCTATGCTTATATAGGTATTTGTTCTATTTAGATAATTAGTCTACTTTTGAGTTAAGGCCATGTTACTCATTGGCGCCATAAGGTATTGTTGGTTATAAGATAATACTCGGCATTAACGAATTAAGTAGATATATGCTTTCAAGCTTATTTTCTTCGAAAAGTAAAAAAACTAGCGTCACTGTAGGCGTGTCGGTCTGTGCTTCTGAGCTACACATTGTGGCTATAGAGCGCAGTGGCGACGCTGTTTCACTTAATTCTGTTTCTTCAATTCCCTATGATCAGCATCAGCCTCTCAAGCAACAGCTATCGGCGGCGTTAAGCCCGTTTGCTAAGTCGACCTGTAATGTTTCTATAGTGCTTTCACAGCATATGTACCACATGGTACAGGTTGATAAGCCAGAAATGGCAGAAGAGGATATTACAACAGCGTTACCGTGGACTCTCGGAGAGCTGGTTCCCTATGACTCCAGCAACATGGTTTTAGACTATGTCGACTACCCGGTTAAAAGTCGGAGTGGCGGCCAAAAGATAAATGTATTCGCTGCCGAAAGGTCCTCACTTGCTGCCGTCGCAGCGAGCATGGCAAAAAAGAAAGACAAGCAGCTTACACATATCCACACCAAAGAAGTGTTAGCAACTGAAATGGTGCCAAATGATGACTATGCGCGACTACTCATCATCCAAGAGCCCAACAGTGAACCGTTTTTAATGATAGTGCGCTCTCAGGCTATTTGGTTGGCACGTCGCTTACGTGGATTTGTAAGCAAAGTTAATGAGCAGACAGACCTGTCACAGCTAAGTGATACTTTGGGATTAGAAATTCAACGCTCAATGGATTTCTATGAGTCGCAACTTAAGCAGCCGCCTTTAAAAGAAATTCTGTTTAAAACTCAATTTGACTGTGTGCCAGTGATCGAACGGCTGAAGCCGTTTCAGCCCGTTGCCATGAATGTCTTTACTTCACAGCTTAATTTAGCCGATGTAGTTGAACCTGCCTGCCACTTTGCGTTAGCAAGTGCACTTGTTGCAGCAAGAGAGGTGGCATGAAAAGAACGATAAACCTCTATCAGGACTCCCTAAAACCAAAGAAAGAGCGGTTACCATTCTCGAAGGTACTTTGGCTGAATGGCGCGGCAATAGGTGTCATGTTGGTGGTGGTAATCGCGCTCAATATTACGTTGGGGGCGAAGCAGAAAAAGTTAAATGAAAAAACAAACGCGATTAGCCAACTGAATAGCGAAATTAAAACCTTAAGCGCTGCACTCGAGAAGAAACGAGACACCCAGTCGCTTCAGCAACAGCTTGAAAAGGTGAACGCCAAAATTGAAAACCGAAGACGTCTGTTAGCGTATCTTGATAGCGGAGAGTTGTCATTTGACGCAACAAAGTACGGCGAGGTTATGGACGATTTGGCTAATTTCCACAATCAGAACCTATGGCTGACGAGTATTGATATCGATACACAAACCATTCGCCTGTCAGGCCAAACCTTGGCGCCTTCATCTATACCTGTGTGGCTTAAAAAGTTGCAGCAGTCTCCGTTTTTCCAAGGTAAGTCATTTTCTTCAGTGCAGTTTGATGAAGTAGACGGCAAAGAAAACGTGAAACAATTCTTGATATCCACAGATTTTGAAGGAGACGCTGATGAATCAGTACCAGCAGCTCTCTGAGAAATTCTCCGCTCTTGAAAGCAGAGAAAAACAGCTAATTACATGGGTGAGTTTTGGTCTCATTATCTATCTATTCTTCTGGTTCGGTGTTTCGCCTGCACTTGATGACTTGTCTGCAACCGATAAAGCAGTCATCAGAAAGGAGAGCGAGCACAAAGCATTGGTCATTCAAAGAGATGCCATTCAAGAAGCGCTAACCATCGATTATACAAAGCGCACGCAGCTAGAACTCGATAAGGCCAGAAAAGACCTACTATCAATTGATGAGGCACTACTTTCACTTAATGAAGGGTTTGTCGCAGCCGATCGAATGCCCGAGCTGCTTATGACGCTTCTAAACGAAGAAGACAACGTACGCTTAGTGAATTTTAAGGTCGAGCCTACCGAAACAGTACGCTTCGGTGACGGTGAGTCTCAAAGCACACCGTTTTACCGTCATAACATGCGCTTAATTATTGAGGGAAGTTACTTTGACCTGCGTAGCTACCTAGCGCGCCTTCAAGCCGCCCCTGAAAAAGTCGTAGTAACAGATTTTGCTTACAACGTTGAAGCTTACCCAAGTGCCACGTTAGCACTGGGGTTAGCAACGGTAAGCAATAATGAAACCTTTATCTCGCTGTAAGGAGAGAGTGTGAAACGGTTAAGAATTGTGGTCACAGCTTTAGCGATAGCAACATGCTTACCTGCAGTTGCGTCTGTCGACCCGACTAGGCCTGCAATCGCCAGTGCATCAGTGTCTAGCAATGATGAAGCTGTAGCAGGAGAGCTAGCACTTCAATCTATCTTTAAACGCAGTACAGGTTATAGCGCCATCATATCAGGTAAATCTTACCGCGTGGGCGATACACTTAACGAATACACCGTATCAAAAATTAACCCCAAGAACGTGGTTATCACTGACGGACGTCAGCAGAAAATACTAAGAATGTATGCATATGAAATTAAAAAATAGCCTCATTGTTAACACATTGGTTTTGTCTGCAGCGTTAGTTGTGGCAGGTTGCCAATCTTATGGTGTTGGCGAGGAAGTAAAACCTCATATTCGCGATGAACTAGCACGTTCTCAGAATACGACATCAAGTAAACCAACACCGCCCCCTCAGCTTAACCAAGAACTGCTGGCAGAGGTTGCCCGTTATCAAGCGTTACCTGCGCCAACATCACAGAAAATGTTCGCAGTTTCTGCTAACAATGTAGACGTGCGTCCGTTTTTCGACGCGTTAGTTGAAGACACACCTTACAGTGTCGCCGTTCATCCAGCCGTGTCAGGGCAAATTAGCTTAACGCTCAAAGAAGTGGCGTTAGAAGATGTGTTAACCATTATTTCGAGAATGTATCCGTTAGACGTGTTTTTGGAAGGGAAGGTAATTCAGGTTATGCCTTCTCAACTAAAGACGGAATCTATCCCGGTTAACTTTCTTATGATCAAGCGCTTCGGTGTATCTAACGTAAGCGTTATTGCCGGTGGGGTAAGTGAGCAAGACCAAAACAATGGTGGCAACAACGGTGGAATTAACGGCAATAACAACATTAGCGGGAACGCGCTAGGTGGTCAGGGTGGTTTTGGAGGCCAGGGCGGACTTGGCGGCAATAACATCCAGCAGCTCAATGGCTCAAACATTCAGACTACCAGTGAAAACGACTTTTGGAGCGATTTAAAAGAGGCACTAAAAGTACTGGTCTCTCCAACAGAAGGCCGCCAGGTTGTGGTTTCACCCCAAGCGGGCTTAGTGACCGTTCGAGCATTGCCCAGTGAAATCGCAGTGGTGAAAGACTTTTTAAACCAAAGCCAAGAGAGCTTACAGCGACAGGTGGTATTAGAGGCGCGCATTATTGAAGTCACGCTAAACGATGGCTATCAGCAAGGCGTGCGCTGGGATCGTATTGCAAGCGGCTTGACGGGCAGTGTGAACTTTGGCTTCAGTGGCGGAGCTATAGCGTCAAACTTCGCTGCAAATACCGCTGCAGGTATAGATCCAGCCATAAATGCAGTTAATGGCATAGGGAACTCAATCTCTACAGATATTGGCGGCGTTTCTACTTTGAGAATTTCCCGAGGTGACTTTGACGGCGTTATCAATATGCTGCAAACCCAAGGTGATGTTCAGATGTTGAGTAACCCCAGAGTGACCGTCACTAACAACCAGAAAGCAGTGATTAAAGTCGGTCAGGACGAATACTTTGTCACCGATGTGTCGACCAGTGAAGATCAAAGCGCGACTCAAACCGAAAACGAAAATGACATCGAACTTACCCCGTTTTTTTCAGGTATTGCCTTAGATGTTACCCCTCAAATTGATAGAAGCGGCTCGGTTATATTGCACGTTCACCCATCAGTAACGGAAACGGCAGAGCAAACTAAAGTCATTCAGGTGGGCGATCAACAAATCTTGCTGCCACTGGCACAAAGTAATATCCGAGAGTCAGATACGGTAATTCGTGCCCGCGATGGAGAAATTGTCGTTATTGGCGGTTTGATGGAAACCGTTACCAGTGAGCAAGAATCAAAAACGCCTTTGTTGGGTGACATTCCATTCATTGGTAATGCGTTTAAAAACAAAGCCAAAACGCAGAGTAAGCGCGAGCTGGTGATCTTGATACGCCCATCAGTTGTGCAGCCGGACACGTGGGAAAAACAACGTCTTCGCACTCAGTCATTACTTGATCAGTGGTATAGAAACTAATTATGTATCAGGGCTTTTTTCACTTCACAGATATGCCGTTTTCGCTTACCCCGAATACGGATTTCTTTTGTGCGCTTGCGCCACACAATGAAGCGTTGAAAGTCATTTTATCAGCATTGAGTATGTCTGAAGGCTTTATAAAAGTAACCGGTGAAGTCGGTACAGGTAAGACATTGTTATGCCGTAAATTAATTAATCATCTGTCTGATAAATTTGTAGCCTGCTATTTACCCAATCCATACCTTTCGCCTGATGAATTACGCCAAGCATTTGCGAGAGAGTTAGGCATTGTTACGGAAGGAAATAGTGATAATCAAGGCTTACATAATGCAATAGAGACAAAGCTATTAGCCCTTAAAAAAGAGGGACGACAAGCGGTATTAATCATTGACGAAGCGCAGTCGCTGAGTTGGGATGCTCTTGAGATGCTGCGTCTTTTCAGCAATTTGGAAACGGAAAAAAGTAAGCTGCTTCAAATTGTCTTGTTTGGACAGCCTGAACTTGATGACAACCTGGCAAACCCTAAAGTAAGACAAATCCGCCAGCGAATAAGTTTTTCCTACACTTTACGCACAATGACGTCAGCCGAAGTCGATTACTATATTGGTCACCGGTTGACGACAGCAGGTGGTGACGAACAGTTGATATCTAGAGGGCTGCGCGCATTTATAGCGTTGGTTACCAAGGGTACGCCTCGCTTGGTTAACATAGTTTGTCATAAGATTCTTTTGCGCGCATATGGTCAGGGCAAGGCGTCGGCGACCTGGTCACATACCCTAAGCGCCGTTTTCGATACACATGACTGTAAACGCCGACTTGTCCCAAGGCAGAGTCTTGTTATTTTGTCGCTTGCTGTGGTGGCAGTTGCAAGTGTACTACATGTATACGGCGCAGGTGGCATATGAGTATTTTGAATGACACCTTAAAGTCACTGGATGAACGCAATAAAAGTGAAGACTTTGGTTTGCCTCCAACCGTTGAAGTCAGTCAACGTCCAGTGTGGCCAAAGGCGCTCATGATCATCGCCGTTTTGGTGTTTGTAGTATGGTTAGTAATTACACTTTTATCTGGTACTTCCCATCGCGAAAAAAATGAAGATGGGTTAAGCACAACGGCCGTTTCAAGTGCCGCACGTGTTAACAACCCGCCTGCTGAAAGTACAATATCAGAGCGCGTTGCCGATAGCACAGCAGATATAAATGCGCCGTCACAAGGAATGCAATCAACCCCGTTATCTGAAAGTGATATGGCGCTACAAAACCGTGCGTCAGATGTGGCTGAGCTGGTTTTTAATACCGTTGATGAGTCATTAGAAGATGATGAAGCTCAATACAGAAAAAGGGTTACAACTACGGCATCAGCAACCAGCACAGCTGATGAAGCGAAGGCGTCAAACGTCAATAACAGCGCAAACGCCAGTAGCCCTCAATCAGAACTGTCTGCGGTTAGCAAAATACAACCCTCAAGCTCGAAGGCCGCAGAGCCTAAACCCACAAATATCATAACCAGAGAGCCTGTAGTTGAGGTAGCACCTAAGTCACCTGAACAACAAAGTGCTGTGCATTTAGAAGCAGGACTTAAAGCGTATAACTTTGGCATTTTTGATGAAGCTCAAAAAAGCTTCACGCTAGCACTGGCAACCTTTCCGCAAAATGACGAGGCGCGCAAGCAGCTGGCTGCACTTTATTTTGGACAAAACAATAATTTACAGGCACTGCAGGTACTTTCAGAGGGCATTGTGATCTCGCCTAGCGAATTAATTTGGCGAGAGCTAATGGCCAAAATTCTGGTGCAGGAAAGCCGCTTCGAAGAAGTATTGAATTTGATGCCTGATAGCTTGGATGCTAAAGCGTTAGCCGAAGGCCGTGCCGACTATCTAATTTTAAAGGGCACCTCTGCTCAAACCATCAATAAGTCAGAGCAAGCGATATCAGCATTCAGCGCTATGACATCGCTACAGCCTAATAATGCGAAATGGTGGTTGGCACTAGGGGTGAATTATGACGCATTGGCAGATGAGCGCCTGGCGATATCATCTTATTCCAGGGCACTCGCCATTGGCGGGCTTTCCTCTGCATCTGCACAATATGCAAACTCGCGTCTAACTGATTTACAGGAGCAGCCTTAATGCGACCTCGATTAAAGATGCGCCTTGGCGACTTACTCGTTCACGAAAACATTATCTCCAGTGAGCAGCTTGACAATGCGCTTGCGGCGCAGCGAACGTCAGGCCGCAAACTAGGGGATACACTTATCGATTTGGGCTTTATCGGCGAACCCCAGCTTCTTCGCTTCTTGGCACAGCAGTTAAATATTCCTTTCTTGGATATAACACAGCGCCGTATAGATCCAGAGCAAGCTCAGCTTATCCCAGAGACTTACGCACGTCGCTACCGTGCCTTAGTGTTAGAGGCGGACGACGATGAAGTGCTGCTGGGCATGAGCGACCCAACGGACTTGGGAGGCTTAGACCAACTCGGCCCGTTAGTCGCTCCTCGAACCATTGAGCTGGCTATTGTGCAAGAGAACCAAATGCTAGAGGCATTTGATTCTGTTTACCGCCGTACCCAGGACATTGCGTCGTTTGCTGAAAAACTGGGTGAAGAGTATGCAGACGAGGCTGATTTTGAGTTGTCAGCCCTTGATGACACCACCTCGGATGCCACGGTCGTTAAGCTACTTCACTCAATATTTGAAGACGCCGTTCAAGTTAGGGCATCAGATATTCACATCGAGCCCGATGAAAAAATCCTGCGCATTCGACAACGTGTTGACGGCGTTTTGCAAGAAAACACGCTCAACCAAGTGAAAATAGCGTCGGCGCTGGTACTACGACTCAAACTCATGTCTGGCTTGGATATATCTGAAAAGCGTATTCCACAAGACGGACGATTTAATATTAAAGTAAAAGGACACACCTTAGATGTGCGTGTGTCGACCATGCCGGTAGCCAATGGAGAAGCGGTAGTTATGCGTTTATTAGACCAGTCTGCTGGCCTACTAACGCTAGACCAAACCGGTATGCCCGATGCTATGGCAGAGAAATTTAGAGCTGCCATTAATCGTCCCCACGGTATGATCCTGGTAACGGGGCCTACGGGTTCCGGTAAAACTACGACTCTGTATGGGGCACTTAGCGAACTCAATAAGCCTGACCTTAAAATCATAACGGCTGAAGACCCCATTGAATACCGTCTACCGCGAATCAACCAAGTTCAGGTTAATGCCAAAATTGGGCTGGACTTTGCCGCCATTCTTCGCACTACGTTACGTCAAGACCCTGACATTATCATGGTGGGGGAAATGCGTGACCAAGAAACCGTAGAGATTGGTCTTCGAGGTGCATTAACCGGCCACTTGGTATTAAGTACGCTTCACACCAACGACTCAGTAACCAGCGCTATTCGCCTTATCGATATGGGCGCGGCGCCGTATTTGGTTGCTACTTCATTACGAGGAGTGCTTGCACAGCGTCTGGTTCGTAGGGTGTGTGAAAACTGTAAAGAAGAAAAGCCTGCAACCGCCCAAGAACAAGCGTGGGTTGGCTTCTTGAAACCTGAATTAGCCACTGCCACCTTCTATAAAGGGCGCGGGTGCAACAGTTGTAATCACACAGGATACAAAGGCCGGATAGGTGTTTTTGAATTTCTGGAAATGAACGAGGACATGATGGAGGCCTTGCGTGAAGACGATACGCAGGGCTTCGTAGATGCGACTAAGGCGAATAAAGACTTTGTTCCTTTATCTCACATGGCGCTGGACTACGCAGCTCAGGGCAAAACTTCTTTAGATGAAGTGTTCAAAGTCGCTGAATTTGTTCCTGAAGTGGTGAATCACTAATGCCACAGTTCAAGTACGCAGGTAAGTCAACGCAAGGCGGGCCGCAAAAAGGGGTTATTGAAGCCGCGTCAGCGCAAGCCGCAGCACAAGCCTTGCTGTCACAAAACATTGTGCCTCTTACCATTGTTGAATCAAAAAAACGCAGTGCAGAAAATGAAGGAGACGGCTTCGATATCACGCGTTTATTTCAACAAAAGGTGGGACTGGATGAAATGATCATATTCTCCCGCCAAATGTACTCATTGCTAAAGGCCGGTATTCCCATTATTCGCGCCATTAAAGGCCTAAGCGAAAATGCATCGCATAAACGCTTTCAAGAGATTTTGAAAGATATTGCAGACCAGTTAGAGCAGGGGCGAAGTCTGTCTTCTTCTATGGCTAAATATGAAAAGGTGTTTACGAGACTTACCATATCCGTGGTGGTGGTAGGTGAAAATACCGGTAAATTAGACGACGTATTCCTACAGCTTGCCCTCTATTTCGAACGCGAGCAAGAAACCCGCAAGCGCATCAAATCGGCGCTGCGCTATCCCACTTTTGTGTTAATTGCGCTAGCAATTGCCATGTTTATTTTGAATCTATTTGTTGTGCCAGTGTTCACCCAAATGTTTGAGCGCTTTGACACTGAACTTCCAATTATGACCCGCGTGTTAATTGGTACTTCCAATTTCTTTGTGAACTATTGGTGGCTGCTAATTATTGTGATTGTGGGAGGGATTTTCGCTGTTAAACAATACGTTAATTCGTCTAATGGACGACTCAAATGGGACAAATTTAAACTAAAGTTGCCTGTCGTGGGCAGCATTATTGAGCGATCATTACTTTCAAGATATAGCCGAAGTTTTTCAATGATCTTACGTGCAGGCGTGCCGTTAACCGCAGGGCTTTCACTTACTGCCGACGCCGTTGACAACGCGCACATGCAAAAGCGCATTAAAGAAATGCGTCAAGGGATCGAAAAAGGCGAAAGTTTGCTTAGAGTTTCGAAAAATAGCGAACTGTTTTCTACACTTGTACTACAGATGATTGCAGTAGGTGAGGAGACGGGACGACTAGAACCATTGTTAGAAGAAAGTGCTGACTATTACGAACGTGAAGTCGACTTCGACTTGAAAAGTTTAACGGCCAAAATCGAACCTATTTTGATTGGTTTTGTTGCGGTAATGGTATTGATCCTGGCGCTTGGCATATTTACGCCAATGTGGAACATGATGTCGGCGGTGAAAGGCGGCTGATAAAGCGCTTTATAACTGGGGAAAAGCGTGGCAAGCACCAAAACGGGGTTACTTAATTTTGTTGTTATAGGCGTATTGCTTGCTGTTATTGGAACAACATACGTGTTTTACGCGACACCAATTATTGATGAAGCGGAAAAGGTTAACAAAGAGAACGCGGTTGCACAGTTTCAGCGAGTGGTGATGTTAGCCAGGGCACAATGGATAAAGACTAAGCAAGATACTGTGCTTATTTACGAAACTGAGTTTGACGCTGGTGGCAAAGTTAAACAGCACAAAGATGTGGCGGCAGAGCTATACATTAATGAAAAAGGCTGGCCCGAAGGACTTGAAAAAGAACAGGGGAATGCGTGCGAATACATGCTGACACTTGCAACCTTAAGAGAAGGTGAAGCGCTGTTAACAGTGACTGTAAGCGACCAGTATGCAAACGGTTACTTACAATGTGCATTCTTTTGGGAAAAAGAGATTTGGTTTGAATATAACGCTGGTAGCGGCGTTGTCAGGCAAAGAAACAGTTGATTAAACGGCGGCACGATTCGCCTTATCGTCATCAAGGAGATGTTATGAACACCAAGCAACAAGGCTTTACGCTAATCGAGCTGATAATTGTTGTAATCATTCTAGGGTTGCTTGCGGCCACAGCATTACCACGCTTTATTGATGTTACTGATGAAGCTCGTGAAGCAAGTGTTGAAGGCGTTGCTGGCGGTTTTGCCGCAGCGGTAGGTCTTGTAAGAGCGCAGTGGGAAGTTGAAGGCCGTCCGAGCGGAAACAATGGAAATGGGAACGGCACTGTAATCACTTACGATCAAACGCAAGTAGGGGTAGACGGCACCATTGGTTACCCAACGGGAAGCTCTACAGGCAACACACTTATTTCTACCGTTAACGACACTGAATGCAAAAACGTATTTGACCTAATTCTTCAGTCAGCACCAACAAACACAACGTCGACGAACGACACCGTTGTTGCTGATTTCAGATATGCCGTTCGTGAGGACGACTCAGGTGCAAATACACTTTGTGTTTACTACTTAGTTGAATCTATGGGTTTACCTAATAGCTCAGCACCGGCAGACGGAACGCCAGACGGTACAACGTACGATGGTTTCACTTACAACCCAGCCACTGGCCAGGTTACTGTTTTTTAATTAATACCTAGGAAGTTTAATTATGCAAAAATTATCAACACAACAGGGTTTTACCCTAATCGAGTTAATCATTGTTATTGTACTGCTGGGTATTCTAGCGGTAACCGCAGCACCTAAGTTTTTGAACCTTCAAGATGATGCGCGTGATTCTGTATTGGAAGGTATTGCTGGTTCTTTAGAATCTGCTTCATCGGTTGTTTATGGTAAGGCACTTATCAATGACGTAGCCGCTTCAAGCGACGGATCAGAGTCTGTAAATATTGGCAACAGCACTACGGTTTCTTTGGTGTATGGTTATCCTGATGCTGCAACTGCTGCGAATTTTACAAATATCCTCGATGCTGATATCGATAACACTGGCGGTGAATATGCGACTGAGTCTGTAGATGAAGACACTATTCTTATCTATTACACGGGCGCTTATGACGGGGCTCCAGATCCTGCAGCGGCCAATAGTGCCTGTTCTGTTGCTTACACTAATTCAACAGCTGAAGGCGCGCGACCTACTATCACAGTAAATACTTGCGTCGAATAATGTGAAGAAAACCGGTTTTACATTAGTAGAACTTATCATAACCATAATGGTTATTGGGGTGCTGGCGGTAACCGCCGCACCTCGCTTTCTTGGTAACGATACGGAAGAAGCTATCGCCCTTCGCGATCGCACACTTCAAGTCGTCCGTAACATGCAGTTTCGTGCTATGCAAAATGTGCAAGACACTAGCTGTGTGAAAATAACCGCCACAATCATTGCCCCTCCCGCTGGCCACGATTGTACAAACGCCCTTTCTACCGCTTTTGATGCCGATCAGGTAGTCGATGCATCAAGCACCGACTTTACTTTTCAAACGGCCGATGAAAATGGCGATAGCTTTTCTCAAATTCAGTTTGATGGGTTTGGCAGGCCGCGAAATATCGCGTGTTCAACGAATTGTAGAATTCAAATAAGTACCTTTGCCATGTGTTTACAAAGCGAAGGAGCAGTTTATGCGTGCTAGGGTTGTGTTGCCTGTACATAGAAAATGCGTGAACGGCTTTACCCTGTTAGAGCTGGTGATTGGCATTGTTGTATTTACGATTAGCCTAACCGTAGTACTGTCACTTATTGTCCCGCAAGCTGAACAAACCGCAGAGCCATTTCGTCAGGTGAAAGCGGCCAAGCTAGGTCAGTCGTTGATGAACGAAATTCTAAGCCGTTCTTATGATGAAAACAGCGACCGAAGCCCGCCTTTTGTCACCTGTGTCGATAAACCTGATCCGCCTGATGACAATGATAACTTGTGTTCAGACGTTCTAGGTCCCGACGCTGGTGAAACCTCTGAAGATGCTTATGACGATGTAGATGATTATAATGGTTATGCTATTAGCAATGTTGGCGGCAATTATAATGGCTTTGCTTACCGTGTCGGTGTTACTTATGACTCTTCAATTGAGTCAGACTTAAACAAAAGAGCACCAAAACAATACAAGCGTATCGATATTGCGGTCACAGCTCCAGACGGCCAAGTTTACAACTTCAGTGCTTATCGAGGGAGCTATTAATGTCCCTACCAAAAGCAAGACGCCAGCGCGGTTTTACACTTATAGAACTTATTTTAGTGATCACTATTTTAGGTGTGATTAGCGTATCTGTAGCTCAAGTGATTTCGTTGAGTGCTCAAATCTATATAACTGGCGCAGAGCGTACCCGACTCGTTTCAGATGCGCGCTTTATTATTTTGCGATTGGAAAAAGAACTTCGAAATATTGTGCCTAACTCGGTCTCTTTTGACGCTAGTTTAGGGTGCTTGACCTACTATCCAATTGTCATGAGCGGTACATATACCGCAGACCCTTTCGATGACAAGCTGCATTCCGTAGTGTTTGAAATGGAGGCTCCTACAGCGGACGATAAATTAGTTATTTACCCAACGAGTCCGCAAAGTGTGATTGACAACAGCGTAGACTATAATGGATATACCGTCGCCACCGATGACGAAGGCAATGATTTGGATCACCAATACCTAATTGAGTTAGGGACGGAAAACACTCAATCGTCTCCAGGGAAGCGTTTTTTTGTGTTTAACGAAAACCCAGTGTCAGTGTGTAAGGAAACAACGGCGCAAGGTGAGTCTTTGGTCCGCAGAGATGGAATGAGTTCAGGTATTATTGCAACGAATGTAAGTAGCTGGAGTGCAGATGTAATAACGGTAAGTTTGCGCCAAAATGCTTTGGTCAAATTAGACTTGACGCTCATCGGTAATGATGACGAGGCGTTGGCTTTCTCGCACGAGGTACACTTCCCCAATGTTCCCTGATAGACAATTTACTTTATCGCCTTCTCGCACCCTATCAAAACAACGTGGCTCTACCACTATTGTGGCGATCATTATTAGCATTGTACTTCTAGGACTTGGCATTGCGTTGTCTAATCAGATTTCATCAAACATACGTCAGCAATCCATTGAATATTATGGTGCTCGCGCCTATTTAGCAGCGCAGAGCGGGATGGAAGTTGCGGTTTCCCGGTTAGTTGAAATCCAAGACCGAACATGCCCTTATCAGACCGAAATAATGTTTACAACAAGTGGTCTTAAAAACTGTAAAGCGGACATAGAGTGTATAGGTCCTGCAGTAGCACCAGAACCGGAAGTTACCTCTGATGCAGTGGAAGTCTACTTGCTGACATCGGAATCTAGTTGCTCTGCGGGACAAATAGAAACATCGAGGAAAGTAAGCGTTGAAGTAAGGCAGGAACAATAATGAATTTAAAGTCTATTTCGCTGTTTTGTTTGTTTCTCACGTTATATGTTGCACCCCCGGTACTAGCCGTCCCTCAAATCGAAGGCAGGTTCATCGAGCTTCAAAACACCTACAATAAAGCAGAGTGGACAACCATTAGCTTTTCACAGGTATACGACGAGCCGCCAGCAGTGTTTATGCTCTCTACCAATCAAGGTAGCAACCCAGCGATTGTCAAAATTCGCAACGTTACCCGCACAGGTTTTGAAGCTTTGCCCCTTGAGCCTTCTGGAGAAGATGGTCCGCATATCACGATGGGAGCTCATTACTTAGCGATTGCGTATGGCGTTCATGAATTTCCTGACGGTGATATTGTTGAAGTCGGTAAGATGGAGCTCGGAGGGGGGACTATTCAGGCATCGACAAGCTCTCCTTGGTATGAACCTAACGGCCCCTTGAAGGTGGGTGAAGAAAATGCGAGATATGCTCGCGTTTCACTTGAAACTGATTTTGGTGAACAGCCTGTTTTCTTTCACTCTATTCAAACGTTAAATAACCAAGTTGACGTTAATGGAAAGAAGCCACCCAACGAACATTTGTTACCGTTTCTAACTATTGCAGCAAAGTATGAAGCACCGTCTTATTTTATGGCGTTGGAAGCGTCTGAAACAGATTATGCGCCAGTTACACGCAATGAAACGGTAGCTTACATGGCGACAACAGAGGGATTCAATCGTAGATTTTTCGATGACAATGGTATTGAAGTGGTTTGGGAAGCCGATTTTGCCGACGTACGCATACAGGGGTGGGACGATGGTTGCTTTCGAAATGACTTTAAAAATAACTATGCGCAAACTCCTTTGGTTGCAGCCAGTAAAATAAGTAGAAACGGCGGCGACGGCGGTTGGCTTCGCAGCTGCGGCGTAAACAAAAATAGGCTTGGACTGCGTGTAGATGAGGATAGAAGCTTAGACTCTGAGCGCAACCACACTGAAGAAGACGCTAGCATTCTGGCTATGACTTCAGAGTTTGTGTTTAGTGGCGAAGTTCCTAGTTGTGATGACGCCTTTCCTGGCGCGGTTGCCGCTTTTAGTGGTTCTGCAATTTCACTCGCAGCTGGTAGCCGAATGATTGATGAAAATGCAGGTGTGTTGTCAGCACAGCAGTTTATCACCGATGCTACAAGTGGATCTGCAGACTACCCAAAATGCGGACAGAACCCTGTCGACTGTACCGTGAACAATACAGATGCGCTTACCGACTCACAAGCGAGAGCGATACCTACAATTACCATTGACGATAGCGGCCCAGAGATAGCAGAAGGGGATTTAGCGGGGGATTATTATTTTAACCGTCAACTGGTAACCATGGCGGCGGGTAACTACAACGTAATTGCACCCACGCGAATTTATGTTTCTGACCCGGGGGACAATATAGGTGGCGTTGCTACAAAGTTCACTATGGTGAACGCAAATATCACTGTCGCTGAAGGGGCTTATCTCGCTATTTATGTCGATGGAGATGTGGTCATCGATGGCTCAAACCCCAACGCATTGGTTTTAGCAAAAGGTGAAATAACCTTTGCCAATGTGTCTGAAGGCACATTGAGAGGCCGCTTTACCGCAGGAGGTGGCGTCGGCTCACCTGCTACTCTGAGGGTGACGGCTAATGAAGTGCCAAACAATATTCCTGGCATCTGCGGTCGGGAAGTCATTGAAGTACTGAATCATTATCGTTTTGAACTGGCTGATAACAAGGGTAGCAGCTGCGCCGCGAAAGAAGTTACCCTAAAAGCCTGTGCAGACGTCAACTGTGATTTACTCTACTCTCAGCCATCTACAGTCAACTTAGTGCCCGTTAATAGCGGTAACTATCGATGGTCGCCTGACGACAGCGTAACGTTTATCGGGCAGACCTCGCTAACACTCGATAGCCTAAGAGGCGCAGATCCTGAACTTGCTACTTCGGGAGAAAATCCATCTTCTCAATTGCGTTGCTTTATCGGTGGTAAAGAAGTGAATTTAGGTGGCTGTAAAATAAAGTATGAATCCGACGGGCTGGTGTTTAAGAATATCACTGATGATTCAGAAACCATCGTTACTCAGCTTTCTGGTAAGCCTTCAGACACTGGCTTTAACAGCAAGACCTATGCTATCGAAGCATGTGGGAATTCTGACACGCTAAAAAATCAAATTGTCGATGTTGAATTAAATTATAACTGTTCTAGTTCGAGCAATTGTTCTAACACCCTACTGCTTATCAATAACGGTAATGAACATCAACTGGGGCTAACCCCACGCACCTTTCCTATCCAATTTGATGCTGACTCGCGAGCAGCCTTTACGATTCAATACCCAGATGCGGGAGAGTTGTCGTTGTCAGCAGACATAACTAATCGAAGCGGTATTGCAGGTTCTTCTAATACTTTTAAAGTGCGTCCGTTCGGCTTTGCTATGAATATCTTAAATGATAGCGGCACGAGCTCCAATCTTAACGGTTACGCGAATAGTGCGAATGGTTCGCTGCTCAAACTGACAGGGGAAGACTTTGTCTTAGGCTTGCGAACAGTACAGTGGGTCGATGGTGAAGACAGTAACAACGATGGAATACCAGATAACTTTGCAGCACTGGAAAACAATAATACCGCGGAGCATTTTTCAGGTAGCGCGTTGTTAACACCCTTAAATATACTTCCTAGTGGCGGCGCAACGGGTACATTGAGCGTGCCCAGTGTTTTATTTAGCGACGAAGGTAAAGTTAACGTTGGTGTTAATTACGATGAGGTAGGTACAATTTCCATTGCTGCACAGAGTACTTATTTGTCAGATACCACCGTGCAAGGGCTGGTGCAAAACGTTGGGCGTTTCGCACCTTCTAATTTTGCCTTGAGCGGAAGTGTTGAAGCAGCGTGTAACGTCAATGGCGCATTTAATTACTTTGATCAACCCATTAGCGAAGTAAGCTTCTCGCTAACCGCACTTAACCAACATGGCAGCCGCACCACAAACTACTACGATGGTTTTGATAAACTGATCAATATCAGCTTACAAGTCGAGCACGGCACAAGCTTGCTAAATAGGCTTGAAAACATTAATTCAATAAGTTGGCCGCAAAATGCCAGTGCTGGTCTTATTTCATTTTCTGACAACGATATCGTATTTAGTCGCCTTGCTGATAACAGCGTAGATGGGCCTTACCTCGAAGCACACATTGCGCTGGTGGCAGACCAAGCACAAATTGAGGGCGCAAACTTCAATGGACTTTCTTGTTCCGGTCAGTGCGTTGACGATTTTGGTGATTCAATCAGCTTTGCCTACGGTCGCGCAACGTTGATAAATAACTACGGTGCAGCCGACGAAGCGCTTTTGTTACCGCTTCGCACCCAATATTGGGACGGAAATAATTGGCGAATTAATAAGTATGACAGTTGTACGGCTTATGACCACGATAACGTGAATGACGAATCTGGTGAATTGGTTTCTTCGGGGGAAGAGTCGTTAAGTGAAGGAGCCTATAGAAATAGTGACGGAATACGCCTGTCATCACCAAACGGTGCTGGCAATTATCCTGTTAGTTATACGCCTGATGCTTGGCTATTGTGGGATTGGGATGGAGATGGCGAAGCTGATAATCCTCCAAACGCAACGCTCACGTATGGTGTGTACCGAGGAAACGACAATATCATTTACAAGCGCGAGCAAATCAATAATTAGCAAAGAAGGTTGTCCCGCTTGGTCGTAATGCTGGTTGCGTAGCACACCGTAGTGGCGCCAACATAAAGAGATGTAAATTATTAGCAAATTGTTTTTGAACCTTCTAATTTTCACAGGGTCACTATGTGGGTCTAATTTTAAAATTATTTGGAAACGCGTGTGTGGTATCCCTTCATGGGTAAAGCGCTAAAACTACTAAGCAAAAATGCAGTTATTTCGTCACTTAATTACAGCATTACTTGCCCAAAATAGCCCCCATTGTTAAAGTGTGCGAATAAATATCGACTTCACGTTAAAGCGTCGCCATCTCACCTTTGCAAATACGCGTTAACACAGAAACAGGAATACACTCTTCATGTTTAAAAAGCTTCGAGGCATGTTCTCTAACGATCTGTCCATCGACCTCGGAACAGCTAATACGCTGATTTATGTAAAAGACCAAGGTATTGTTCTAAACGAGCCTTCAGTAGTAGCTATTCGTCAAGAGCGCGCAGCAGGACCAAAAAGTGTTGCAGCAGTAGGTGCAGAAGCTAAGCGAATGCTTGGTCGTACGCCGGGTAATATACGTGCAATTCGTCCGATGAAAGACGGTGTTATTGCCGACTTTTACGTCACTGAAAAAATGCTTCAGCATTTTATTAAACAAGTTCATGACAATAATTTCTTGCGCCCAAGTCCTCGTGTATTAGTGTGTGTTCCTTGTGGTTCAACACAAGTAGAGCGCCGCGCAATTAAAGAATCTGCATTGGGTGCAGGTGCCCGCGAAGTTTATCTTATCGACGAGCCAATGGCGGCTGCTATTGGTGCGGGTTTACCTGTATCAGAAGCAACAGGTTCAATGGTGGTCGATATTGGTGGTGGTACAACAGAAGTTGCCATTATCTCACTTAACGGCGTAGTTTATTCATCATCTGTTCGTATTGGTGGTGACAAGTTTGATGAAGCTATTATCAACTACATTCGTCGTAACTTCGGTTCACTAATTGGTGAAGCAACCGCTGAACGCATCAAGCATGAAATAGGTGCTGCCTATCCAGGTGAAGAAGTGCGCGAAATTGAAGTGCGCGGTCGCAACCTAGCAGAAGGCGTACCTCGCGGGTTCACGCTAAACTCAAACGAAATTCTTGAAGCGCTTCAAGAACCACTAACCGGCATTGTTTCAGCCGTTATGGTGGCGCTAGAACAGTCTCCGCCAGAGCTTGCTTCAGACATTTCTGAGCGCGGTATGGTACTTACCGGTGGTGGCGCGTTACTTAAAGACTTAGATAGATTGCTAATGGAAGAAACGGGCATTCCAGTTGTTATTGCTGACGATCCGCTTACTTGTGTAGCACGCGGCGGTGGTAAGGCATTCGATATGATTGACCTTCACGGTGGCGACCTGTTTAGCTACGAATAAACAGGAAAGGCAACCGTAAGGTTGCCTTATTTGTATCATGGATACTATTTTTACCCGCGGCCCTTCGTTAAATAACAGGCTTACACTGGCGCTTGTGCTGTCGGTGATTCTGATATTTGTCGACCATAAGCTAGACGGTTTCAAATCAACGCGGGTTTATCTCAACTCATTAATGAGCCCACTTCAGTATTTAGCAAACCTTCCCGGTTTAATGCTAAATGAAAGTGCCCAGCGTCTTACCTCTCAAGAGCAATTGCTGGCCGAAAACCAGAAACTTAAT
The DNA here is from genome assembly GCF_055755235.1 of Alteromonas sp. R7. Lineage (NCBI taxonomy): Bacteria > Pseudomonadati > Pseudomonadota > Gammaproteobacteria > Alteromonadales > Alteromonadaceae > Alteromonas > Alteromonas sp. R7. The sequence continues at coordinate 87,850 of NZ_JBVTQX010000007.1, read as the reverse complement.
AATCAGCTGTTGTTAATGAGCGAAAAGCTCCAGCAGTTCGATGTCATTGCAAAAGAAAATGCACAATTAAGAGAGTTACTGCAGGCACCTATTCGGGTTTCTTCTCGAAAAATGGTTGCTGAGTTAATGGCGGTGGATAAAAACCCGTATAGCCAGCAGGTGGTTATCAACAAGGGTGCGATAGACGGCGTATATCTGTCTCAGCCAGTTATTGATGATAAGGGCATAGTGGGTCAGGTAATGGAAGTTGGGTCTACAAACAGCCGTGTATTGCTGATTGCCGATGTTACCCACGCTATTCCTGTGCGATCTCTTCGAAACGATATTCGCTTTATCGCAACCGGAAGCGGCGCACTAAACGAGCTGTATCTAGAGCACGTTCCTCATAGTGTCGATATTCAAGAAGGTGACACATTAATTTCGTCTGGCTTAGGAAAGGTCTTTCCAGAAGGTTACCCTGTGGCAAGAGTGTCACAAGTCGTCCGAGATGAAAGCCGCCCTTTTGCTCGTGTTATTGTCACACCTTTAGCAAACCTAGACAGGCTTCGACACCTATTGCTGTTATGGCACACGCCTGAGTCAGAGAATGAGTCTGATGCTAACTCAACCGACGACACTGATAAGCCAGCTGTAAACGAGGAAGAATCTTCAGATGCGTAAACGTAACCTCGTTATATGGATTAGTTTGTTAGTTGCCCTGGTACTGCAAATTGTTCCACTGCCCACTCAAGTAGATGTGTACCGTCCTGACTGGGTGCTGGTTGTATTAGCATATTGGAGCATGGCGTTGCCCCACAGAGTGAATGTGGGTGTAGCCTTCTTAACGGGCGTAGCCATGGATGTATTGGTAGGCACAACCTTAGGTATTCATAGCCTTGGGTTGAGTATATGCGTATACGTTTTAGCAGCTAACTACCAGCGGTTGCGTAATTATTCTGTATGGCAGCAAGCCATTATTATCGGCCTACTATCGGCGCTATATCACTTACTTACATTTTGGGTGCAGCATCTACTGACTGATATTTATTTCCAAGTCGATTACCTGTGGCCAGTGATAACGTCAATGGTGTTGTGGCCGTGGGTATTTTGGCTGCTTCGACGCACGCGCAGACAGTTTTCAATTTCGTAACCCGAACACGTTCTCGATTAAACCAAAGGTAAGCCAATGACAAAATCGGTAGTGTTAGCGTCAGCCTCTCCACGACGCACCGCTTTGCTCAAGCAAATGAACATAGCCCATACAATACAGCCTGCCGATATTGACGAGTCGCCCCGTGACAACGAGCCACCGATGGAGCTTGTCGCAAGGCTAGCCAGTGAAAAAGCCCAAGCGGTGAAAGCATACCTTGAGGATCAGCAGGCAATGACCGACGACAAGGTTATTCTGGCCAGCGACACGCTAATATCGTTTAACGGACAAAGTGTTGGCAAGCCAGAAGATAAAGCAGATTCTAAGCGCATCCTCACTATGCTTTCTGGTAAAACTCATGACGTCCTTACCGCTATTTGTGTGCTTGATAACGCTCAGCAGCAGACTCAAGTAATTACCACATCTGTGACTTTTGCAGCATTGACGGATGAGCAAATTGACGCATACTGGGAAACAGGAGAACCTGCCGACAAAGCAGGGAGTTACGCTATTCAAGGTATTGGTGGTGAGTTTGTAGTTTCCATTAACGGCAGTGCTAGTGCCGTAATAGGCCTACCACTGTACGAAACCCGCCAATTACTTAATGCATTTGGAGTTGTGTCGTGAGTGCTGAACTGCTTATTAACGTTACCCCGTCAGAGTCACGGGTGGCGCTTATTGAAAACGGAATACTGCAAGAAATTCACGTAGAGCGTCATACCAAACGCGGTTTGGTTGGCAATATCTATCGCGGTAAAGTTAGCCGTGTATTACCGGGAATGCAGGCAGCATTTGTTGATATCGGTTTAGAAAAGGCCGCCTTCTTACATGCATCTGACATTGTCATTCACAATGAAATTGCTGAAGAAGTCTCGGCAAGCCATATTCAAAAGCAAGACATTCGCGAGTTGGTGCGAGACGGTCAAGATATTGTGGTTCAGGTGGTGAAAGATCCTATCGGTACCAAAGGCGCACGCCTTACCACAGACATTACTATCCCCAGCCGTTATCTTGTATTTATGCCTTCGGTAACTCACGTAGGCGTATCTCAACGCATTGAAGAAGAAGCAGAAAGAGAGCGCTTAAAGTCGCTGGTGCAAGAGTTTTGTGATGAAAACGGTGGCTTCATTCTGCGTACTGCGGCTGAAGGTGTGGGCAAAAACGAACTGCAGTCCGATGCAGCATTTTTGCGAAGGCTGTGGGATAAAATTCAGTCGCGTATGAAAAAGCGTAAGTCGAACGTGCTTTACGAAGACTTACCGCTAGCACGACGAGTGCTACGCGACTTTGTTGGTACAGAGCTCGACAGAATTCGTATCGATTCGAAACTATCATTCAATGAACTTCACCAGTTCACCAAAGAGTATGTGCCTGAAATGAACGGCAAGCTCGAATACTACCCGGGTGATAGACCTATTTTTGATTTATACGATGTGGAAAATGAGGCGCAGCGAGCCTTGGAACGCCGTGTCGATTTAAAATCTGGCGGCTACTTGATCATTGATCAGACCGAAGCGATGACCACAATCGATATTAATACGGGCGCTTTTGTTGGCCACCGGAACTTAGAAGAAACAATTTTTAACACCAATATTGAGGCGACGCAGGCAATTGCCCGTCAGTTAAGATTGCGCAACTTGGGTGGGATGATCCTTATCGACTTCATCGATATGATTGAACCAGACCACAAACGACGTGTCTTACACTCACTAGAGGTGGCGACGAACAAGGACAGAGCCAAGATAAATATTCACGGTTTTACTGCGCTAGGGCTAATTGAAATGACCCGTAAACGCACCCGTGAAAGCATTGAGCATATATTGTGCGGAGAATGCCCGGTGTGTAAAGGGCGAGGCACGGTAAAAACCATTGAAACCATTTGCTTTGAAATTATGCGTGAAATTGTACGGGTGAATCGCGCCTACGACGCAGACAAGTTTGTGGTTTACGCTTCACCAAAAGTGGCGGAAGCCTTAATGGGTGAAGAGTCTCATATGCTGGCAGAACTGGAAGTATTTGTGTCTAAACAAATCAAGGTTCAAACAGAAACATTGTACAATCAGGATAAGTACGACGTCGTCATGATGTAACGCATTAACGTATACAAAGGCAAAATGTGACAAATTTTTCGTCGGTAGCCGCTTATCTACTTAAGAAGTTTTGGCTGCTACTCGCCGTATTGCTTGTACTTTTCGCGCTTGTTTTAAGCGCTGCACGCTATGCTCTGCCGCATATTGAGCACAACAAACACCTGTTGGAAAATTATATTAATGAGCAGTATGGCGTAAACCTATCCATCCAAAGTGTGCATGCTGTTTGGCAGCGCAATGGTCCAAGTATTGTGCTCAATTCGGTGTCGTTGGCTAAAAACGATGCTTCCCCTGTTGCATTGGATATCAGGCAAATCTACGTCGAGCTAGATTTTTGGGAATCGCTACGCCACCAACTTATCTCATCTACCCGTTTTGAGCTGCGTGGTCTTAAGCTTGATATTGACGCCGATCGCCTTTCTGGAGGCGATAAGAATAACTTCCCTGTAGTAAATGCACTAGAGCGTCTGTTTTTAGAGCAGCTTCAAAGCTTCTCGTTAGAAGACGGGGTGGTATCTGTCACTCACCTTAATGAAACCAATTCATTTGATATTGAAAGTTTATCGTGGAACAACCATGAAGAGCGACACCAAGGTTTAGGTCAGCTTAAGGTTGCAGATTTAGCGGCTAACTCGGCGTCGTTTATCATTGATATCACGGGCACGCGGGAAGACTTTGACGGCGTGTTTTACGCCAAAGCAGAAGAGCTCGATATTTCTCCGTGGGTAAGCGATCTCATCAAAACCAAGCGCCCACTAGCGCAAAGCCGCGCAAACTTTGAAGTATGGACTAACTTTTCCCAAAGTGAAGTTACTAGCGTACAAGCTGAGCTAAGTGAGAGTCTTCTAGAGTGGGGTAGTGGCCGCGCGAAAACAATAACAGGTATAAGCGGTGGTAGTCTTCAGGCGTTGCCTAACGACGAGAACAGACAGGGAGGCTGGAATGTCCGAGTGGATCAATTGGTGCTTAATTCGAGCAACGAGACCCTTACAACAGACCTAATTGGCAGTATAAGTGCAAATGGTGATGCGCTGATAAACACCGTAAAGCCGGTGCAAATTAACCCCTTTCTGCTGCTGTTACCGCTTTTCATGGATGATACCAGTGAAGAAGAAATACGCGGGCTTAATCCAAAAGGCGAGTTGGCCACGTTGCAGGTTCAATGGCACAACGGCCAGCCTTCTTTAGCGGCTAAAGTGCTAGATTTGCAGTGGGACAAAACAGATAAGGTACCAGGTCTTTCGTCGCTAGATGCAGACTTTTTCTGGTATAAAAATAATGGCGCTATCTACTTAGAGAGTGCGGATAGCTTACTAAGTGCCAACGGCGTAATTAAGAAAGACGTCAATATAAACCTGTTTAAATCTCAGTTTTATATTTACCCAGAGCAGATAGATAGCGAAGACAAGCAGTGGGTAGTAAAAGGCAGCGATATGCTGTTCGATAGTGATGCCGTTACTCTTCATCCGCAGTTTAAACTGAATACGTCGACAGGGTTTATGTCGCTTTATGTGGATGTAAGCCCATTGGCGCTAAATGAGGTGAGCAGTTTATTTCCCCCTTCTTTAATGGGGGCCAATACCGACAAATACCTTACTCGTGCGTTTACAGGAGAAGGTGAAATCGCAAATGCGCGCGTGCTGTGGCACGGTCGCACGAGTGACTTTCCGTTTGACGACAACACGGGCATTTTTCAGGCGTATGTCGATATTGAGCAGGGGGATTTTCTTTTTGCGCCAGACTGGCCGGCACTTAATAACTTAGACCTATCTTTGTATTTTGTGAATAATGCATTAGTGATGGAGAGCCCTAGTGCGACGCTTGCTGGTATGAAAATCAGTGATATGTCGGCTGCCATTCCAAGCTTTAGTCCAGATGCTCGCCTGATTATTTATGCCAATGGTACTGGCACTGGTAACGCGCTAACCGCGTTAATGATGGATTCGTCCCTTAAAAAATCTTTAGGCAAAGTACTTAACGAAGACGTGCAAATTGGCGGGCCTCTATCTGCCGATATAAAGCTTGATATCCCGTTTAAAGGCAAAGATGTGGTGGCATCGGGAACGGCGCACTTGTCGAATAATCCCGTTTTTGTTGCGACCACAAATATGCTATTTGATAAGGCATCGGGAAAGGTGTCATTTGTTAATGGCGATATAGACGCAAGTGGGCTTCAGGCGCAGTTTCTTAAACAGCCGGTGAACTTGTCGCTATCCGGTAGACAGGGCGACACATACGACCTAAATGTAGAGTTAGGTGGGCGATGGCATGTACACCCGCTGGCTAACTATGTGAATACAGACCTCACCGAATACATCGACGGCGAAAGTGATTGGAACACTACAGTTCAACTGTCGCTTTCAAACAGTGGGTTTAACTATACTGCCAATTTAACTGCAGATTTAACGGCGACACAAAGTGTATTGCCTGCTCCCTTCGATACGCCAGCGGGCAGCAGTTTACCGCTGCTTATTACCAGTAAAGGCGATGGCAAAGCATCAAATGTGGAGGCGTCACTTGGTGATAACATTCGTTTTGATGGCGTACTACCGCACAAAGAAATGCAGTTTTCACGTGCGCACTTGGCACTTGGCGAAAGCGATATAGCCAACATTGGTACAGGTTTTAGTATCAGTGCTAATCTAGCTCAAGCTGATGTGCAAGAATGGTTTACCACTATAAATATGTTACTTTCCGGTAAAGGGAAAGACACCAGCACCGCCGTTGCAAAAACAAATGCTCAATCGAGTATCCAATCAAACGAAAGCAAAAAAGCGAATTTGTTTGGTACTCCCTCGCGGATATTCGCCAAAGCCGACAAGCTAAATTTTGCTGGCCACAGTATTAATGATGCGCAGCTCAGTGCAACAGAACGCAATAAAGATTGGATCCTAGACTTAGCGTCGCCTCAGGCAAGAGCCACTATTCGTATTAATAGTGATTTAGACGAGCAGGGCATTGAGATAAATGCCGACTATTTATCACTAGAGAAGCCTGCTCAAGCCGGGGGAGCGACAAAAACCGGTTCAGAGAGCGGCGTTGAGTTAGCTACGAATAGTGCTATGCCAAGTGAGGAAGGCGAGTCGCCCTACAATATTGACCCAAATACGCTACCGCCCATTTATTTTTATTGTCAGTCCTGTGGCGTGCACGGCATCGATTTAGGTGAAATTACCTTAGACATCGCGAAGGAAGAGAATGGTTTAGCCATTCGCCAGCTTCTAGTGAAATCTGATGAAACTAACGTTACCGCAACGGGTTATTGGAAGCACATGGGAGGCGAGATTCAAAGCGCGTTAAACGGAACATTAACGTCTCCCGACGTTGGGCAGATGCTAAAAGAGTACGGTGTTGAATCAGGTATAAAAGATTCTAGCGCAAATGTGGTGTTTGATATCAACTGGCCAAATGCGCCGATGGATTTCGGGTTTGAACAGCTAAACGGTAATGTTGAGTGGTCGCTCTCAGATGGGTATCTAACTGAGTTGAGTGATAAGGGGTCACGTATCTTTACCCTGTTTAGCTTGAACTCGTTAGTGCGGAAGCTCAGCCTCGATTTTCGAGACGTTTTTGCTAAGGGTTTTTTCTACGACGATATGGGCGGTACGTTAAGTATTGTTGATGGCAAAGCGTATACCGACGATACTGAAATTGACGGCGGCGCTGGTGAAATAGAGATCACGGGCTTCACAGACCTCAATACCGGTGGATTAAATTACAACGTATCGTTCGCACCGAACGTAACTGGGAACTTACCGTTTTTAGTGTATTTCTTGGCTACGCCGCCTACTGCACTCGCTGCTCTTGCCATAGATCAGGTGCTAACCTCTGCGAAAGTCATTTCAAATGTGAACTATCGCGTTACAGGTACCATAAAAGATCCTAAGTTCGACGAAGTTGAGCGCAACAGCAAAGACATCAGCTTACCTGCGCAAAATGCGCCTGTACCGGCCAACCCGCAAGACAGGCCATTAACGGAAGATGACGTACGCAGGCTTAAAATGGAGGTGATCGATGGTTAATTTAGTTGCATTACAAATGACATCTGCGCCAAGCGTGGAAGAAAATCTCGACACCGTTGCAAACGAAATGGCATCGGCAAAGATTGAGAAAAACAGTTTAGTTGTGCTTCCAGAGTGTTTTGCTTATTTCGGCGGTAAAGACAAAGGCCAACTTGCTGTGGCAGAAACAAAGGGCGAAGGTGAGATTCAGCGACGTTTGTCAGCGCTTGCTGCACAATATCAGTGCTATCTGGTTTCGGGTACGTTTCCAGTGAAAACCAATAGCCCAGAGAAGTTTTCCGCAGCCTGCATGCTGTTTGGCCCCGATGGTGATGTGTTGGCAGACTACCGCAAAATTCACATGTTCGATGTATCAGTTAACGACAACACGGGCAGTTATCGTGAATCGGCGACAACCGAAGCGGGCAGCAAGGTGGTTACTGTTGAAACGCCAATAGGCAACATTGGTCTTGCGGTGTGCTATGATGTACGCTTTCCAGGATTATTTACTGCAATGGGCGATATCGATATTTTGGTGTTGCCAGCGGCCTTTACCCAGCGCACCGGAGAAGCGCATTGGCATGCGTTGTTGCAAGCCAGAGCCATTGAAAAGCAGTGCTTTGTGGTAGCTGCAAATCAAAGTGGTGTGCATGCAAATGGCCGTGAAACATACGGTCACAGTCTTGTACTGTCGCCTTGGGGGGAGACCCTTGCCGAACGCAAAACCGACGTAGGGTTAGTCTCGGCAAAAGTAGATATTGCAGAAAGAGAAACCATTAAACAGAATATGCCGGTTGCCGAACATAACCGATTCAGGAGTCACTTTGTCTAAATCTGTTGAGCGTCATTTATTATCTGACTCAGGGCTAGATATCTCTAAGCTAGAGCGTGCTTTAGCGACTATTCATCGTCACGATACCGACTATGCCGATTTATATTTTCAGTCAAGCCAGCACGAAAGCTGGGTGTTGGAAGATGGCATTATTAAAGAAGGCAGCTATAACATAGAGCGCGGCGTAGGCGTGCGTGCAATTAGCGGCGAGAAAACAGGGTTCGCTTATTCAGACGAAATAAGCGAAGAAGCGTTGACCAAAGCGTGTAAAGCGGCTCGTGGCATTGCGCCAAGCGGCGGTTCACAACAGGTTGCTTCGCTTGGACAAAAACCAGTGCAAGCGCGATACAGCGAAAATAACCCTATTCTTGCGATGCAAGACGCTGAGAAAATTTCGCTTTTAAAAGCAGTAGATGCCTATATCCGCAAACAAGAGCCGTCTGCCAATCAGGTAGTGGTGAGCTTAAGCGGTGTGTATGAAGAAATTTTAGTTGCTGGCAGTGACGGTACTTTAGCTACTGATATTCGCCCGCTGGTGCGCTTGAACTGCTCGGTATTGCTAGAACAAGGCGATAGACGTGAACGTGGTTCAGCTGGAGCTGGTGGTCGTTATGCCTACTCGTTCTTTAAACAAGACGAAAACGGCAAACCGTATTACGAGACGTTGGCAGAAGATGCCCTTCACATGGCGCGGGTTAACATGCAAGCTGTGGCATCGCCGGCAGGCGCTATGCCTGTAGTATTAGGTAACGGTTGGCCCGGTGTATTACTTCACGAAGCGGTAGGGCACGGTCTTGAAGGCGACTTTAACCGTAAGGGTGCATCAACATTTAGTGGCCGTATTGGTCAGCGCGTTGCAGCAAAAGGCGTGACGGTTGTTGACGATGGCACATTAAACGACCGTCGTGGCTCGTTGTCGGTAGACGATGAAGGCACACCAACAGCGCACAACGTGCTTATTGAAGATGGTATCTTGAAAGGTTATATGCAGGATAAACATAACGCCAAGCTTATGGGCGTTGCGCCTACCGGTAACGGTCGTCGTGAATCCTATGCGCACTTGCCTATGCCCCGCATGACGAATACTTATATGTTGGAAGGCCAACACGATCCGCAGGAAATTATCGCGTCTATCGACAAAGGTATTTACGCGCCGAACTTTGCTGGCGGACAGGTAGACATTACGTCAGGCAAATTTGTATTTTCTAGCGCGGAAGCCTACTTAATTGAAAACGGTAAAATTACTGCACCAGTGAAAGGGGCTACCTTAATTGGTAACGGTCCAGAGGTTATGCAAAAAATCTCAATGATTGGCAACGACACTGCCCTAGATAAAGGCGTGGGTGTATGTGGTAAAGACGGTCAAAGCGTGCCGGTGGGTGTAGGTCAGCCCACACTTAAAATTGACGAGTTGACGGTGGGTGGTACGGCTTAATTCAGCTCAAACCCGTAAACTGGAAAATTAAAAAAGGTTGGGCCTAGGCACCAACCTTTTTTGTATGCAAACTGGTATAAGTCGTGGCTAACTTTCAAATCCTTTTCCATTCAACCACTCAATAGCATCTTCTTCGTTGGTAAAAATACCTAGCTCAAGGCCTGCATTGTCGTAAATTCTCTGAAATTGCGCTCTTACAATGGGCTGCACCGTGGTATCGCCGATAACCAGCGCGCCAAGCGCCATTCCGTGCTTCGCACGCCACTCTATTGAACGCTGCAGTTCTGTCTCACCTGCTTTAGTGAGAAGGGCAGAACCATGCAAAAAACCTAAAAATGCCCAGCTATCCCCACCAAAGCTATTAATCACATCCATCATATCCCGCGCATAGCGTTCAATGGCTGAACCATCGGCAATACCTTCAGCCGACACGCCAACAATGCTACCAAGCACAGCAATTTGATACTGACCGTACTTGCTTTTCAGTGTTGCGTTAGGGTTAGAAAATATTTTCACACTATCCCCCTTTGGCTGGTGAACGAAACTTTGATGTTGAGATTACTTTAATTGCAGACCGTTAATCCTCATGAATAACGTCTTTCAAATACTGAAACAGCTCTCTGAATGCTTTAGGCGGCGCATTTTTTTCACGCTCTTTTTTAACTTGGCGATGAAATTGGCGCAGCTTTTGGCGGTCCAGTTCAGGATGCGCTTCAATCAGCTTTTGAATAGCGGGGTCGCCCTGTTCAATCACGGCTTCACGGGCTTTTTCTAGTGCATGAAAGGCCGCATTGCTTGCCTGATGCTGATGTGTAATTTTAGCCAACGCCTCTTCAATAGGGGCGGTATCTCTATGACGTAAAGCTTTGCCGATAAACTGAAGCTGACGGCGGTAACCGTCTTTTTTCTTATTCACTTTGCGGGCAATAGCTACGGCGTCAGCAAGCTCTTCATCCATTGGAATCGTCGCTATGTGAGCATCGGTCAGGTTAACCAACGTTTCACCTAGTTTGTGAAGTTCTTTAGCTTGACGCTTCAGCTCAGTTTTACTGATTAATTCTTCCTCTTCGAACTCATCTGCTTGCGCATCTTCGAAGTAAGGATCTTCAGGAGAATTGTATTTCTGATCACTCATTTCAAACTCATTAGTGTTACACTTTAGCTAAATTGTAACTATCACAGTCGAATTAAGACAGCGAAACTTACTATGCAAATTGAGCAGCAGTTAGCCGACATTCAAAATGTCGTAGATGATGTACTGAAATTAGCCCTTTCTAAAGGCGCAACACAAGCCGAAGCCAGCATGTCTAAAGTGCAGGGCATCGCCGTTTCTTCACGTATGCAAGAAGTTGAAAACGTTGAATTTACCAACGACGGTGGCTTAGGTATAAGCGTATACGTAGGCAAGCGAAAGGGGAGTGCGTCTACCGCAGATCTGAGCAAAGCGGCGCTAACACTCGCGGTAGAAAAAGCCGTCGATATTGCTCGCTATACCAGTGAAGATCCTTGTACAGGTTTGGCCGATGCCGACCTTATTGCTACCGAGTTCCCTGATTTAGATCTGTATCACCCTGAAGAATTAGATACTGAAAAGGCCATTAAAACTGCTATTGAAGCCGAAACGGCGGCAATGAATTACGACTCGCGCATTACAAATTCAGATGGCGCGTCGTATAACGCAAATCTAGGTATGCGCGTTTACGGCAACACGCACGGTATCAATGCAGGTTATCCTAGCAGCCGTTATTCACTAAGCTGTATGGTTATTGGCGCACAAGATAACGATATGCAGCGCGATTACGCTTACACAGTAAGTCGTAAAGCGTCTTTGCTGCAATCAGCAAGTGCAGTGGGTATTGATGCCGCTAAAGCTACTGTAGACCGTTTGGGGGCTCGTAAAATCAACACGGCAAACGTGCCTGTGCTTTTACACCGTGACATCGCATCTAGTTTGTTTGGTCATTACGTAGGAGCCATTAGTGGTGGCAGCCTTTACCGTCGCTCTAGCTTCTTGCTAGATAGCTTGGGTAAACAAGTTTTCCCAGAATGGCTTAATATTGAAGAGCGTCCGTTTATTAAAGGCGGTCTGGCAAGCTCAAGCTTCGATAACGAAGGTGTGGCATGTTCTGACATGACCATTGTCGATGCGGGTAAATTGGCTACATACCTTTATACTACCTACTCGTCGCGTAAGCTAAACACCCGCTCGAATGGCCACGCCGGTGGTATTCATAACTGGCTAGTAGGTGATACGGGTCACAGCGACGCCGACCTGCTTAAAGAAATGGGCACAGGTTTGTTCGTAACCGAACTGATGGGGCAGGGCGTTAACGGTGTGACGGGCGATTACTCGCGCGGCGCAGCGGGATACTGGGTTGAAAATGGCATCATCCAATACCCAGTTCACGAGGTAACTATTGCTGGCAATCTGAAAGATATGTTTAAAGGCATTGTGGCAATTGGCGCTGAAAAAGATGTGCGCGGTAGTGTACAGACCGGTTCTGTGCTTATTGACCAAATGAAGATAGCAGGCAGCTAGTTTACGCTTTCTCGAAACGCTGAAGGAGACAGCCCGGTGGACTTCTTAAAGCGTTTCGAGAACGTAAATACATTTGCGTAGCCTACATAACTGGCGATATAAGATACGGGCCACTGCGTGCTTAGTAATAAGCTTTTGGCTCGTGTCATACGCAAATGGATAACGTGCTGTTTGGGGCTTCTCCCAAATACTTGTAAGCACAGCCTGTGAAGGTGAGGGGCAGAATAATGCACTTTCTCACTTAAGCTTTCCATATCCCAATCAAACTGAAGCTGTTTTTCAACCGCAGAAAAGAGGCTGTGTAGTCTGCTTACTTGGCGTCGTTCTTTCTCATCGTGAGTATGTACGTCACTCAAAGGCGCATCAATAATACGGTACAGGTAGCGAGACACAACTTGCATCGCCGAATTTCGATTCTCGACGTCACGCTCTAAATACAAAAGTTCCATTGCATGATGCAGTCCTTCCAGCATGGCATTATCCACTATCACAGCACCTAGCTTATTAAATGGTGTCCAGCGTTCGGAGTCTGCCAAGTTTACCCAAATTATATCCCATTGCTCACTGACTATTGTGACTTCGAAACTTTGTCCAGCGGGTAAAATAATTAGCTGTCCTTCATCCAATTGCATCTCGCCTGACGGGACACGAAATTTTCCTTGACCATGAATGCTGTAAAACAAGGTGTGGTTAGGAGGCGAAACGCGACCTACCGTATAGTTACCTGATAAGTTAGAGCATCCTGCTAGTTCAATCTCCAGGTCGCTGATTTCAGGCGTATTACTACTATCAATAAAGCGTTCAAAGCACTTAGGGCCTATGTCTACAATGTCTCTAAAGCTAAGTTGCATAAATGTGAAATGATAGTTTTGGATAAATATATGAAAGATTAGAGCATAAAGGATTTAATGAAAGTTAGCTATATTGCGCTTAACGAAAAAGTAAAGGATATGACATGCTTAATGTTGCGCAAGTAGTGGCTCAAAACGATTGGCAAAACCCGGTTGTATTTCAGAGGAATCGCATCAATGCCCACAGTCCACATCACGGATATAAAACGCTAAAAGACGCATTGCACAATACCAATGCGCAAAAGCGTAGTTTAAACGGTCAGTGGGATTTCCGTTTATTTGAGGCACCAGCAAACGTACCTGAAAGCCTGCTTTCTAAAACATTAAGTGATGATGAATCTGCTAATTGGCAGCCTATTGCGGTACCTTCTAATTGGCAGCTGCAAGGTCACGACAAACCGATTTACTGTAACGTGAAATATCCCTTCGCGGTGAACCCTCCAGTGGTACCCAGCGAGAATCCAACGGGTTGCTACCGAACAACGTTCAACGTTACCAAGGATGAGTTAAAACAGCGCAATCATATTGTTTTTGAAGGGGTAAATAGCGCGTTTCACTTGTGGTGCAACGGCGAGTATGTGGGCTATTCCCAAGACAGTCGACTACCGGCTGAATTCGATTTGTCTGGCTACTTGGTCGAAGGTGAAAACCGACTAGCGGTAATGGTGATCCGATGGTCAGACGGCAGCTACTTAGAAGATCAGGACATGTGGTGGCTTAGCGGTATCTTCCGCGACGTAAATCTTGTCACCAAACCTCAGCATCACATTCAGGATGTGTTTGTTACGCCAAGCCTTGACGCATGCTATCGCGACGCAGTAGTAACCGTACGTACCGCCATCAATGCGCCTTCTACTTACAAAGTGGGTATCCAGCTTTTTGATGGCGATAACGCTGTTACCGAGCAAGTCATTACCGGCACTAACAATAAGCGTATTGATGAAAAGGGCGGTTGGGATGATGTAGTTTTTCAAACGCTTCATGTGAATGAACCTAAACACTGGACTGCTGAAACACCGAATCTGTACCGCATCGTAGTCTCGCTTATTGATGAGAATGGCAATGCCGTTGATGTTGAGGCCTATAACGTTGGCTTTAGAAACATTGAAATGAAAAACGGCCAGTTACTGGTAAATGGTAAAGCCGTGCTAATTCGTGGGGTTAACCGTCACGAACACCATCAAACAAAAGGGCATGCAATCAATGAAAATGACATGCTTGAAGACATTAAGTTGTTAAAGCAAAACAACTTCAATGCTGTGCGTACCGCTCATTATCCAAATCACCCTCGTTGGTATGAGCTTTGTGATGAATACGGGCTTTATGTGGTAGATGAAGCCAACATCGAAACCCACGGTATGTTCCCGATGGGAAGGCTTTCTCGCGACCCGCTATGGGCCGGCGCCTACATGGCGCGCTTCACGCAAATGGTAGAGCGCGACAAAAACCACCCCAGCATCATTATTTGGTCGTTAGGGAATGAGTCTGGTCACGGCCCTACCCACGATGCAATGTATGGCTGGGCAAAGTCATTTGACCCATCGCGCCCTGTACAGTACGAAGGCGGCGGCGCTGATACAACGGCTACCGACATTATTGCACCAATGTACGCACGGGTTGATACCGACATTAAAGACGATGCAGTGCCTAAGTGGGCCATTAAAAAATGGTTGTCGATGCCGGGGGAAAACCGCCCCGTTATTCTATGCGAATATGCGCATGCTATGGGTAATAGCTTGGGTAGCTTTGATGAATACTGGAAAGCGTTTAAGGCTTATCCTCGCCTTCAAGGTGGCTTTATTTGGGACTGGGTTGATCAAGGATTAGTAAAACACACTGATAGCGGCGAAGCTTACTGGGCTTACGGTGGCGACTTCGGCGATACTGAAAACGACAGACAATTCTGTATAAACGGTCTGTTATTTCCAGACAGAACGCCACATCCGCACTTATTAGAAGCTAAATATTGTCAGCAGCACTTAAGCTTTTCGTTGGTTGAGAAAGACAACAAGTTTGAGCTTACAGTAAGCAGCGATTACTTATTTAGACGCACAGACAACGAGTTGTTACGTTGGCAAGTGCTAGAAAATGGACAACCGATTGCTGAGGCGAAGGGCGAATGCGAAATCGACATAGCGCCACAACAAGCGCAAACGCTCAGTCTTAGCCCAGATATTACGTTTAAAGCAGGCGCTGACTACCACTTAAATATTGATGTGGTACTAGCGAATGACTGCTCGTGGGCTAAAGCAGGGCATGTTATGGACACCGCCCAGTTAGCGCTAGTCAACAAGTGTGGAATAGTATCGTTTTCTCTTAATGATAACGAAACAACAAGCGGCACAAGTGAGCTATCAATTGAAGCTCAGGATGGGATGTTGCTGGTACATGCGCAAAATAACGTATTTAGCTTTAATAGTGAGAGCGGGCTATTAACCTCGTGGCTTCAAGGCGCGGAGGAAACACTTGCCGCGCCGCTAGAAGATAACTTCTTCAGAGCGCCACTAGATAACGACATTGGGGTAAGCGAAGTTGATAATCCAGACCCAAATGCGTGGGAGTCTCGCTGGCGTCGTGCTGGAATTGGCAAGTGGACACGCACTTGCACGGGTGTAAACGTTGAGCAGGGTGCGCAAGACGTGCGTATAACATCGTTATTTGATTATCACCATTCAGAAAAGCTGGTAGCCGCAACAAAGTGGGTTTACACCATAAATGTACAGGCCAAGCTATCGGTAGACGTTGAAGTGCTTTTGGATGATGGTTTACCGCCTATGCCGCGTATTGGTATGCAAACGGCGGTACCTGTAGCCGATAAGCCAACGTCGATTACCTGGCAAGGACTAGGGCCATTTGAGAACTATCCTGACAGAAAAGCGGCAGCGCGTTATGGTCGCTACACCTTATCTATAAAAGAGATGCAAACGTGCTACATATTCCCAACGGACAATGGCTTGCGCTGTGGCTGTACACAACTTGAAGTTAGCGGCCTGAAAGCAAAAGGACAGTTCTATTTTAACGTGAGCGAATATGGTCAATCCCAGCTAGACGAGGCAAAACACACCTGTGATTTAACACCTCAAGATTGTGTGTTTGTGTACATTGATCATGCTCACATGGGCGTAGGCGGCGATGATTCATGGAGCCCAAGTACACATAAAGCATTCTTGTTGGAAGAGAAGCAATACCGCTACTCAGTTTGCTTTAGCGCTACTGACAGCTAATCCTCAGTGTGAAGTCGATCATTTAGCACTCGATATCTCAAGTGACAATTCGCGGCATAGCTTAGTTATGCCGTCATTGGGATAAAGTGTTTACATATAAAAAAGCCGCTACACAGTAGCGGCTTTTCATTAATTCAAAACTCGTTCAGGCAAGGTCTTAGCCGTCAACCTGACCGCAGAAACGGTAACCTTCACCGTGAATGGTTACAATCAATTCTTCATCTGAAGGATCTGATTCGAAGTGCTTACGAATACGACGAATCGTTACGTCAACCGTACGGTCATTCGGACGAAGTTCACGCCCCGTCATTTCCATGATTAGCTGCTCACGGGTAAGGATCTTACCTGGATTGCTTAGGAAAAGGTGAAGAGCGCGGAATTCACTGCGTGGTAGACGGAACTCTTTTCCGCTAGGCGAAATCAATGAACGGCTATCACCGTCAAGCGTCCAACCATTGAAGCTTACACGGCTTGGTAAATCGTCGTCTTCTGAAGAGTTTGTAGTACGAGACAGTAAGTTGCGCGCGCGAATAGTCAATTCACGAGGGTTGAAAGGCTTAGTCAGATAATCGTCTGCGCCAATTTCAAGACCTAGAATACGGTCAACGTCGTTATCACGACCCGTTAGGAAAATAAGCCCAACGTTTTTACGGTCACGTACTTCACGTGCCAAGATAAGGCCATTTTTACCCGGCAGGTTAATGTCCATGATAACCAAATTGATAGCGTGATTCTCGAAGAAATCATGCATTTGATCACCGTTCTCGGCCTCAAACACATTATACCCTTCCGCTTCAAATAAACTCTTAAGCGTGGTACGGGTTACCACCTCATCTTCAACAATTAACACATTTGGCGTCTGCATGGTGTTCTACACTCTTTCTAAAATACGATTTAAGCAACTAACTGGTTAAATTTTAATATTCATGTACTTGATTGCAAGCAGCTTGTGAATATTCTTACTGTTAAGGTATTGGGGTTAGCCAATAAAAATCAAGAAAAGTTCATACTTTATACAACTATTCTGACGTTTTCGCATTAACAACGGGGAAGATAATTACAAATTCTACGCCGTTGCCTTCCTCACTGGTAATCGATATTGAACCATTAAGGGCTTGCGTTACTAAGTTGTATACCAAGTGCATTCCCAATCCGGAACCACCTTGCCCACGCTTCGTGGTGACAAAGGGGTCAAATATCCGTTTGCGAATTTCTGGGGAAATGCCTTTTCCGTTATCGGTATAAACAAGCTTGAGCTTATTGCTACTCACCATTTCGGCACGAATATCAATTGTGCCTTCATCCATGGTTTCAAACCCATGAATAACCGAATTCATGATTAAATTAATCAAGATTTGATTTATTGGGCCAGCCTTCGTTTCAACGCTAAGGGTAGGGTCGCAATCTACGTTGATGTTGTGTTTTAATTTTTTGAGTCGAGGCTGCAATGACAATAGTATCTCATTAACTAGCTGTACAACGCAAAAACTTCGACTAGATTCTGAGGTTTGATCTACAGCAACCTGCTTAAAACTGCTAATAAGTTCGGCAGCTCTGTTCAAATTGCGGTAAATAATGTTGAGGTTTTCGTTACTTTCATCCAAAAAGCGTTTCATTGCACTGGCTTTCAGCGTTTTATTTTCAAAGTCTTTTTGAATAACCGCTAACCTGTCTAACATCATTGTCGACGCAGTAACGCCTAAACCTATCGGAGTATTTACCTCGTGCGCAACGCCCGCAACCATATCACCGAGCGAGGCCATCTTTTCATTCTGTACAATTTGACGCTGGAACTGAT
This sequence comes from Alteromonas sp. R7, assembly GCF_055755235.1. Classification (NCBI taxonomy): domain Bacteria; kingdom Pseudomonadati; phylum Pseudomonadota; class Gammaproteobacteria; order Alteromonadales; family Alteromonadaceae; genus Alteromonas; species Alteromonas sp. R7. The sequence continues at coordinate 69,951 of NZ_JBVTQX010000007.1, read as the reverse complement.
GTAGCTTTTCTAGCGTTTGAATAAGTTCCTGGTTTGCATCCTTAAGGGCGGTGGTTCGGTGACTTACCATATCTTCAAGGCTGGCATTGAGCTTTCTATGTTGCTCCTCCGCCTGTCGTTGCTTTTGCATATACTCTTGCATGCGAAACAGCATCACATTCACGGCGTCAGCCAAGATATCGAGTTCTCTAATAGTGGAGCCGCTGGCACGGGCTGAATAATCACGTTGTCGTGAAGTACGCTGCAAGAAGTTAGCAATGTCTTCAACGGGGCCAGTTACAATACGCTGCATATGCACTGCAAAGTAAAAGCTAATAGCCAATAGCGCCAAGGCTACTGCTAAATTAAGCCAAATCGACTTTCCAACAAGCTGGTTAAAATTCTCTGAGGAAATTCGTAAATATATCCAGCCCAACTGAATGTTTGTCTCAGTGTCGAAGACTTTTGCACTTAATTCAAGGTATTGCCCATTGTCGGCCAACTGAGGTGTCATAAACATGGACGCCAGTTGATTTTCCTTGCCTCCTAGCAATAACTGGCCTTCCTTGTTATAAGAGGCGAAAATCTGGGGCTCTAAGTTACCGCTTTGCGCTTTGTAAACGTGGGCATTTAATACATGGTCGGCGGCAGCAAGGTTACTTAGGGCAAGTTCAATGCGCTCTGGCGTTTCGTCATAAAGATACATAGCTGAACTGCTTGCGACCAACTTGGCTAACATGAGTGCGTTAGACTCAAGTTCATGACGGTAGGTTTTAATTTGCGTGTAGACGGCAAGACTGGATAACACTGCAAGCGAAAACGTAGTAATTGACATTACCACCCAAATGAAAAGGCTTTTAATCGTAAGCTTGACTACTTTATCCGTCATATCCGTTTTGCGTATTGTCCATTCGCGTCTTCCATATATTCATAGTGGCGCAAAAATGCGCAAAAAGGAAGACGCCCATAAACAATAATTAATGTACGCAAAGCCCTTTAGTTGAGGGTTGAAACGTATAGTTGCTGGTAATTCTTCGCCGCTGCTTCCCATGTGAATCGCGTTCGCATTCCACGTTGCTGCATCGCCCTGAATTTTCCGGCATCTTCGTAGAACGCCAGCAGAGCTCGACGAATGCAAGATAGCAGTGCATGTGGCGTAGGTTCATCAAACACAAAACCCGTACCTTCACTATCGTTGCTGTAATCGATAACCGTGTCTTTGAGTCCGCCTACCGAACGTACGATGGGGATGGTTCCATAAGCTAAGCTGTACATCTGGTTCAATCCGCACGGCTCAAACTGAGAAGGCATTAGGAAGAAATCAGCGCCGGCTTCTACCAAATGGGCATGTTCGGAACTAAACCCGTTTATAAACGCGAATTGGTCAGGGTGTTGTTGAGCGAATTCGCCAAGGTCCATACACACTTTAGGGTCGCCCGTGCCCACAATTACCATTTGAACATTGTGCTTAATTAAATCGTCCAAAATGGGCAGTATGTAGCCAAAGCCTTTTTGTTCAGTCAGCCGGCACACCATTCCAATAAGCGGTACGTTGCCATTCTCAGGTAATCCCGACTTCTCCTGTAATACTCGTTTACATGCGGTCTTTGGATGAAGATTCTCTACACTGTAATTCTCAGGTAGGAATGTATCCGTCTCGGGGTTCCACTGCGTGTAGTCACATCCGTTAAGAATACCGCTTAAGTCGGCTTGACGATTCACAAGCCGCTCGTGCAGGCCATGACTACCCAGGTCAGTAAGTAACTCGCTCGCATAGTTAGGGCTTACGGTTGTCACTTTCGTGGCAAACTCAATTCCGCTTTGCAGCATATTGATGTAACCGCCGTGCACTTGCGCCAGAATGTTTGGATGATGGCGAAGAAAGGGAATGCTCTCAAGCTTATGCACGCCTTGAAAAGCCGCGTTATGAATAGTGAATATGGTTTTAGTACCGTCAAAATACCCAGATTTGTCGTGGGTAAGTAAAAACGGCAGCATGGCCGCATGCCAGTCGTGACAGTGAATAATGTCAGGCTTTTTATCGATAGCTTTTAGCGTTTGGAGTACGGCGCCACTAAAAAAGCTAAAGCGCTCACCATTGTCTTCATAGGCCTCAAATGCGTTGGCGTATAGCCCTTCACGCATAAAGTATTCGGGCGAGTCTACAAAGTAAATAGGAATACCGTGCCATTGCATGTAGCGAATATCAAAATGGTACACCTGACCTTCAGTAAACAGGGTTTGTTGCTCGGTTACAGTTGGTAGGTTCAACTGTTCAGCCAGTACTTGGTAATAAGGCATAACAATGGTGATGCTTTCGCCCAAGGTATCAAGCGCGAGTGGGAGTGCTTTTCCAACGTCTGCAAGGCCGCCGGTTTTTACCAATTCTTCAACTTCTGAAATAGCAAATACAATATTCACAGGTGATCCCCCAGAGCGTAACGTGCAGTGCACTTGTAATGCTTAAATATAGTGTACGGAAAAAGCGCCGTATGCCATTGCGTGGAGTACGCAATGGCATGAGCAACAGGTAGAAAAGCTAAATTAGCACAAGCTAATGGTTTTTTTAATTACAAAGCCGCTTGATAAACAGAAAATTGCGACGTTTGTGCTGTGGTATAGACCGTTTGGAAGTGCTCAGCGAGTAAACCTGGGTAGGGTAAGAATCGGTTTGCCACCATCTGCATAGTGCCGCCACGACTTAAGCTTGCTTTAGCGTCAGAAATAAAGCGCTTAGTGATGGTGTAGTCAGTTTTAATGCCAGTATGAAATGGCGGGTTGGTGACAATATGCTGTACTTTTTGGGTAAAACCGTGCAATCCATCTGCAGCATAGAGTGTTGCTGATAATCCGTTGTCTGCTAGGGTGAGTGCACTACAGTAAACTGCAAGTGCGCTAACATCAGTAAGATGAAGCTTCAAATGCGGATACTTAAGCATTATATAACTGGCAATCACGCCAGCGCCGCATGCGAAATCCAGAATTTCACCACTCAATGATGTTGAGAGTTTTTCTAGTAAAAGCTCAGTTCCCGCATCCAGTTCCTTGTAGCTGAATACGCCAGGCATAGAGGCCACTTGCCAAGCCGTGCCCTCAACGTGATACGTATTCATGTCAAGCCATGCATCCGGTTCAAAGGCAAGATGTGGCTCTTCAACTAAAACGGTGATAAGACTGCAGTGGCGAGCAGAATCAACCTTTTGGGTTGGGCCGTATTGGTCCATTAACTTAGCAGCACTTTTTATACCGCCCTTATTTTCACCCACCACGTGAATACGACCATTTTGGCCCACCATGCTGGCTGCCATTCGCAATAGCATCTGAAAATGGGTTTTTGCTTTGGGTAAGAAAATCATCACGTCAGTGTGAGATTTCTCTAGTGCAACGAAAGGCGTAAATATATGAGTATGATTTCCGACTTTTTGCGTCACCTCAAAACCTGTGCGCGTAATATCTCGGCTATCAAACGATACCGAGGGTACGACTCTTACGCACTCTGAAAAAATATCGAAATATTGGTGAATTACCGTGACTTCTTGCGATTTAAGACCGTCCAGAAAATACGCATCAGAAGGGTTGATAAATGCCCACTGACCTTCGTCGAAAAGCGCGATATTACGTTCTAACAGTTGGCTTTGAGGAGATAAAATCATTACTTAGTACGCTCGAAAATTAGATCCCAAACGCCATGACCTAATTTTTGGCCACGGGTTTCAAACTTGGTAATTGGGCGGTAGTCTGGACGAGGTACATAGTCGCCGTCAGTTGCAGTATTGGTGTAACCGTCGGCATTGATCATAACGTCTAACATGTGCTCAGCATATTGCTCCCAATCCGTCGCCATATGAAAACAACCGCCAATAGCTAATTTGGTGCGAACCAGCTCAACAAATTCAGGCTGAACAATACGGCGTTTGTGGTGACGCTTCTTGTGCCAAGGGTCTGGGAAAAATAGCTGTAGGCGAGACAACGAACCGTCTGGGATCATATTTTTAAGCACTTCTACCGCATCATGGTCCATTACACGCAAGTTCTCGACGCCTTGTTCACTCGCTTCAGCTAAGCATGCGCCAACGCCTGGACGGTGAACTTCAATGCCGATAAAGTCTTTCTCAGGTGCATTTGCGGCCATTTCAACCAATGACTTGCCCATACCAAAGCCAATTTCTACAACAACAGGCGCACTTCGGCCAAAAATTTCTGACAGCGATAACGGTGCTTCAGCGTAGTCAATGCCCTTGGTTGGCCAGTAATCTTCTAGCGCTTTTTCTTGTGCTTTAGTAAGTCTACCTTCGCGTTTCACGAAGCTTTTTACCTTGCTTACGTATACTCCAGCGGCTTCTGCTTCCGCCTGACTTTTGAATTGCCTCATTTGCAATGCCTTTCTTACCCAATTTTATGGTGGCGCATTATCCACTTACCCACGGCTTATGCAACGCTATCGTGGCAAAAATGCTGTAATTTTATACGCCAATTTGTTTCGCAATAATAGACGCTACGGCGTCAGTTTTCTCAAGTACTACCATATGCCCGGCGTCACTGATGGTGTGGAACGTCGCTTTGGGTAGCACATTTTTTAGCTGCTTAATTGTTTCTGCTGGTGCAATGGCGTCTTGCTGGGCAGTAATAAACGTTACTGACGCGTTGATCTTTGCGAGCGCTTTAACGGTACTTTCTCGTGGTGTGGTTGCTAGCGTGTGGTTGAGTAACGTTGTTTTACCTAAATCCTGCGCCATCGATTTTACAACGCCAGCCACGTTTTCATCCGCTAAGCGGGAAGGGTGGATAAATCGCGAAAGATAAGCGTCGTTGTCGGGCTTAAAGTTACCTTGCTTAAGCATAGTAGTAAGCTGCTTACGCTTTACAATTTCTTCTTTTGATAACCCTTCTGGGTTGTAACCGATTAAGGTTAGCGAAGCAATATTGGCAGGATTGCGCTGTGCTACTAATGCAGCTATAAACCCGCCCATCGAATAACCCACAAGGTGCACTTTTTCGTTATCAAGAATACGATCTTCACTTAATGCCAGCATTTCTTCTAGCGATGCTGCCCATTGAAGCGGTACATAACGACGTCGTGCAATATTTAGTTCGCGCCAAAGCGGTAGAAATACGCGCTCGTCACAGAGCGTACCGGGAAAAAATAAAACAGGGTGCTGCACAGACACGTGTGCTCCTTAACAATAAACTGGCTAGTTACATGCTACCATAGCGCGCTTTTTAATGAATGGTCGCTAAGTAGAAAACGACCAAGCGGTAGTAACTGCCCATACAGACGATTATGACAGAACAACAATATACAGGTAGCTTTGCAGAGCGAGCACTCGCATGGTTTGATAAACACGGGCGAAAGCATTTGCCTTGGCAACAAGACGTTACGCCTTATAAGGTGTGGGTGTCGGAAATAATGCTGCAGCAAACTCAAGTCACCACGGTAATTCCCTACTTTAAACGCTTTATGGCGTCTTTTCCCACCGTGCACGACTTGGCTAAGGCTTCTCAAGACGACGTGCTTCATCATTGGACTGGGCTTGGCTACTACGCAAGAGCAAGAAATCTTCACAAAGCTGCGAATACGCTGGTAGAAAAATACAACGGCGAGTTTCCCTATAGTCTAGAAGAAGTTATGGATTTGCCCGGCATAGGGCGCTCTACCGCTGGGGCGATACTTTCGCTATCTCGCAATATGCGCTTTCCTATATTAGACGGCAACGTGAAGCGTGTGTTGGCCCGATACTATGCAATCGGCGGGTGGCCGGGACAGAAAAAGGTAGAGAATCAGCTTTGGGAAGTGGCCGAGAAAAACACGCCCACCAATTCAGAAGGCGGACGTTGTGCCAACTATACGCAGGTGATGATGGACTTGGGCGCGATGATCTGTACGCGAAGCAAGCCAAAGTGTGATGAGTGCCCGCTTCAAGCCGACTGTATTGCCTACGCCCAAGGCGCGCAAGCCGACTACCCGGGTAAGAAGCCGAAAAAGGCGCTACCGGAGAAATCCACCTATATGATGGTGGCACAGTTTAACAGCCAAGTGTATTTAGAGCAGCGTCCCTCAACAGGGCTTTGGGGTGGCCTATATGGTTTTATTGAGGTGTCTTCAATAGAAGAGGGGATTGAGCAGTTGGCCAAGCGAGGTATCAGTGTCGACGAAACCCGAACGCTTGAAGGGTTCCGTCATACCTTTAGCCATTTTCATTTAGATATCACCCCAGTAGTGGCCGTGGTAAACTCTGCTCCAACAAAGCGCGTAGCCGAAACGGCATTTCGTTGGTTTTCGTTGAACGAGCCTATTGAAGTTGGTTTAGCGGCACCTACAACCAAGATTATTCAGCAGTTAGTGCGTTAGGCCTTCTAAGCCCAACGTAACTTTTATTGCTTAGCAGATAGCGAACGAAAGGAAATAACATGGCAAGAACGGTATTTTGTCGCAAGCTTCAAAAAGAAGCTGACGGCTTAGATTTCCAACTTTACCCGGGTGAGCTGGGTAAGCGTATTTTCGACAACATTTCTAAAGAAGCATGGGCCGAATGGCAGAAAAAGCAAACCATGCTAATTAACGAACACAAGTTGAATATGATGGAGCCGAATGCCCGTAAGTTTTTAGAAGAAAAAATGTCGGCATACTTGTTTGACGACGTAGAGCCTACGATTGAAGGCTACGTTCCGCCTGAAAAATAAGCAAAAAAGCGTTTTTTGAGCAAACAATGCGCAAACAGTAATAAAAGCGCAAAAAAAGCGAGAAAAACGGTTGACTTGTGAAGGCGAAAACCGTTTAATACGCACCCACAGCAGGACAGGTAGTAAACGCCTAGAACGCTAACAAGTTTCAGCCTCGATAGCTCAGTTGGTAGAGCAGCGGATTGAAAATCCGCGTGTCCCTGGTTCGATCCCGGGTCGAGGCACCATCATTCAAGCCCTTGCAGAGATGTGAGGGCTTTTTTGTTCTTGATGTTTTATCGGTAGTAAATACATCGGATTCAAAATCCGTTGCTAGCGATAGCGTGGCGGTTCAAGTCCGTCCAATCTACCATCTCGTATTTTTGTATCATTACATAGCTCTTGTTCAGCAGTTAATTCATCAATAGATTCATGGCATTTCTTTCACGGTTGTAGCAAGATGGCAGACTGGAGAAGCTCCAAACCAGATTCTCTATCTACCCGATCCTTCCATACCACTGAAAGGCTCGCTACTACTAGATTCCGGGGACTTTGAGCACTCAACTCTTCGACGCATGCGTATATCGCTTGGCAGTTGCTTGCTGAAACTAGCATGGACGTGATCGCTCGCCAAAGTGGAACGAGTGCAGCAATGATTGAGCAGCATTATAGCCATGTATAGCCTGAAATGTTTGCAGATGCTTTATCAGGTGTGACATTCGACGAAGAGAAACCAAAGCCCAAGTCGAAAAACGCGTTAGCCCGACAAGAAAGGAGTAAGGGGCGTGCTGAGAGAATGTTTAAGGATTGGACGGCTGAATATCAGAATCGCGGATGCATCTGACTCGGCTCCTTGTTGTTTTAACATAGCATTTAAGGATATACAGCTTTCCCAATTAAAACTCCTCTTGGGTAAATTGAACTATATTGCTACACTGTGTCTAAAAAAGTGTCTAATCAACTAAAAGCTTTTGGGAATTGCAAAGTTTATGAATGGAAAATTTCAGGACGCACCTTTGGTTTATGTCTGTGCTCAGTTTAAATTTAATTTTCTAGATCTAACCCTTGAGCAAGAAATAGCGGTTGGACAAGCTCTACAAAAAACAATTTTCAGAAAGCGGTTAAATTCCAAGGACTCGGTCACATCAATTACTCCCGGGGCTACTCCTAGGGTAGAAAACCTAACGGTGGAGCGTGAGGCGTACTTCTCCATGAACCAAAGAAACTGCCTTGTTATAGATAAAGACAATAATCTAATCGAATTTAGAACAAGCAGATACGAAAGATCGAATGATTTCATTGGAAATATATTCGCAGCTTTGAAAGCTATGACCGAAGCAGTTACACCCATGCAAGATTTTTCTGTTGCTGAAGTCAGTTTCAATTATGTTGATATAATCGCGCCTAAAGCTGAACGGCAGTTGCAAGACTATTTTGCTCATGGGGATAAAGCATTACCACTATCTGTAATTAAAAATGTCTCTGACAATGATGTTTTACAAATAGGTAGCACGCGATTCACAAGGGTTCTCAAAGACAATAGAACAAGATTAGATATTGAGATTGAACAGCTTCCAAAGTCACCCTCGACTCCAGAAATAAAATATCTACCAAATCAGTTAGTCGAGAGAAATAGAGCCTTTTCGATGCCTATTGATTTACCTTCGACATTGAATGTATTGGAAGAAGGTTTCTATGCTATGGTATGGACAAAAGCAAGTAAACTGCCACAGGATGACATAGGACTTGGCAGTCAAGAAGTTGAACAACTCTGCGTCAAGACACATGGTTTGGCAAAAGAGAGCTTTCACTCACTAATCAACCAAGATGTTTGTAAAACTGACTGGAACTGGGTTGATATCAAGCAGGAGCATTAAGAATGGATGGATATGTAGCAGAATCTCCTAATCCTGAAACATATGTAGAGCAGCGAGCATATGCTAGCGGTAACACCTATGCAGACAGATTTCTTTCGATAAAGCAGCAGTCAAGCTTTTCAAGAGGCGATGATATTCATACAAAGCACAGAGTATATGTGTTTGTCGTAAATCAAACCGAAGATCTTGAACAGCCAGCACAACCTCAAGAAGCGTTATCAATTAGCGAGATTCAAAAACATATCGAGTCCGTTCTGAACTTTAACTCAACTCAAGCTGCTAAAATGGTAGGCGTGTCCAGAGCCACTTATTACAATCATAGGAACGAGTCTCAACCAAGCGAAGGTATTGTTCGCCTATATAATTCAGCATTTGAAACCGTGAATAGAATTAGTGCATCGTATCCGGACGCACTAAAATCAATCAAACGAGTCCTTGTAAATGGCAAAACTTTATTGTCTTGGATGACAACAAACAAAGTAGACAATGAGGAGCTAGTCGAGCTAGCAAAGGTCGTGCACGAAAAGGTGCAAGGTCAAACTCACCCCGAACCAAAAGCTATATCGAGAGAAACTCAAGATAAGCGAAAATTGATGAATTCGCGTTACGCGTAGCCAAAAGTCGTTTGAGGAAGTATGGACACAACGATGTCGACTGGTTTTTATGAGAACGGGATTACTCAAGGCTGTGTTATTCCATTACGTATTTTTGATGCTACTCAAAAGCAAGCGGTTTTAGATGCATTACCTAGAAAGAAACATCGCGCCAAAATAAGCATTGTCAAAGATGCGAACTTCGCGGTAATTTTAACCCAAGAGTGCGACCTCAATGCACCTCCACAGCGCCAGCCGACAATTGAATTAGCGATAGCGAAGCCTGCGAAGAAAAATGAACGTCTAATCCTTGCTAAAAACCTTCATAAAATCCATGTACTTCATGATGATATCGGCTATATCGAGTTAGAATCAGACCTAATTGTTCAGTTGGAGAAAACTGAGTTTCAACAGACTATAGTTGACGCTCGGGACAGTATCATAAGTAGCAATAATAACTTCAAGAATCTTATTATTAAGTGGCGATTACTTTCGTATGCAAGGGAGCCATTTCCTCATGAAGTTAATCAGCTAGTTAAAACTGCTATAAACGATAATGAAGTTACGAGACTTCATGACCTTCTGACTGGCAACACGGCAATAGACAAGCTAGTGGCGTATGTTTTTCCTGAGAATGAAGACGCCGAACACTATTATCTTGCTCTATCGCTACTATTGTATGAAGTAGATGACGACGCTAAAGAAGACATCGCCAGTGAATTTTATAGCATTTTAGAAGACCTTCACGGTAAAAGCGATAGGGTCACGCTCCTCAGCGTCGCAGATAACCTGATAGACGCACCAGAAGAGGTTGTGGAGGCTGATATTTATCCAGAACCTGCGTTCAGGCCATCAGATATTCAGCTAAGTGACTTCTTTAAATACCGAGAGTATAACGTCGAATACTTATGCTACTCTGATGATAGTGGCGAGAGAATTGACGAAGAAGATTAGTTGTACAGGTGATTTGTACTAACCAGTTCTTTTTTGTTATTTACACAACAGAATCGAACTCGTTACAGGTATGAACTGAGAGTACAAGCCTCTTGCCGCCCGGAGACTTTGCACAAGCACCTCGTGGTTGTCCATTTGCGTTGACGGCAACCTGCTTTTTCTTCCAATCCACTTGTCGGTCACCACGCCAATGTGCACATAAAGCACATTTCCTCCCTCCCTTTCGGTGAACATACTGCGTGGCAGATTGAGGTTGAGAGCTCTGGGTTTTGAGTTCTTTATTGCCTGTAGATGTAGGTTTTTTATTAGACCTACTCGAAGCTCTACCAGAGGGCTTTCCTCCATCAGTTAATAGCATTGCTATCAGAGCGACTCCCACAGCAGCCGTTATAGCTGCACCTTTTCCTACTGTTTTTACAACCCCACTAGCAATCTCAAACTTACGCTTTCGGGCAGCATTTCCAGTTTCAATGTTTAATTTATCTGCTAGTTGATCAAACTGAGGTACAGAGATTTTGAACGCCTGCGCAACTTTGGCAATAATATTGTATTCCGCCCTATCAAGAGTACCATCAGCGGATGCGACCTTGATCAAACATCTTAGAAGCGTAAAGCGTTGCTCTTTAGTTTGAAATACTTCAAGTAATCTCATGACTTCATGAAACTTTATCTGACCCTTCACTACATCTCTCATAGCACAAACATAACTGTCCAATTGAGAACGTGTTGAAATCACACCAAGACCTTCAATTATTTTGGGAATCTCTGACTTTTCCTCATCCTGAATGGTCCCATCTGCTTTGGCAATACTCCAAGTTAGTGCTGCTAGCACATAGCAGAGAAGATCTTTTTGACTACTAATGCCGGGATGTCTCTGAATTAATGCTTCGAATATCGTATTTTTCACTTAATTACCTCAGCACCATGTGATGACCACCGGGTCTGGTATATTTGTTCTAATCCTTTACAGTACAACTACACTGGAAAAGTATCCAATGCAGGCAAAGGATTGAACCAGAATGAGTAGCGACCTAAATATTACAAACTCTATCTTTAAAGGTTTTAACGATAAGAATGGACTTATGATTTGCGACTACGAGCATGGCCACTCCATCTCCGATCAAGAGCGTAATAAAAATACCACTGGTCCATTCCACAATACAGAGCTTGAATGTACATTTGCGAATCAAACTCCTAGATTTGGCGAGGTCGCTAAAACATGGCCGTACCAGAAAACTATCAAAAAGTGGTTTAGTAGTTGGGTGGGTCCTCTTGATGAAAACGGGTTAGGAGGGACGTTAGAAAAGTCGATTATATTGACTAACTGGGCAAATACCCAAGGCCATAAAATGGGTATAGAAACGAAAATCTCTTCAAAACTTCTTTCTGATGAGCAGGTCGACAACTTTTTGCTCCATATTGATTCATTTAGACCTCGGGTACTATTGTTAATGGGCTCTCAATTAATTCATTGCCTTAATAATCAGAAAGTTATTTCAAGGTTCGAGGCTATCGTTGGCAAGAGAGTTGTGTTGCAAAAAGCATACAGCAAGATATTGATGAGGAGTGGAATTGCTTATAGCGTGTTAATGAATTCTACTCTGTACTTGAAGGTTCCTGTAATAGTCTAATGTTCATCTATTGAAAAACTAGAACGTTATTTCCAAGGGCAACGAGAGTTAATATAGCGTTTTGGCAATACAGTACTGTATTGCCAAAAGAAAGCATTGTCCTGCTTCACAAATGTAAAAAAGCTTTCCAGCCTTCCATCTAATACATTGCAAAAATAACGATCTAGCTTATTAGGTTTCAGCAAATTGCTTCTAATAGATTATTCAAAGGAGCAATCATTACTGTGTAAATCAGTCAAACAAGCGTAGACACTGCGCGCATAGACGCTGACCCTTGTGTACACCCCAGGTCTATTGGGTAGTGCGCAGCCCTCTCCCCAGCTAACAATTCCTGTTTGAATACTTTTACCGTCATTTGTGGTAAGAATATGGGGGCCACCACTATCACCTTGACAGGAATCTTTCCCGCCTGGGATGAAGCCCGTACATAGCATGTCTGCCTTGATAGCCCCACTGTAAAAGGATGTGCGATTGCATGTTGCACTATCTATTAAGGGAACATTATCGATAAATTGTAAAATACGACTAGCGTTTCCTCCCATAGAGGTTGCCCCCCAGCCAGAAATAGTAAACTGACTGTTACTTTGTATTAAGTTAGGATCATCATTCAGAACTATATGACTTATATACTTGTGTCTCTTCAATGGGCGCTCAAGCTTTAACAAAGCGATGTCTTTTCCATCTGTGGCATTTTTATAATCTTTTGCTATGTGTATAGAGCTCACGTTGACCTTGTCAGCCGGTCTATCGATGTCTACAGCTCCCGCCAGTACGTGAATATCTATTGGGTTCGCGTCATCCACACAGTGGGCTGCAGTTAAGACCCATTGTTGTTCTTCATCGATTATTGAACCGCCGCAAAAATGAGCATAGTAGGGGTCAGCAATCCATGAAAGGCTTAATGACACTTGCCATGGGAATTGGTTTAAGTTGGCGTCCTTTCCACCAACAATTTTTTCACCATTTTTTAATTGCCAATTCTTAATAGCCTCTTTCATCTTATCAGAGCCTTCAAAGTTGCCAACGTCAAGATTAGCTGCATCAGTTTGATAACTCGATAACAAAAAGGCTGAAAAAAGGATGTGTTGAATCAGCTTGTAATTAATTTTCATATTAGTCCCTATTTAATTTAATAGTTTGTATCCGAATATACGAGCTTTCATAGAGTCTTCCTCAACTGTGGGAGACTCTAATATCGATGTGATTCTCTTCGAATCTATGTTTAGTTGACTTAAAACTAATCTGGCGTGAATAGACTTTTCTGCAAGTTCATCAGGAGAAGTTTCTAAGGCTCTACCTGAAGAAATGCTCACCCAAGTTATTCTATACCCGTCAGATTTAACTTTATTAACGTCATTCTCTAACTTTTCCCTATTAATAAGACCTGGAAAGTTGTCTGGGTTATCTAGTATGTCTAATTCGAGAATCGGCGTACCGATTGATAATTCATCAACATAGTTATTGTCGGGAAAAGGGATGAATGAACTCCTATTACCAAACAAGTCATGATGATCTGTGTGTGTTGACCCCATTAACCAAAGCTGTTCTTTTTTTATAATTGGCTTGAGATTATCAACAGCAAATGTCGTATTTGGTTTAGCAAGTTTTGATGGGCTATGTTTGTGACTAGGCTTATCTCTCAAGTAGGCCTCAGATGTGAATACTGTTTTATCTACACTAGCTATTAAAGAAGCCATTTCGCAAAGTTCATTATTATCTCCACTTCTGTCTGCGTGACATGTAATAGGAGATCTATCATTTCTAGCAGTAAGTAAGCGTGGGAAAGCTATCGGCGAACCAGACTGAACAGCTTTGACATAAGCATTTTTTGAAGTGTCATGATTTAAAACCCAAGCTTTATCGACTTCCAAAGGAGATAACCGTGAAAAGGAAGTCGGAGAGCGCAAAGACTTTGCATCTTTTAGCCATCGCTTTGCAGCGTCCAAGTATGGACTTAGAGGATTCATTTTGACAAACAACCTTACAGCGTCGACGGAATTTGAATGCAATGCACCCGTCCATTTTTCCCTTTGCAATTTCCGTGTTTTATCTGTGGGGTTTAGATAGAGAGTAAGTAAGGTCCAGTCAAAAGTTGTGGGTTGTTGTTTATCCTCAGTCTCAAGTAGCACCATTGCAGAAGTCTGCTTGTGCACATCCTCAAATCGCAAATCTTCATGTGTGATGTGTTGAGCTAGGTGTTTGGTGTAGAAGCTGGGTTCATCTTGAAGTGAGCGAGTTAAAGCAGCCTGGCCAGGTCTCGATGCAAAACCAGCAATTAAATTTATTTGAAGGTCCACACTATTACTTGAATTATAAGGACCCTTTTGAGTAATTGTGGAGTTTCTTCGACCATCTTGTTGGATGATTCCAGGAAAAGAGCGACAAGCGTCTACTAGCATTAGTATTGCAGCAGGTTTTCTTTGTGAAATAGAAAGCGCGACTGATTCAAGAAGTAGAGCATCTAAAGGTACTCTAGATTCAGGAATTGGGCTATTCATATCGGCGGGAACAAAGAAATTGTAGCCGGAATGAGAAAATCCGTGCCCTGAAAAGTATAAAAGAACTAAATCACCTTCTTTGATTTTACTTCTGAAGGGGCTAATTCCTAAATCCTCAATATCCAAGATGTTTGTGAAATCACTGTCTGAATATATGTCAACTTTAAAACCCAGTCCTTCAAGAGATGATTTCATTCTTTCGCCATCCACTTGCGATGAAGGAAGTGGAGTAAAATTAACGTAATTGGACTGGGTTACAATTAGAGCTAGTTTATTAGGATGAGTCATTTCCATGTAGTCTGATGCGGTGGCATGTAAAGGAAATATCAATAGATAAAACACCAGTACTATTTTCATAACAAGTTCCCTCTACTAACTATAGACTTTTGCAATTTTCGAAAGCAGTTTTGCTCTCAATGAATTTAAAATTCGGGGGGAGTTGATCTAGACCATTTTGTATGAGGACCTTTTCTAATTTCATACTTTCAATATGAGCCAGATTGAATTTGGTCCTAATAGATAGTCTGTTTGCGTCAGGATCGGCAGAAGTAGCTTTTTTGCATTCCTCAAAAACTGCGGCTTCTGTTTCATAGACTTTCGCTCTAGCCTCATCGACTGCTATATTTGAATCAAGAGCTTCTGTTTTGGCGGTCGCTAGTGCTCGTTCCTTTTTACTTGGTACAAGAGTTTCCTGAACTTTTCGTTTTAATTCCTCCTCATTATCAGAAATATAGCTTGCGATAAACTGTAGAAATTTATTGGGGTCGCCCACTTCTCTGAGCTCAATATTTAGATTAACTGGCTGAAAGGGTGTACCAGCAGAAGCCTGAGGAAGTTTTTCAGGAGCTTTGGCGAGTGTAACCCAGCTAGAAATAGGAGTTGTATCTAATGCTGGGGTAAAATCATCAAAACTTCGAATAATCATATTTTTATCTGGTATAAATTTAAATAATGGGACGTGTATCGTACTCATCGCGGCCGAGCCGTCTAATGCAGTAACATCTATTTTAATAGACAAGTCTATTTTTTCTGCATTGCGAAATTTTTTGCTATTGTGAATAGTTCTTGGGTAATAAATTGATTTAAGCAGAGGAATTGCGGCAATTTTGTCGTTAGAAACATTTAATTCTATTTCTGCGAAAAAGCGTGGTGAACCAGTCTTCGCGGGGTATTTAATCCCCTTGGGAGATTTGAGTGCTTGAAGGAGCGGACTGCCAGACACTGTACACATCTTAGTGCTCTTTAATGGCTCGGCATCACACCACTTTTCTGGATCGGAATCTGAAATGGCAACAATAACACAGCCAGGTGTATTATAACTCGCTGATTTTACGTTTTTTATTGAGAATAAATATGCTGGAACTGATCCTTTTGTTGAGAGCCCTTCGATGTCTTTTTTAGCTGCTTCTTTTATGGCGCTGGTTGCTTTGTCAAAGACAAAATCGACGGTCCCTAACAAGAGGTCATCTAAAAATTTGGTCAACTTTTGGTATTCAATGCTTCTTTTACTTCCAGCTTTCTCAATCAGCTCAGCTTCAGTTGAAGGACAACGTTTAGCTAACCATGCATTAACCCGTTCACCCTCAATGTTAGCTAATGAACCTGATGAAGCGCAGCTGGTTATTAAAAGCGCAAATACCACACAAATATAGTTTTTCATAATCCTCATCCCTGAATATTATTACGCGAACATTTATTTTTCTTAGCGGCGCTAGAATGTACCGAAAGTGATGGCTGTTTGTTTTTTGACCAACTTTGTAACAATAGCACATAGTTGGTAATAATCAATGGAACCATATTCCAACTTTTTGTATAGCCATATGTGAACTTATTAAGCGCAAAACTTAACCATGGGCGGTTAAATATTGAACAGTTTCTTGTTTTGTACTAATATCCATATGTCAGTTACATAACATTTATTTTATTACCTTTTAACTTATTGAAATTTGAAAAGAAGATATGAAGTACTTTTCCAGTAAGCAGGTCATAGCAATTACAGGCACTACTCAAACAAGACTTTCTTACTGGGTGAGAGAAGGAGTCATAGTGCCAGCGGAAGTATCAGGCACCGGAAGAGGAAAACCTAAGCTTTACGGTTTTAAAGAGTTGGTAAATATTAGGGTTGTAAATGAATTAGTAGAAGCTGGTGTTAGCGTGCGTAAAATAAAAGAAGCTATTTTTCACTTACGCATGCTATTACCGCAGGCTATTGAATCGTCGTTAGCCTCAAAAAGAGTTTTTACCGACGGAAAAAAGATCTACATAGCTAATGAGAATGGTACTTTAGAGGAAGCATTCGCCACTAGGCAGTTAGCATTTCATTTTGAACTTTCTAAGTGCATTAAATATATCAAAGACAATATAGAGGACTTCAACTACCCTCAGCGGTACGAAAGGGATGTTGATAAAATTGTTGGTTAAATGGGTAGTATCTGTTTCAAAGGAATTCGAGATGCGTGCTAGTAAGCAAATACCACTGCAATACATTGCACTGGTAGCAATACTTGGTTTTTACTCAACGTATTTAATAAATAATGAGATATTTAGTGCACAATTGGCTATTACTCTTACATTGCTGTTAAATTTAATGTTGATATATGTCGAAAAATTAAACAAGATAAAAGAAAAAGTAAGAGCACTACTCGCGAGCTTCGTGATTGGAGTTTTTTTCGGGGTTTTGCTTCTTTAAAAGTATAATGAGTGACCGAGCGAAGATTATTTCATGGAAAGATACAATTACCAGAAAAACAAAGTCGAGAAGTATGTCAATTTGGTTTTTTCTCGAGATGCGTTACTAAAAGCCTCTCCCAGTATTATAAGGAAAAAACGTAGCCCGTTAGCTAGGGCTATAGCAAACCGAAATCTCAGTGCAATTACAAAAGCTGCATGTGACAGGATTCGCGGGTCATTACCACCAGAAAAGCTTAAACAGTTTTGCTCCTTGCTCTGCGAGTTCAGGCGAAAACTAAAAGACAAGGACAGTAAGGGTAGCAAGCGGGAAGTTGTTGCATGGATGGTATCTGGACTCATAGGTTTGGTTGATGCAGCATCTGGTCTTATGATAAGTTTCTTATGGATAATAAGAAAAAACCTGTTTGAATTTCTGTGTGGGTGTAAACTTGATGGAATTTGTGAATCGCTAGCGAAATAGTTTTTTACTAGCACTTATTGCTACGGTCTATTTCACGCAGATAAAGCTTAAGGCATTCAATCGAAATTGCTATGCTCATTTTGCTTAATGCCTTTCTAATTATTTTTGTTTATTTCAATGATCTCTTTTTTACCCTATGTCCTTATTAAATAGAGCTTTACTGCTACTCAAATACATCCCCGCTTCTTATACTCTTCTGCCCATTCCTTGAAGCGTTTTTCGTCGCGCTCTGCGGTCTTTGCGCGTCTATGTAAGGTTTTCTTAGACAATGCTTTTGGTTCTTCTTTATCAAAAGTAACTCCAGATAATGCATCTGCAAACATCTCGGGTTTTACATGACTGTAATGCTGCTCGATCATTTCTGTACTGGTTCCACATTGACGCGTAATTACGTCTATGCTGGTTCTGTTGAGAAGCTGCCACGTAATGTAAGTATGTCGGAGAGAGTATAGGGTTCGAGGTCCTCTGGGTGACTCTTTTAATCCCGAACTTTGAAGTGCTTTCTCAAATGCTTTACCTAGTTGCTTTGTGGGTTCACCATTTGCTAGTAAGAAAAGCTTTTGATTGGGTGTGCGCAATGGAAAGCGTTTTCGTAGATTCGTTAGGGCTCCTATCACATCACGTTTGCAAACTACTTTACGTGGTCCCGTATATTTTGTTGTCTTACCCTTGGAGACATTGATAAAAAACTGAGCCTTTGAACCTTGAGTTTTAATTTCAATATCTTTCCAAGTTAGGTGTTCCATCTCCGTGCCTGGTCTAATGCCAGTATTAACTGCTATTTCACAGTAATCGTAAAGTAACTCACGAATTTGACGGGTCTTTTCACTATGAGCGTTTTGCTCACCTTCATATATTTGGTTGAGGATAACGTCATATTCCTCTTCAGAAAAAGCCGCACGACGTGTGCCTGTTCCACCTTTCGAGGAAAGAACAGGTACTTGAGCGGCGATCATCCATTTTTGCTCAATAGCTTCTTTAAAAACGAGCTGAAGAGCAGCATTGTGAGTTAATAATGTAGAGGAGGCTGGAGACTTCTTCATTCGCCCCTTACGCCACTCATCAAACTTAGATATTTCTTCTTGGTCAATTGAGGTGATAAACGTACGCGAAAAGTAGGGGATGTGGTAGTTTTCTAACGCTCGAATATAGTCTTTATAGGTGCGTTTACCGCCCCCGTGTTCTAGTTGCTCTTCAAGCATTTCGATGACGCGGTCAGCTACGTCTTTGAATCGCTTACTTTGGACTAGTGTGTTATTTTCGTGTCTAATTTGGTGGTCTAAGAAGATTCGATGTGCCATAGCGATAGCTTCATCTTTATCTTTCTTCTTAGTTGATTTACAGAGCCATTTTTTGTGATTGGTTAGTATAAATCGCGCATACCAGCGTTCACTGTTATCTTGTTTAAAGATATACAGCTCATCGTTTATGTCGTGTCTTTCAGTCTGTTTGCCATTGCGCCAGTAAAACAGAAAAGAAATTTTTTGCAAAGAATTTGCAAAGAAATTAAAAGTTATTTTTTTCAATGCTTTAGAGTGGAAGTTTGCATTGAAAATCCGTGTGTCCCTGGTTCGATCCCGGGTCGAGGCACCATTATTCAGAAAGCCCTGCATGAAAATGCGGGGCTTTTTTGTTTCCGCTTTATGTCTTTCTAGCGCTAATCGCAGACCTAGTCCAACAGGCGCTAAGACATCTGTAGCAAACTTAAAAACTCTTGAAGCGAAGACACATGGAATTGTGCCTTGGGTGACTTTTTAACGCCTGGTCGAAGTATCTGAACCGTTTTCATACCTAAACTATTACCCGCACTAATTTCTGACTCCTCACTGTCTCCAACAACCCATACCTCACTCGGAGCTGTATTATATTTTTTGGCTATGATGTCGAAGTAGAATGCTTTGCCTTTTCTAGGCGGGTTACCTGGGTCATCGTAGTAAATGTCTTCAAAAGCACCTTCAACGCCCAATTGGCTAATTTTCGAATGTTGAAATTTTTGGAATCCAGAAGTTACAAGTAGCTTCACCCCTTCAAACGCATTAACTAAATGAGTGTCTTCATAGCCTTCAATAGGGTGCGCAATACTCAACTGCGAAAAGTAAGCATAACTCGCAGATTTTGAATGCTCAGAGAACTCATATTTTTCAACAATATAGTCCAAAGGTTTACGCCAAAAATCCAGACGCATTTCTTGTCTCATAGAGGGAGTTAAATCGTTACTCTTATCTGACTCGATGACATCGAATAGAGGTAGCAATATGTCTTCACCTACACTATTGCCCGGAGCTAAGCAGTTGTCGAAATCAAAAATAATTAATGGCATGTATGGATAAATTACTAGGGAGTGGTGTGCACCATAGTCGCACATGAATGTTTCGATTTCAGAAAGAGCAACCTGCATAGTCGCGTACTTGTCGCATAGTGGAATTACGCCAAATACTCTGAAAACAAGCTTGATAAGAACTAGTTTGCGCTTTTTAGGCGCAGTTAAAGCCAAAAAACGCTTTTTTAATAAAAAACTTATGCATGTTCTTGCCTACTTTTCAAAATGGGTACTACGCTTACTTCATATGTAAAAACGCAGCGAAATATAACGTTGTTACTTTTAAAAGAGGTAACGCGCCATTGCTCTGTGTTTTAAAGAGATAGTTTTTGGCTTAACACCTGTGATTTTAAGCGGAGTGAGAAACTTCGAACTGTTAATAATGATAGGAAGCTAGCTGCTTCGTTCAACTGCCTTGGTCTGAAAGAAGCAACCGGCAGTTGAATGTTCAGGGTGAATCTAAGCCGCGCGTAATTCTCAAGGAGAGTTTTTTGTCAGCTAACAACACATCTTCAAATCAGCAGAGCGCAGTAAACACCATATTTGCTATTTCAGGTATTGGAGTTATCGCTTCGTGGGTGCTCTACTTTTCAGTATCGGCGTTAGCCGCTCTCGCTGTGCTAACTGGCGCAGTGGTGATTTGTGCCCTTGTTCACTCAAAAAATAACAGAGAAAGCGACGAGATATACCCGACAGAGAATAGTGCTGCGGATATGGCGACAAGCAGAAATGCTGATATTGAAAAAGCCAGTGAGGGGTTAAGTGTTTCACTTGGCACTTGTGACGCCAATTTATCGGACATCAAATCAACGCAGGATGACGCAGTAGAAACTTTGTCTCACGCCTTTAGCAGTTTGAAATCACTAGTTTCTCAACAAATTGAGTGTATTGAAGATCTGCTAAGTGTGGACGAAGCGCATACGCAGTCTTACTCCGACCGAATGCGCAATTTCGCCCGCGAAACCGATGGAACACTAACGCAATTCATTGATTCTACAGAACAGATGTCGTCGTCGACAAAGCACCTAATGGAGCAAGTGCAAACCATTCAACAGGCCATGCCTACGGTAATTGAAGCACTGAGTGGTATTGATGACATCGCTGCACAAACTAATTTACTTGCTTTGAATGCGGCTATAGAGGCGGCGCGAGCAGGTGAGGCTGGTCGTGGCTTCGCTGTTGTTGCTGATGAAGTCAGGGCGCTCTCAACTCGCTCCACTCAGTTTAGTGATGTGATTAAAACCCAGGTCGAGAACATAAGAAGTCTGGTAGATAAGCTCACAGACACCGCTGAATTTGTAGCGTCGCAGGATATTTCTCAGGTGGTTAATGCTAAATCACATATCAGTGAGCAGTTGTCTGAGATTATCAAGAAAGCAGAGGCTGACCTTGTAACCACAAAACAGATTGAAGACATTGGCTCTCAGCTTGACGAGTCGATAAATGCGGCCATTCGGGGTATGCAGTTTGGCGATATCAACGGCCAACACATTCAGTATACCCAAGATATGATCAAGTTCATTTTAGAGCAGTTGGCGACGTTAGATGTCAACAATATCGAGCGTTTCGTCGGTGCATTAAACGAGTACCAAAAAGGACTCGCTGCGAAAGGGAAAAATGACCACAACCCTGTGTCTGCAACATCTATGGACGCTGGGGAAGTCGAATTGTTCTAGCTAAGCAAGGAACAGGAAGCACAGTCAGTAATGACCTACTTTGGAGAAGTGAGCATATGAGCAAACACATTCTAGTTGTTGACGATTCAGTATCCATTCGTCAGATGGTAGAAATGACCCTAAAAGGTGCGGGCTATACCGTTACGACAGCCCAAGACGGGCAAGATGCGTTAGATAAATGCAAAAGTCAGCAATTTAATTTTGTTTTAACCGATCAGAATATGCCAAGAATGGATGGCCTTACGCTTATAAAAAATTTGCGCGGTTTGGGGACTTACAGCAGAACGCCTGTTGTTATGCTTACTACAGAAGCAGGCGACGATATGAAAGCAAAAGGTAAAGCCGCTGGCGCCACAGGCTGGATGGTAAAGCCTTTTGATCCAAACAAGCTTCTTGATGTAACGAAGCGCGTGCTGGGCTAAATCGCCCACCCACTCCTAAAATCTGGAAGGATTCGGAATGAGCATCGATATAGAACAGTTTCATGGCGTGTTTTTCGACGAGAGCGATGAACATCTCGACGATATGGAACAGCTATTGATGAGTTTAGATGTTGAATCCCCTGATCCTGAAGAGCTAAATAGTATTTTTCGCGCTGCCCACTCGATTAAAGGTGGCAGCGGTATTTTCGGTTTTGATGCGTTGATGAATTTAACGCATGTGATGGAAAACTTGTTAGATAAAGCCCGCAACAATGAGCTTAGTGTTACCGCTGACATTGTAAATGTGCTTTTAGAAACTCTCGATGTTTTAAAAGACACGCTTAACGCCTACCGCGATGAGACCCCCGTACCAGAAGACAGTATTGCCGAGCGCATTAAAATTCTAAATGGCGTAATCAACGGTCAATCTACAGACCTAGCCCCAGGCGATGGTGACGATGCTTCAGAAGTAAGCGTGAATGCGCAAAACGAAAGCGCTCAGGACGACAGCTTTGGTTTCTTTGACGATGAGCCTAATAGTGCTATTGAAGCCGCTGACGACAGTTTTGGTTTTTTCGACAACGAGCCAGTTAACGAAGCGCTCTCTCACGGCGACAACACTAAAAGTGAGAATAATGACGATGACGGCTTTGGCTTCTTCGATGATGAAATATCGAAGAATACAGTCGACGCACAAACTGAAACGACTAATGCCGAAACAGCTGAAGTAGAGCAGGGTTTCGGTTTTTTCGAAGACGCACCGTCAGCTACCAATATCAATACTTCCCTAGAAATTGCGAGTAGTAATAACGCGCAAAGCGCCAGTACTCAATTAAATACAGCAACAACATCTAACAATGATAAAGCGCCAACAAGTGGCGTTGCTCCCACGACAACACAAGCCAAAACGCCACCAAAACCGCCAGCGAAAAAGAGCACCGCCCGTGAATCGGCCTCTATTCGTGTAGACACCACTAAAATTGATGCCATGGTTAACTTAGTCGGAGAGCTGGTTATCACCCAGTCAATGCTGTCTATGATAGGGCAAGACGTTGAAGGGCAAGTTGGCGAGCGGCTGCAGCTAGCCATTGATGAGTTGCAGCGAAACACTCGGGAAATTCAAGAATCAGTGATGTCTATGCGCATGCTCCCGCTAACCGCAACCTTTAATCGTTTTCCGCGTTTAGTAAGAGATTTGGCTGGTAAGTTAGGTAAGCAGGTAGAACTGGTACTCCAGGGAGGCAGCACGGAAATTGATAAAAGTTTAATTGAAAAGATTGTCGACCCCCTTACCCATCTCGTTCGCAACAGCATCGATCACGGCATAGAAATGCCCGACAAACGCGTCGCTGCTGGCAAGCCAGAAAAAGGCACAGTTATTCTAAGTGCCGAGCAGAAAGGCGGTAGCATTATTATCAGCATTATTGATGATGGCGGTGGTCTTCACCGCGACAAAATTCTCGATAAAGCGCGAAGTAACGGGCTCACCGTATCTGATGACATGCCTGATTCAGAAGTATGGCAACTTATATTCCAACCTGGGTTTTCAACTGCCGAAGCCATTACCGATGTATCGGGAAGAGGGGTAGGTATGGATGTGGTGCGCCGCAATATCGAATCGATAGGCGGTCGTATCGATATCGAGTCTAGCGCCGGTGAAGGTTCAGCGTTTTTCATTCACCTGCCGCTTACGCTAGCCATAGTTGATGGCATGTGTGTGTCGGTGGGTAAGCAAATCTTCGTGATCCCACTTTTAAATATTATTGAATCCTTCCAGCCTACTAAGCAGCAGCTGAAAACCTTGGGCAACGACACCGTTCTCTATATACGAGACCAATACTGGCCTTTGGTGCCCCTCTACGACTTCATGGAAGTAGAGGATGCCGCGCTTTCTCCCACAGAAGGCATTGTGGTGTTGCTTGAAAGCAGTAAAAAACGCTTTGGTGTTTTGGTTGATGCGCTCGTCGGTCAGCAGCAGGTGGTGATTAAAAGCTTAGAAGAGCATTACCGTAAGGTGGCTGGAATAGCGGGGGCAACCATTATGGGCGACGGAAAAGTCGCACTTATTATCGATGCAGACTCCATTGCTACAACGTATACCTCCAGTCAAATAGAGGAGTTACTTTCATGAGTGAAACTGCCTTGCATCAAGCGGTTACCGGCGGACAGGACAAAGAATATTTAAGTTTTGTGCTTGGCGATGAGCATTACGCCTTGGACATCACCACAGTAAAAGAAATTAGAGGGTACGAACAAGTCACTAAGATTGCGAATGCGCCAGCCTTCATAAAAGGCGTGATTAATTTGCGTGGTGACATCGTTCCTATCGTGGACTTGCGCATTAAGTTTAACGTAGGCGAGGCCACATATAACGACTTCACAATAGTGATAATGCTGAACATTCAAGAGCGTATTGTTGGCATCGTGGTAGATGGTGTATCCGATGTTATTCGCTTGTCTGAAGAACAAGTACTTCCGCCACCAGAGTTTGGCGTAGCTTTTGACAGCAGGTATCTACACGGTTTAGCTGATGTAGATGAAAACATGGTCATTCTGGTGAACATAGAAAGCTTAATAACCAGCGAAGAGCTGGGTTTAGTCGCACCTGAGAGCGTAAAAGACGACGCGTAGTTACAAGGTCCTTCACTAAACGGAAACACCTGACATTGGGAAATATTAGTTATGGGCGTATTTAATTTTCTGAACGGCGAAGAGTTAAAAATAGCGAAGCACGACTCGCTATTGAAGTCGAATATCCTAAAGGCCAGTGCCTCAAACTTGTTGGTCATCGACAAGTCGGGAGTTATTCACTACCACACTCCCGCATTCCTGCGAATGACAAGGGCCTACTCTAAGGACTTTACTGTCAACGATGGTGAGTCTTCACTATCAGGAAAGCACATAGACGACATTGCGAATGGGGCAAGCGCTTCAGAAAACCTGTCCTATTTACTTACCCATACTTCCGGCGATAAGCACCTCGTCTCTCTTGCTGAGCATGGCTTTTGTGTAAGTGCATCTACAATAACGATAGACGAGAATGGCACTCAGCTTTATGTCACCGAGTGGCAGGACAACACTGAAAATAAACGCAACAAAGGTATGGTCGATGCCATTATGCGAAGCCAGGCGGTGATATCGTTTACGACAGATGGCGAAATCTTGTCGGCCAACGATAACTTTTTATCCGCAATGGGTTATAGCGAAAGTGAGGTGGTGGGAAAGCACCATCGCATTTTTGTCGACAGTGATTACGCTCAAAGCGATGAATATCAGCAGTTTTGGAAAAAACTAAAAAGCGGCGACGTACACAGCGGTGAGTTTTGCAGAATAAACAAGCAAGGCGAAGAGGTGTGGATCCAAGCGACCTACAATCCAGTATTTGATGACAGCGGTGACGTAGATTACATCATCAAGTTTGCCTCTGATATTACAGCGCAAAAACAAAGAAATGCCGATTACGAAGGGCAGATTACGGCCATTAATAAATCACAGGCCGTTATTGAGTTCGATCTAGAAGGTAATATTCTTAACGCCAACGAAAACTTCCTCGCCGCAATGGGTTACAGCCTGTCTGAAATTAAAGGGCAGCATCACAGCATGTTTGTTGACCCAAGCTATAAGTTAAGCGCTGAATATGCTGCTTTTTGGCAAAGCTTAAAAGCCGGAGAGCACAGTGAGGGTGAATATAAACGCATTGCAAAAGGTGGCAGGGAAATATGGATCCGCGCATCGTACAACCCCATTTTCGACAGCTCGGGTAAGCCATTTAAAGTCGTTAAATTTGCCACCGATGTAACGCAAGACAAGTTAAAAAATGCGTATTTCGAAGGACAAATTAACGCTATCAGTAAATCTCAGGCTGTGATCGAGTTTGATGTCGACGGCACTATCATTACTGCTAACGACAACTTCCTCAACACCATGGGCTACCGACTAGACGAAATCAAAGGTAAACATCACCAACTATTTGTGGATGAAGAAACCAGACAGTCAGAGTCGTACCAGCGTTTTTGGTCTGAACTTAAAGAAGGTAATTTCTTCTCAGGAGAATTTAAGCGCGTAAGCAAAGCAGGAAAAGCCGTTTGGATCCAAGCTTCTTACAACCCTATAGAAGACATGAATGGCAACCCGTTTAGGGTGGTCAAATACGCGACTAACATTACCGAAGAGAAGTTGAAAAACGCCTACTTTGAAGGCCAATTAAATGCCATTAGTAAGTCACAGGCCGTCATTGAGTTTGACCTTGAGGGGGTAATTTTAAACGCAAACAGCAACTTCTTAGCCGCGATGGGATATACCCTAGATGAAGTGAAAGGAAAGCATCACAGTATTTTTGTGGACCCTGCTTTCAAAAACAGTCCTGAATACGCAGCATTCTGGGAGCAATTGCGCCAAGGCGTTTATGCTAGCGGAGAATACAAGCGTTTCAACAAGTCAGGAAAACCAGTTTACATTCAAGCCTCTTACAACCCAATCCTAGACCAAAACGGCACACCGTTTAGAGTCGTGAAATATGCCACGGACGTGACAGGAAGAACCTTAGCGGTAGAAAGTATTAAGTCTATTATGGCAAGTCTGACAGACGGTGATTTACTGAAAACGATAGAAGAGCCATTAGAAGGTGACTTCAAGGTGCTTGGCGAATCTATTAATCACTTTATTGGTGAACTGCGCGACACCATAGTGAAAATTCACACCGCTGTGGAAACCATCGATACGGCTTCAAATGAAATCGCCACCGGCAACGCCGATTTGTCTAGTCGTACCGAACAGCAAGCGTCAAGCTTAGAAGAAACAGCGTCAGCCATGGAAGAGTTAACGGGCACAGTGAAGCTAAATGCAGAGAATGCCGATCAAGCAAAAGGCTTGGCAAGCCAGGCATCAGAAGTAGCGTCAGAGGGCGGAAAGGTCATTGAACAAGTGGTGCATACCATGGGTGAAATTAACGACTCTGCTCAGCGTATATCTGACATCATCGGTGTTATTGATGGCATTGCTTTCCAAACTAACATACTTGCACTGAACGCAGCAGTTGAAGCTGCAAGAGCGGGCGAGCAAGGTCGCGGGTTTGCCGTTGTTGCCTCTGAGGTGAGAACGCTAGCGCAGCGCTCTGCCGAGGCGGCAAAAGACATAAAGGCGCTAATTTCTGCGTCGGTCGATAAAATTGGTGATGGCAACGTGTTGGTGAATAAGTCTGGGGAAACCATGGCCAACATCGTCACTGCAATTAAACGCGTTAACGACATTATGTCTGAAATTGCAGCGGCATCGTCTGAGCAAGCCACCGGAATACAGGAAGTGAGCAATGCGGTGGTTCAAATGGACGAAATGACTCAGCAAAATGCTGCGTTAGTTGAACAAGCAGCAGCGGCTGCAGACAGTATGAGACAGCAATCGGGTGAACTAGCCCAACGGGTGTCTGTGTTCAAAGTGGGAAGTAGTCGCAAGCCCACTCAGAATGCTGACCTTCAGTCGCTAAACGGCAGCAAAGCATTACCTAAAGAGCGTGAAGTGCCCAAGCAGCGAATGAAAGCGCTGAATCCAGCGGCACCAGATGCGTCAGATTGGGAGGCGTTTTAGTGTATGACCGCTCTACAAAGCACGGATGCGCAAAGGGAATTTCCATATAGCCGAAGAGATTTTGAACGGGTTAAAGGCTTGCTGTTTAAACAAGCCGGAATTAACTTAGCTGATTCAAAAGATGCGATGGTATACAGCCGCCTTGCCAGGCGGCTGCGTGCACTAGAGATACACAGCTTTAAAGAGTACTTAGCGTATGTAGGAAGCTGTAAAGATGAAATGGAACACTTCATTAATGCGCTCACTACTAACCTCACGGCATTTTTCAGAGAGCCACATCACTTTGACGCACTCGCCAATTACCTGACAAAGCGACCTCAAACCAAGCGTATTTGGTGTGCCGCAAGCAGCACTGGCGAAGAGCCTTATAGTATTGCAATGACAGTGGCGTCGGTGTTTGGCACCTTTACTCCCAATGTACAAATACTTGCCACTGATATCGACAGTAAAGTACTGCAAAAGGCTCGGGAAGGAGTGTATGCCCAAAACAGTATCAGCCAGCTGTCTTACGATTATAAAACGCAATTTTTCTATAGGGGAAAAGGCGCACAAACCGGAAGAGTAAGAGTAGTGGATGAGCTGAGAAAAATGGTGCAGTTCGAACCACTAAATTTGATGTCGCCAAACTGGTGTGTAGATTCGCCAGTGGACGTGATTTTTTGCCGTAACGTCATGATTTATTTCGATCGACCCACGCAGCGCAAAATTTTAGCGCGAATGGTTAAAATGATGTGCAATGACGGGATGTATGTCGCAGGGCACTCTGAGAACTTCACGATGTATCCTGAACTGGTCGCTCCCATGGGGAAAACCATTTATCGGCCAGTCGTTTAAAAGGAATTTGCAGTATGAGTCAGGACGAAAATCCCATTCGATACTTTGATAACCGCCTTCAAAAAGAAGCCGTTAAACTTTTGCCGGGTCAGTATTATGCCACTGCTTCAGACAAAGCGCTGGTAACCATTCTTGGTTCTTGCGTAGCAGCGTGTATTTTCGATCAAGAAAAGAAGATTGGCGGTATGAATCACTTTATGTTGCCGGACCTCAACTTCACCACCAATCTCGACGCCTGCCTAGCCACAAAGTACGGTGTACACGCCATGAACATGTTAATCGATCAGCTTGTACACCTTGGCGCACGGCGAAATAAGTTGATGGCTAAAGCATTCGGAGGAGGAAAGGTGCTTCCTGGGTTTGTGCAGCAAGACATTGGACGAGTAAACGCTGAATTTGTCTTGGAGTATTTGGATGACGCGAACATACCGTTAATAAGTAGTGATTTAATGTCCACTTATGCTCGCAAAATTTATTACTTTCCTGCCGACGGTAATGTTTATATGAAGCGTATTCGCGAGTTTAACAATGCTACCCTCTACGAGCGCGAATCTACCCACCGGGTTCTACTTTCTGAACAAGCTAAGACGGGTGTAATTTCATTTTCGGAACAGTCACATGCCTATAAAAGTCCTCGTAGTTGATGACTCTGCGTTAATCCGCCAAATTCTTTCAGAAATAGTAACCCGTGATCCAGGTTTAACGCTTGTGGGTGCCGCGCCGGATGCTTATGCGGCGAAGCGAATGGTGCAAGAGTTCAGGCCAGACGTTATTACTCTGGACATTGAAATGCCGAAGGTAGACGGGTTACGTTTTTTAGAAGTAATGATGAAGGCGATGCCGACCCCAGTTGTGATGATATCTACGCTGACTGAAAGAGGTGCCGACGCAACACTGCGTGCGCTCGAACTAGGCGCTGTGGATTTTATGGCAAAGCCAAAGCTCGGCGTAGCGCAAGGTATGGCTGAATACGCGGCGGTTATTGTTGAAAAGATAAAAGCAGCAGCGCATTCGAGGTTAGGCCAACCAACGCAAACACGCTGCACAAAACATGCTTCTATGCGCTACACAGGAACCGAAAAGTTAATTGGTATAGGCGCATCAACTGGGGGAACTGAAGCAATAAAAGACGTTATTATGCATTTTCCCCGCAATGCACCGGCCACCATTATTTCCCAACACATGCCTCTAGGGTTCACAACCACCTACGCCAAGCGGCTCGATAGCCTTTGTGAAATAACCGTGAGAGAAGCGCACGGAGGGGAGCGTTTATTGCCTGGATTTGCGTACTTGGCACCAGGTAATAAACATTTAAAAGTAGAGCGTAGCGGCGCTGACTATCGTTTAACCCTTGATGATGGCCCCAAGGTATCGGGACACAAGCCCTCCGTTGATGTGATGTTTGACTCGCTGGCTGAGCATGCTGGCGCAAACGCGGTGGGTGTGCTGCTTACAGGCATGGGACGGGATGGAGCAAAAGGCCTTAAAAGTATGCACACAAAAGGCTCTGTTACGTTTTGTCAGGATGAAAAAACCTGCGTTGTTTACGGTATGCCTAAAGTGGCTGTAGAAATGAAAGCCGCGAGTTTTATCAAGCCGTTAGAAGATATCTCAGATGCAATTCTAGATACGCTTGAAGCATTGGGCGCGGGCTCGCGCCTTTAATCTTAATGCAATGCCCACAGTGCTGAACTATTGAAGCTTTTTAGTCTAGCGCAATGCTGATGATTGGGTGTCACAAATGTCACCAAAGTAATAAGTTAACAAAAATATTCAAAAGTATAATTGTTGAAGCTGGAAACTTGACCATAATTTGATTGTGTTTTGTACATCCGTTAACGCGGTAGTAACAATTGAGGTGGGATTGTGGTCGCCATTGCAGCAAATTATCTGGATAACTTTTTCTCTAATAAGAGCAACGCGTTTATTATCGCGTTTCTTATGATGTTGGCGAGTTGGAGTCTGGCTTTCACCTCGATAGCGCACTTGGGGCTTGCTATCAGCTCTGTTTGCGTTTTATTTTTGCTTTTCGTACTTCTTAAAGTGACAGGGGGTAATCAGGACTCTGCAGCCAATAGCACAAGCAGGCCATCACAAGATTTTTCATATTCAAACACAAACTCGTTAGCCAATGACTCTATGGGTGTTGCTGTATCTGAAGCAAGCAGCATATTGACGATCACCTCATCAAACCTGGCCGACATATTCTCAACACAAAATGACGCGGTTGCTACATTAAGCGACTCGTTTATTTCGCTACAAACCCTTCTAGGCCAACAAGAAACTAGCATCAATAGTCTGCTGACAGATGATGACGACAGCGACTGTGCCTATGCCGATAAAATGCGGACATTTGCTTCTGATACTGACATCACACTAACGCAATTCATCGCCTCAACAACTGAAATGACCGAGTCTACAAGGGCGTTAGAAACCCAAGTACAAACCATTCAGCAGGCCATGCCTACTGTCATTGAGGCGTTAAGTGGTATTGATGATATTTCTTCTCAGACCAATCTTTTGGCGTTAAACGCTGCCATTGAAGCAGCGCGAGCAGGTGAAGCTGGACGCGGTTTTGCAGTTGTTGCCGATGAGGTCCGTGCGCTATCTACCCGCTCTACACAGTTTAGCGACGTTATAAAAACGCAAATAGAAAACATCAAATCGCTCATCGATAAACTAACGGAAACTGCAGAAGTGGTTGCTTCTCAGGACATTTCTCACGTGGTCAACGCGAAAGACGCCATTAGCGAGCAGCTAAAAGGCATTATCAAAAAAGCCGAAGCCGACATACAGGGCGCAAGTGAGCTTGAAGCTATTCGCCAACAACTTGCAGACTCAACTGCTGCCGCTATTCGCGGCTTACAATTTGGCGATATAAACGGTCAAAACCTTACCTACACCCGCGAGATTATTGATTTCATTGTGTTGCAGCTTTCAGAACTAAGCCCTGAGTCTGCGACAAAAGTGAAAGACAACCTAGCTAACTACCAGATTTCGTTGACGGAAAAAGGGCAAGCAGATCACAACCCTGTTTCGTCAACGTCAATGGACGCAGGTGACGTAGAACTTTTTTAACAGCAAAAATAAATAGTTACACAACGATGTGTGATTAACCCTGACATTTTTATAGGTGATTGAGTTATGAGTAAAAGCATACTGATTGTGGACGACTCTGTGTCCATCCGCCAGATGGTAGAAATGACCCTTAAGTCAGCGAACTACAACGTTACTACTGCACAAGACGGCCAAGATGCGTTGGACAAATGCCAAGGCGCGCGTTTCGACTTCGTGCTTACCGATCAAAACATGCCTCGCATGGACGGATTAACGCTTATCAAATCGCTCAGAGGTTTAGCGAACTTCAAGTCGACGCCAATTGTCATGTTGACCACTGAAGCCGGTGATGACATGAAAGCAAAAGGCAAAGCCGCGGGAGCAACCGGATGGATGGTGAAACCTTTCGACCCCAATAAGCTACTTGATGTGATGAAGCGCGTTCTAGGTTAACAGAGTCGGTTTGAATAGGGTAAATGGGAGTCAGTCATGACCATTGATGTAAACCAATTTCACGGTGTGTTTTTTGACGAGAGTGATGAGCATCTCCAAGATATGGAGCAGTTGCTCATGGCCTTGGATGTGGATGCGCCCGACCCCGAAGAGCTGAACAGTATCTTTAGAGCGGCGCACTCTATCAAAGGCGGCAGTGGGATTTTCGGGTTCGATGCACTAATGAATCTGACTCACGTAATGGAGAATTTACTCGACAAAGCCCGAAACCAGGAAATTCAGGTTACGGCAGACATCGTCGACATATTTTTGCAAACCCTTGATGTATTGAAAGACACCTTATCGGCATATAAAGAACAAACAGATCTTCCCCAAGAACAAATTGATGCAAGCATAAAAGTCCTTGAAGATACCCTCGCAAGTGCGTCAGGACAAATGCCACAAAACGCAGAAGAAACATGTGATCAAACTGCTCAAGGTGAAGCTAATACAGACAACGAGATTGATGAAGACGAGACTGAATCTCAAGAAACCAATTTAGAAAGTTCTCAAAGTCAAAATATCTCAGATGGCATTGAAGGCTTCGGACTTTTCGAAGATGAAGCAGCATCAGAAGAGACGCAGGCTAAAGGTGAAGCGAATACCAAGGTCGGCATAGCTGATGAGGGCTTTGGCTTTTTCGAACCCGACACCCTTCCTGTAAAAACAGACGCTACTGAATCTTCTTCGCAACAAGTTACACCAAAACAACCTATTGTGAAGCCCGTTAAAACCAAGCCAAAAGCAGCGACGAAAGAGGCAGCATCAATTCGTGTCGATACCACCAAAATCGATGCGATGGTTAATCTGGTCGGCGAACTCGTGATTACTCAATCCATGCTTTCAAACGTGGGGCAGGAAGTTGAAGGGCAAGTCGGAGAGCGCCTACAGCTTGCTATAGACGAGTTGCAGCGCAATACCCGTGAAATTCAAGAATCAGTCATGTCTATGCGCATGTTGCCGGTAAACATGACGTTTAATCGCTTCCCTCGTGTGGTACGTGATTTGTCTTCGAAGCTAGGCAAAAAAGTGGATTTGGTGATTCAAGGTGGTAACACCGAAATAGATAAGAGCCTAATCGAAAAACTGGTCGACCCGCTTACGCATTTAGTAAGGAACAGTATCGATCACGGTATAGAAAGTCCTGAAAAACGCCTTGAAGCAGGCAAAGCCGAAAACGGCACAGTTATCTTAAGTGCAGAGCAGAAAGGTAGCAGTATCATCATTGGTATTATCGACGATGGAGCCGGTTTAAACAAAGCTCGCATTGTAGAGAAAGCCACACAAAACGGTCTTACGGTTACGCCAGATATGCCAGACAGTGAAATTTGGCAGCTTATATTTCAAGCGGGCTTTTCGACTGCTGCAGAAGTTACTGATGTGTCGGGCAGAGGTGTAGGCATGGATGTGGTTCGCAGAAACATCGAGTCTATTGGCGGGCGTATTGAAATTGAATCATCGCAGGGTGAGGGCTCTGCGTTTTATATCCACTTACCACTCACGCTCGCTATCGTAGACGGCATGTGTGTATCGGTTGGCGATCAAATTTTCGTTATCCCACTACTTAACGTTATCGAATCATTTCAACCCACATCATCTCAAGTGAAAACCCTTGGCAATGACAAAGTACTGTGGATTAGAGACCAGTACTGGCCGCTGGTGTCACTTACTCAACTTATGCAGGTAGACGACGGCATCACTGAGCCAACCAAAGGCATCGTCGTGCTACTAGAAAGCAGTAAGAAGCGCTATGGCGTGCTGGTGGATTCGCTTGTGGGTCAACAACAAGTCGTAATTAAGAGCCTTGAGCAACATTACAAAAAAGTAGCAGGGATCGCAGGTGCAACCATTATGGGGGATGGCAAGGTAGCCATGATTTTGGATGCAGACTCGGTGGCTACTAACTGTACAAATGTTCCAAATGAAGAGGTTTCACTATGAGCGAAGCAGCCTTACAACAAGCCGTTAGCGCATCGAAAGAGAACGAATTCTTAAGTTTTGTCTTGGGCGAGGAGCACTATGCCCTTGATATCACAACCGTGAAGGAAATTCGTGGTTACGAACAGGTTACCAAAATTGCCAATGCGCCAAACTTCATTAAAGGCGTGATAAACCTTCGTGGCGACATTGTACCTATCGTCGACTTACGCATTAAGTTCAACGTAGGTGAAGCCACTTATAACGATTTTACTATCGTCATTATGCTTAACGTTCACGAGCGGATCGTTGGCATTGTGGTAGACGGCGTGTCTGACGTCATTCGCCTTTCCGAAGAAGACATGCTGCCGCCACCAGAGTTCGGTGTGGCGTTCGATAGCAAGTACCTTCACGGACTGGCCGATGTCGATGAGCACATGGTTATTTTAGTCAATATTGAAAGCTTAATTACAAGTAACGAATTGGGTTTAGTTGAAACAAAAGCACAAGTGGTTGAGGGCTGAGAAAATGGGAATTATGACGTGGTTAGAAGACTTCACAAAAGCAACGGACGTTAACCAAGCATTAAGAAACAAACAGGCACTTGATGCTACAACCTGTTGCATCATGATGGCCGATGCAGACAGAAATATTATCTATGCTAATCAGTCTGTAAAGTCGCTGCTCAAAGAAAATGAGAAGAAACTTCAGGCTGTCCTCCCCAGTTTTTCTGCTGACAACTTGGAAGGTCAAAACATCGACCAGTTTCATCGCAATCCTTCGCATCAGCGCAATATCCTTGCTGAATTGAAATCGACAATGACTTCTACGATTAGCATTGGCGACTTGAACTTCAAACTCACCCTTACGCCGTTTTTTGACCAAGAGAATAACAATATAGGCACCATGGTTGAATGGGTTGATCAGTCAGAATTACTCATTAAAAGCACGATGCTAAACGTATTGAATAATGCCCAGGCTGTTATCGAGTTTAACGCCGATGGTGTTATCCAAAATGCGAACGACAATTTTCTTAATGCGCTTGGCTACAGCCTCAATGAAATTGTTGGCAACCATCACAAAATGTTTTGTGACGCTCAATACATTCGCTCAGAAGAGTACGCCCAATTCTGGCGCGACCTCAAAGAGGGCAAGCCACAAAACGGCGAGTTTTGTCGCTTCGACAAAATGGGGACAGAGATTTGGATCCAAGCCACCTACAACCCGGTTTTCGATGGCGAAGGTAAGGTTATTCGCGTAGTGAAGTTTGCCACCGACATCACTGCATCTAAGTTACGCAATGCATATTTTGAAGGACAAATAGACGCAATAAACAAAGCGCAGGCCGTTATTGAATTTGACCTTGAGGGCAAAATTTTAAACGCCAACGAGAATTTCACAAACACGGTTGGCTACAGCCTGGATGAAATTAAAGGCAAGCATCACAGTATGTTTGTGGAAGATGAGTATAAGCGCAGTGTTGAGTACAGTCAGTTTTGGGAACAGCTGCGCCAAGGCGTACAGTTCACTGACGAATTTAAGCGCGTGGGTAAAGGCGGGAAAGAAGTTTGGATCCAAGCGTCTTATAACCCTATTTTGGATCAAAACGGTAGACCTCACCGTGTGGTCAAATATGCCATTGATATTACTGGTAGAAAACAGGCCATTAGCGATATCAAAACCGCCATGAATGAATTGGTTCAGGGTAATTTAGATTGCCGCATTGAGCATGAGTTCGAGGGTGAATTTAAAGAGCTTGGCACGTCAATCAACCGCTTTATCGACGATATGCGTCGCATTATCGGTTCTATCAGTGATGTTATGACCCGCTTATCTGGCGGTGATTTAACGGCAGAGCTTGATGAACAGTTCGAGGGTGAATTCCAAGTACTAGGCGATGCTATCAATCAATTCGTTAGTGAAATGTCTGGCACTATCGGTTCAATTTACCAAGCAGTAGAGACAATCAATACGGCCTCGTCTGAAATTGCCACGGGGAATTCAGACCTATCAAGTCGTACCGAACAGCAGGCGTCTAGTCTTGAAGAAACGGCGTCGAGCATGGAAGAGCTTACCGGTACCGTCAAGCTCAACGCTGAAAATGCGGAACAAGCCAATAGCTTAGCGTCTCAGAGCTGTGAAATCGCGTCGCGGGGCGGTGAGCTAATCCGTCAGGTTGTGGACACCATGTCGTCTATCAACGAGTCTGCGCAGGAAATTTCAGACATCATCGGCGTAATCGACGGCATCGCATTCCAAACTAATATTCTGGCATTAAACGCTGCCGTAGAAGCTGCACGAGCAGGTGAGCAGGGCCGTGGCTTTGCGGTAGTTGCGTCAGAGGTACGAAGCCTGGCTCAGCGTTCTGCCGAAGCAGCAAAAGAAATCAAAGAGCTTATATCAGACTCGGTAAGCAAGATTGATGGCGGTAACAAACTCGTCAATCAGTCAGGCGACACCATGGAAGAAGTGGTGACTTCCATTAAGCGAGTTAACGATATTATGTCGGAAATTGCAGCGGCGAGTTCTGAGCAAGCTTCTGGAATTGAAGAGGTAAGTAAAGCCGTTGTGCAAATGGATGAAATGACACAACAAAATGCAGCGCTGGTGGAAGAGGCTGCGGCTGCCGCAGAAAGTTTGCAGCAGCAAGCGGGAAGTTTATCTGAACGCGTATCAGCATTTAACATTGGTGATAAAGCGACGGTCAGTGAAGAAAAGCCAATAAAGGTTGCATCAGTAAACAAGAATAAACACGTTGCACCGGTTACAGCAATTAAAACGCAAAAGAAACTGGCTCCAAAAGTACCAAGCAGTGACGATTGGGAGTCGTTCTAAAAAAGCGAAGGCGAATTCTTGAAAAGGAATTCGCCTTTTTTATTACACGGCATTTAGTTTGACGCTTTTAGAACAGAGCGTCGCAAATCAGGTGGATGGAATAATGGGCGTATTTAATATATTTCATAATGAAGAGTTAGTAGCGGCACAAAGTCTTTCACGCTTTCAAGAGCAAGCGCTAAGCGAAAGTACCGCATGTTTGATGTTGGTCGATGCCGAGGGAACGATCACCTTCGCCAACAAAGCATTTTATGCTTTAGCCAACGAGCATCAAACGCAGTTCGAGCGTGCTTTACCAGGCATTAATTTTCAAGGCCTGACGGGCTCTACTATGGCCGCGTTTTTCGCCAACAATAGCGACCTGAATTTGCGTTACAAAAGCTGTGATAGCAGCGATACCTTTTTACTGCCTGTGGGCGACTTACTCTTTACCCTTAAGTTATCTACCATCAAAAGTGTTGAAGGCGACAAGCTCGGCACCATGGTGGAATGGCTTAATGATCAGGAGCTGCAATATAAAACCGGTTTATTGGCAGGGTTAGATCGTTGCCAAGCCATTATTTCCTTTACGCCGGAGGGAATAGTAGAAGACGCCAATGAAAACTTTTTGAAGGTTACAGGCTATTCGAAAGAAGACATTGTTGGTAAGCATCATCGCCTTTTTGTATTGCCAGACTACGGCGTGTCTGAAGAATATAAATCATTCTGGGAATCGCTGCGAAACGGTGAGCACAGCAGCGGTGAATATTGCCGCGTAGCGAAAAACGGCGACAAAGTATGGATTCAAGCCTCTTACAACCCTATCTATGACAAGCTCGGAAATATTGTTCGGGTAGTAAAATTTGCTACCGATGTAACGGAGCAAAAACGCAAAAATGCAGACTACGAAGGCCAAATAAATGCCATTGACAAGTCCCTTGCTGTAATTGAGTTCGACCTTGAAGGCGTTATTCAAAACGCCAACGCAAACTTCTGCGCAACAACGGGATATGAGCTGAACGAAATCAAAGGTCAGCATCATAGTATGTTTGTTGAACCCAACTATAAAATGAGCCCTGAGTATGCAGCGTTCTGGCGTGACTTAAAGAAAGGTGAGTTTAAGTCAGGCGAATTCAAACGGGTAAAAAAAGATGGCAGTGAGCTTTGGATCCAAGCGTCTTATAACCCTATTTTTGACGAGTTCGGCCAGCCAATAAAAGTGGTGAAATATGCGTCTGATGTGACTGAACAAAAGCTACAAAACGCGTTTAACACAGGGCAAATAGACGCAATAAGTAAATCACAAGCGGTGATCGAGTTTGATACAAAAGGCAATATTCTCGTCGCCAACGATAACTTTCTGGCAACGGTTGGCTATTCCCTAGATGAAATTGAAGGCAAACACCACCGCATTTTTGTGACTAAACAAGAGCGAGAATCTGAACAATACCAATCGTTTTGGAAAAAACTGGCAGAAGGCCAATTTTACTCGGGTGAATTTCACAGAATTGCGAAAGACGGCTCAGATATTTGGATTCAAGCGACCTACAATCCTATCTTAGACATGAGTGGGAATGTGGTTAAAGTGGTGAAGTACGCCAGTAATATCACCGAACAGAAAGTGA
Organism: Alteromonas sp. R7; assembly: GCF_055755235.1. Taxonomy (NCBI): domain Bacteria; kingdom Pseudomonadati; phylum Pseudomonadota; class Gammaproteobacteria; order Alteromonadales; family Alteromonadaceae; genus Alteromonas; species Alteromonas sp. R7. Next base: position 31,868 of record NZ_JBVTQX010000007.1, on the reverse strand, counting down.
AAAATGCCTACTTTGAAGGGCAGTTAGCTGCAATAGGAAAGTCTCAGGCCGTCATAGAGTTTAATATGGATGGCATTATTCAGCATGCCAATGAAAACTTTCTAACTACGGTGGGCTACACCTTAGATGAAATCAAAGGTAAGCATCACAGCATGTTCGTCGACCCTGCTCACCGAGCTAGCCCTGAATATGCGGCGTTTTGGGATGCGCTACGCAGCGGCACTTTTTCTTCAGGCGAATATCGTCGATTGGGTAAAAACGGCAAAGAGATATTTATTCAAGCCACGTACAACCCTATTTTAGACCACAACGGTAAGCCTTTCCGTGTAGTTAAGTTTGCTACCGATATTACGGGTAGAACCCAAGCTGTTGATGAAATTAAACACGTAATGACCAAGCTGACTGAGGGCGACTTAACGGTCAACATTGAACATGCTTTAGACGGTGACTTTGCTGTGTTGGGCGAGGCCATTAATCAGTTCATCAACGAAATGCGAGGCACCATCACAAGTATTAACGAAGCAGTAGAAACCATTAATGTGGCGTCGGGTGAGATTGCAACGGGCAATGCTGACTTATCAAGCCGCACTGAGCAGCAGGCATCCAGTCTGGAAGAAACTGCATCGAGTATGGAAGAGCTAACGGGAACCGTAAAACTCAACGCAGAGAATGCAGAGCAAGCGAATGGCCTAGCCGCACAGGCGAGTAGAATTGCTTCAGAAGGGGGGCAGGTTATAGGTGAAGTGGTGAAAACCATGACCCAAATCAACGACTCGGCACAAGAGATCTCTGACATTATTGGTGTTATAGACGGCATCGCTTTTCAAACTAATATTCTTGCTTTAAACGCAGCCGTGGAAGCTGCTCGCGCGGGCGAACAGGGGCGAGGCTTTGCGGTAGTTGCTTCAGAGGTAAGAAACTTAGCTCAGCGCTCAGCCGAAGCAGCGAAAGACATCAAAGAACTGATTTCTGACTCTGTAACCAAAATAGCCAGCGGTAACGAGCTGGTTGTGAAATCGGGTGACACCATGGCTGAGGTAGTAACTTCCATTAAGCGCGTAAACGACATTATGTCTGAAATTGCCGCTGCGTCTGCCGAGCAAGCGGCGGGTATTGAAGAGGTGAGCAAAGCGGTCATTCAAATGGATGAAATGACCCAACAAAATGCAGCACTGGTAGAAGAGGCTGCCGCCGCCGCGGACAGTTTGAAGCAGCAGTCGTTGCAACTTAATGAACGGGTATCGGTATTTGAAGTTGGAAAGGGCTTGTCAATGGAGCAAAAGCACATCGCTGCGCTCTCTCACACCGACTTCAAGCAGCCACGTGTAGCCTCAGTGATTAACAACGCGCCTCAAGCACAAGCACTGAAACCCGCACTGCCTGATGAAGCCGAGTGGGAGTCGTTCTAATGACAACGGTTCTTTCATCACGCGATAGCACTCGGGAGTTCGCCTTTGAAAAGGCGGACTTCCACAAAGTGCAAAACATGCTTTTCAAAAAAGCAGGTATAAAGTTGTCAGACGCTAAAGAAGCGATGGTATACAGCAGATTGGCTCGGCGTATCAGAGCCCTTCAGCTCACAAGCTTTAACGATTATCTAGGCGTAGTTGATAAGTCTGAACCTGAGCTAGAGCAGTTTATCAATGCATTGACGACCAATCTTACGTCGTTTTTTCGCGAGCCACACCACTTCACTGCACTGGCCGAGCACTTAAAACAACATCCAGAAGTAACCACTATCTGGTGTGCTGCCAGCTCAACCGGAGAAGAGCCTTACTCTATTGCCATGGTCGTCGCAGAGGCGTTTGGAAGCTTCAAAACGCCTGTGAAAATCATTGCATCAGACATAGACAGTAAGGTACTGCAAAAAGCCAAAGCGGGTATTTATCCTTTAGCATCTATCGCGAAAATACCCATCCAAAGACAAAAACAATTCTTCCATAAAGGTAAAGGTGCAAACGAGGGAAAAGTGAAAGTAGTGGATGAGTTAAGACACATGGTGCAGTTCAAAAAACTCAATCTTACCGATGCAAAGTGGGATGTAAAAGGTCCACTCGATATCATTTTTTGTCGAAACGTAATGATTTACTTCGACAAGCCCACGCAATTAAACGTGTTACAAAGAATGGTGGGTATGTTAAAGCCTGCAGGACTTTATATGGCAGGGCATTCTGAAAACTTCAATATGTGTACTAATCTTGTGAGACCGGTAGGTAAAACTATATATCGCCCGGTTCATTAGGAGCACGTGTGGAATCTTGTAATTTCGAAGTACCTATTAGCTATTACGACAAACGTTTTTCTATCGACGCAGTAAAGCTATTACCTGGACAATACTTCGTAACAACACAAGATAAAATGCTGGTAACGGTATTGGGGTCTTGTGTGGCGGCATGTTTATACGACCCTGAAACGGGCATTGGCGGCATGAATCACTTTATGTTGCCTACAGTAAATAAAACTGCCAGTGAGTTCGAAAAAACACAAGGTATGGCTGCCAAATACGGCGTGCATGCCATGGAAATTCTTATCAACGACTTAGTGAAAGCCGGTGCCAATAAAGCCCGAATAAAAGCAAAAGTGTTTGGTGGTGGAAAAGTGGTGCCGTCCTTCGTGCAGCACGATGTGGGGAAGTTCAACGCAGAATTCGTAACAGACTTTTTAAGCACGGAAGGCATACCGATATTGGCCAGTGACTTATGTGATGTTTACGCGCGCAAGGTTTACTTTTTTCCAAGCAACGGCAATGTCTTTATGAAGCGAATTCACGAGCTTAATAACGCCACTATTATTGAAAGAGAAAGTCAGCATCGGTGGGAACTGTCTAGACGTGCACCTACTGGTAGCGTAGATATCTTCGAGGACTAACAATGACGATAAAAGTTTTGGTGGTAGATGACTCGGCACTGATCCGGCAAATTCTAAGTGAAATTATAAAAAGTGAGCCAGACATGGCATTAGTGGGTGCTGCTCCCGATGCTTTCGTGGCAAAAAAGCTGGTTCTAGAAAAGTCGCCAGATGTTATTACGCTTGATATAGAAATGCCTAAAGTGGACGGATTACGCTTTCTAGAAGTACTGATGAATGCGAGGCCAACGCCCGTAGTCATGATTTCTACGCTAACCGAAAAAGGCGCTGATGCCACGCTGAGGTCCTTGGAGTTAGGAGCTATCGACTTTGTTGCAAAGCCCAAAATAGGTGTGGCGCAAGGCATGGCAGACTATCACCAGTTGATTGTTGAGAAAATACGTACGGCTGCGCGCTCTAAAGTAAAAAAATCAGCGCCTTCGAAAGTGTCTACCGTGAGCAAAGTCAATTATTCGGGCACTGAGAAAATCATTGCAATTGGTGCCTCGACCGGAGGGACAGAAGCCATAAAAGAGGTGTTACGTACCTTTCCGGCGAACGCTCCTGCCACCGTGATCACACAACACATGCCAGCAGGGTTTACTTCGACTTACGCTAAACGACTAGATGCCGTGTGCCAAATGCAGGTCAAAGAAGCGAAAGGCGGAGAACGTTTACTACCAGGCCAAGCCTACCTTGCACCTGGCGATAAACACATGGAAATTGAAAGAAGCGGGGCTGATTACCGGATTAGATTGACCGATGGCGCGCGCGTATCGGGTCACAAGCCCTCGGTGGACGTGTTATTTAATTCTATCTGTAAAAGTGCTGGTAGCAATGCGTTAGGCGTTTTACTTACGGGCATGGGTAGCGACGGCGCAAGCGGCCTTCACGAAATGTTTAACGCGGGCTGCGAAACATTTTGTCAGGACGAAGCTAGTTGTATAGTTTTTGGTATGCCCAAAGTAGCCATAGAAAAGGGCGCCGCTAAGCGCGTAATAAGCCTAGATGATATGGGCAGAAGTGTTATGCAAACCGTAGAAAAGCTCTCGGCAGGTAGTCGCTTGTAAGTATAGTGAGTAAATACTTACAGAATGCAATTTCTGTCCTAAAACCTGTAAAAGGATTGTTATAACTTTTCTTGTTCCAGAAAAGCTAAGGTGTTTTAATAGCAACGCTTAATAGTGAGTAATGCTGCTGCAGAATGCTGTTGCTGTAGCCGATACTATGGATAGGCTCACTATTTAGTGCGTAAAAATATAAAAATCGATACGTAAGTGGAATGGTAAGGTAAATCATTGTCGACATAATAATATAAAAGACAATGGCTTATGTGCGTTAGCAAGAACAAGGTAGGCAAAGTTTTATTACTGCGTATGTTTTGTAGTACCTAACTAGAATAAAAGGCCTGCTATATTCCTTACAGATTTGAGAGCAAATATATGCTCATTCTTACGGTATGACACTAACCCGGGATTATAACGAGTAGTTGGGGACTCTTATGAAACAGCAAACGCTTATAGCAGTATCAGCTTTAATGTTTTCTTCTTCTGTTTTGGCTAATGGCGGCTTTGAACCGAATAAGAAAGCATGCGTGAACGTCGGAAAAGAAATCACTCGCGTAAGCACTGAAATGGACGCAGCTAAGTCAGGTATTCAGAAGTCATGGCTTAAGCGTCAATTAAGCGCACTAGAAACGAAACGCAATTCTTGCAGCACACAAGGTTTTAAGCCAAACCAGCCCGAGCTAGCAAAAGTTTAATTGTTTTGTATTTCGATTTGAAAAAAGTCTTACTTCGGTAAGACTTTTTTGTTTGCGCCTAACTATTTTGCAACTACGCTAGATTTATAGCGGTCAGGCACAGTGAGGTCGTTGTGCCCTCACACAGAACACGTTACGAACTTATCATTTCGATAAGCGCAGTAAGCGAAGCAATGCTGTGATCGGGAGCAAGACCTAACGGGTACATCATTTTCCCCGAGCGTTCTACGAATGCGGTTTGCATACCTGTCGCCTTAGCACCACTTACATCCCAACCATGAGCCGCCACCATCATGGCATCTTCGTTCTTTACGTTAGCCTGCTGACAGGCCCAGTGATAAACCGCAGCATGTGGTTTGTAGGTACGTACACTTTCCACACTTAATACATGGGAAAAATAGGGCTTAATATTGGCAAACTCAAGCTGTGCGTCTAGTCCGGCTTTAGATGAGTTTGAAAGGGCGACCAAGGTTACACCAGCACTTTGAAGCGCCTTTAATGTAGGAACAACATCGTCGTGCGCTGGCAATCGGGTAATATGCTTTTTGATGATATCTTTTGCGGTAGCCTCATCAACAGAGATATCCTTACTGTGAGCTACCATGGTAAGCGCTGCGGCTCCAATATCAATGAAATCGTGAAACTGTCCAGACGCAACATCCACTAAACTGTGATGCAATAAGTTAGCAAACCATAAGTCTACCAGTGTCTCATCGCCGTTTAGCACCGACGCTAAGCCTGTTTTTATGGCCTGCATGTCTAGTAGTGTTTCATTAATATCGAAGAAAATAACCTTTGGCGTCACGATTCACCCTCCTATAGTTGATGATAGTAAACGGTACGTTTCGTTTTTAGCTTGTTCGTTGCTTATACCACTGTAAAACAGAATTGGTTTTGCTAAAGCACATTACGACCAATGTCGATGAATTAACGCTGACAGGATGTAAGAAGAATCTAACAAGAAAGGGGTGCAAGAAAAGGCTGCAATAGCGTCATAAACCCTGAACGAAATATATTGAGAGAAACGAACAACAAAAAGCCGGCACTAAGGCCGGCTTTATTTTTAGGTGTTACGCTTTTTGTTCTTAGAAGAACAAGTAAGAAACGCTAAGCTTCATGCTACGAGGCATAATGTAGCGGCCGTTTGGTGAATCTGGATTACGCGGGTCACCCTCGGTAATACCTTGTTCGTCGGTCAGGTTATCAACAGAGAACTGAAGACGAAGTGATTCAGTTGGCTCTAGCGTTAGACCTACATCAATCTTCTCGTATCCCTCTAGTACAACTGTGTTTTCGTTGTTACCAAAGCGATCATCAACCGCTGATAATGTACCGTATACCGTGGCATACATATCGCCGATATCGAAGCCGTAGCTTGGTGTTACACGTACTTGCCAACCAGGCTGACGCTGAGACTCATTGCCTTCGTTATTGGCGCTGGCAGTAATTTCAGTTTCCTGAATAGTTCCGTTCACGCTCAACGAGAAGCCTGAATCGTGGCTATAGCGACCGTCAAGTTCTATACCGTAAGCTTCGTTAGTAAGAATTTCAGCCGGTGCGCCTGGACGGCGTACAAACGTATCGCCTTTTACTTCGTTTGCGAATGCAGTTGCAAAGAACTGGATGCTGTCATTCATGAACTTATAACCAAGCTCGCCTTGAGTAACTTCTTGAATCAAGTCGTTACCGCCAGTGTAGGCACCCCAGTTGTCTCTGAAGTCGTCGAAGTAAGGCATTTTATAGCCTCGGTTCATGCGAACGAATACACCGCTGGTGTCATTAAGCGCGTAATTTGCGCCCACTGTCCACGACGTTTTGGTTTCGTCGTACTCAAGCGCTTTAGTTATTTTGCCATCAAGATCTTCATCTACTGAATAGTTCACTTCGTGATTTTCACGGCGTAGCCCTAAGTCGATGCTCAGGTCTGTGGTTGCGTACCACGTACCCGTTGCATAAAGTGCGAGCGTGCTTGCATCACCTACAGAGCTAATGTCGTAGTTCCAATCGCAGCCTTGTGCGTCAGTGTTACATTCGATCCCGTCTAGCAATTCGCCGCCTGGCTGTAACACGTGGTAAGCCGTGTTACCAATGCTCCACCAGTCATTGGCTTTGGTTGATGCACTGTAAATACCAAATGATGTATCGAAGTCTTCCCAGCTTTTCGACACAGCAAGGTCGTTAGTGAAAGCTTCAATATCTTTAAGTACTACCCAACGGCCGATTTGCTGAATAGGCGTATCACCGTCATACACTGTGCCAGTTACTGCACCAGTGGCTGATTCGCCATTGTCGGCAACATTCGCAACGGTAGTTGCAGAACCATTCGGTACAAGACCAAAAGTATTGGCTTCACCTTTGGTAAGGTTAAAGCGGTCAACTAGCTGCCAGTCGTTTCCTAAGTCAAGCTTAATGCTACCGCCACTTACGTGTCCGTCCCATCCACGACCTTCACCAAAGTCGAATGACTCAGTGGTATCATTAGGGCCATACGTAATGGTGCCTTGGCGATTCAATGGACCAATTTGCGTATAGTTTGCGTCGATACCTTCAACGTTTAAAGGTGTAGGTAAGTACCAAGTACCGCGATCGTCAGTTTGACGGGTATAAAGGTTAAGCTCGCCTTTTTCGAAAACTTTAGTGATGTTAACGGTGAACTGGTTACCCTGCTCAGAGTTAAAGCCGGCATCACGAATACCTTCTGAGCTCTTAATGTAGCCACCTACCATGTAGTACAAGTCGTCATCTAGTGCGCCGCTTGCAACCACGTCAATACGGTTTAGGCCGTAGTCAGAGATAGTGTACTTCGCTGACGCTTCTGTCGACTCGCCACCACGTTTAAGGCGGAAGTTTGTTGTAAGGCCTGGTTGACCGTTGCTTACTACTGGGTTTGGTCCACCGCGTAAGCCTTCAACCATTTCAATGGTATCGTCTATGCGAAACAGCTGAGAGTTCTCAAGGAAAGATAGCGTAGGTGCAGGGTAGATAGGAGAGTTCTCAAGCGCAATCGTTAAGAACGGCGCATCGCCACCACCTGGAAAACCACGCACAAATACGTTCGCGCCTGACTCACCGCCTGAGCTTTCAACCCAAACACCTGGAATGGCCTTAAACAAATCGGCCGTAGACTTAGGTGCCAATTTTTCAATGTCGCTAGCGTCGATATTCGTTACCGCGAAGCTTGCGTCAATCTTTCTAATCCCTGCGCCGCCTGGCGTACCGCTGACAACAATGATCTCTGCGTTGTCTTTCGCTTGTTGTTTTACGTCTTCTTGTGCCATGGCAGGCTGCGTTAGTGCTACCGCTACTGCACTCGCCAGCATTCCTTTTGTAAACAACGTTTTCATGGTGTGTGCTCCCGAAAATGTTCTATTGCGTTGTTAACTGAATGCGTTAAACAGGTTTAAAAATTGTTATACGCATCACGATTGCGAAACAAAATAGATCTGTTTGCAAACGATTGCAAGAATAAAATGCAATCGTTTGCAAATTTTTTGTTTATTGTTGTTAACATGGTTTTACGCCAAGACGATTCGCGCTATATTGTGAATTCGGCTGTAGAGTCGACGATTTATCCGGTTTAGGTAGCGGTTTTACGCTTATATTTTGTAGTGCTATCACGGGTAACCCGGTATACCGAAAATTATTAGAGAATGGTCACATTGGTTTCTGAAACAAAACTCACCTTAGCGAAGCTGGCTGATATTGCTGGTGTATCAACATCGACAGCATCACGGGCACTGAAAGACAACCCGCTTATTAAGCAGGAAACCCGAAGCAGAATTCAGGCACTAGCTAAAGAGCACAATTTTAGTATTAACGCGGCCGCTAGCCGCTTAAGAACACAGAAAACTCACGTGATAGCGGTGATTTTAAATCTAATCGACAACACCGAACAAAGCACTACAGACCCATTCCTGCTCAAGTTGGTGGGAGAGCTAAATCAGGCGCTAAATGCCAAAGGCTACGAGCTACTGCTGTCTAACTCATTTATGGCATCTGACGATTGGGCGAACTACTTTATTCGCAGCCAACGCGCCGACGGTATTATTGTCATTGGGCAAGGCAAATCTACGGCCAAAATCGACCGAGCAGCACAGTCGGGCATTCCCATTGTAGTGTGGGGCGATGCAAAAACAGACGCGCCATATCCCATTATCGGCGGCGACAACTATCTGGGGGGCTATACGGCAACCCAGCATTTGCTGAGCCACGGCGCCAAACGCATTTTGTTTCTTGGAGACTCTGAACACGCGGAAATGCAGGAACGTCACAAGGGATATTCGCAAGCCCACCGCAATGCGAATGTGCCAATAGACACGCAGTGCACCTGCGCCATCGATATTACGTCGAAAGCAGCATACCAATACATTAACGAGCGTATAAAGGCGAATGGGTTAGATTTCGACGGGATCGTTTGTGTAAGTGATATGGTGGCATTAGGCGCGTTAAAAGCGTTAAAAGAGCGCTATGTAGGTATTCCAAGCGATGTAGGCATTGTGGGTTACGACGATATTTCTTTAGCTGAACTTATGCACCCGTCGTTAACAACGGTGCGTCAGAATACTCAGCAAGCCGCAATAGAGATGGTTACGCAGCTATTAAACCAGTTTGAAAACAAACCTACAGAAAGCCAGGTAGTGGAAACAACCTTAATTGCCCGTCGCTCTACGCAGCACAGCGACTAATATTTCGCTTTTTTATCAGCTTTTTAACGCATAAACGCTATTATTTAACGGTAACAGGGTGTCGATATTAAGCTCTAACGAAAAAATAATAGCGCTTTGCAAACGTTTGCATTTTTATTTTCTTACGACTACACTCCTGCATAATTCAGTTAACAGAGTGTTTACACATGTCCCGATTCATGGTCATTGCAGCCATTGCCATTAGCTACTACGTATTTGCCATACTACTTAACAGTGTGGGGACTGTTATTCTGCAATCGATCAATAGCTTCGACATTAGTAAGCCAGAGGCAAGCACATTAGAAGGCTTTAAAGATCTTTCTATTGCTGTTGTCTCGTTCCTAGTGGCCAGCTTCATTCCTAGAGTTGGTTACAAGCTTTCAATGCTACTTGGGTTAGCATTAGTGGCCGTTGCCTGTGCGCTGACGCCTTCTATCGCAAGTTTCTGGTTCATTAAAGTGTTGTTTGCCTGCATAGGTACTGCATTTGCGCTAGTGAAAGTGTCGGTGTACGCCATTATTGGGCAGCTGTCGTCTACCACTAAAGCGCACTCATCGTTAATGAACACCATTGAAGGTATTTTTATGTTGGGCGTGTTGTCTGGCTACTGGGTGTTTGCTGGGTTTATCGACCCCAATAACGACGCTTCTTTATCTTGGCTGAACGTTTACTACTTACTAGCTGCGCTGGTTGGTTTTACGTTAATCGTTGTGGCATTGGCTCCTATAAAGCCTGTGGAAAAAGCGCAATCAGAAGGCCTTGCAAGCGAGTTCTTCAGCATGCTGAAATTGGCCTATAAGCCTTTAGTGCTGGTGTTTATCTTCTCTATTTTCTTATACGTGTTAATAGAGCAGGGCATAGGTTCGTGGCTGCCAACTTTTAACAAAGAGGTGCTGGGCTTACCTACTCAAGTCAGCATTCAAATAACCAGTATCTTTGCGATAGCGCTGGCCGTTGGGCGCTTAACTGCGGGCGCAGTACTTACGCGAATGAACTGGTATCCCTTCTTAAATATCTGTTTGGCGGGTATGGCTACGGTAATGCTACTAAGCTTACCGCTTGCCGAAAACGTGGCTGACAGCACAATAGCCAGCTGGGCTGATGCACCAATAGCTGCGTTCCTTATTCCATTAATTGGATTGATGATGGCGCCTATTTACCCCGTATTAAACTCGGTAATGCTAAGCGCGCTACCTCAACATCAACATGCACCTATGACAGGGCTAATTGTGGTATTTTCGGCTCTTGGAGGAACCACAGGTTCTATCGTGACTGGGTTTATTTTCGACGCAGTAGGGGGCCAACAAGCATTTTATCTATCGCTTATTCCAATCGGTGCATTAGTGGTAACCCTATTCTTCTTTAAACGAGCGTCTTCTTCTCTATCGCCTAAAGGTGCGCAGTAACTATGAGTTCTTCTTCACACAACTGGCGCGACAGCTTGTCGTTTTTTGCCAGCGACCTGTTTAAACATGTGCAAATGGCACAGCTATTCCCAGACAGCAAAACCTTCGCTGACGCTATTGTTAAAACCGATCTCAACACCGTTTTAGCGGCTTATGAACAAGCGTGTTTAGATGCTGAGAAAAGCGGCGAAGCAGTAGACTTAGCTACGTTTGTTAATACCCATTTCGATATTCCAGAAATGATTAGCGCAACATCGCAAACCAAGTTTGAAAATGTAGCCGATTATATTGAGCATATGTGGCAGGTGCTAACGCGTACCCCCGACACTGAGCAGAAAGACAGCTTAATAGCGCTTACCCGCCCATACATAGTGCCGGGTGGACGCTTTCGCGAAATCTATTACTGGGATACATATTTTACCGCGTTAGGTCTAATTGACGCGGGGCGCACCGACATGGCAATTAACATGTTGGTGAACTTTGTAGATATTTTAAATGAAGTAGGCTGCATTCCTAATGGCAACCGCGCCTATTACTACTCTCGCAGTCAGCCTCCTATTTTGGCGTTGTTTTATAATTTGCTTAAAGACGCACTAAGCGACCAGCAAAAAGAATACGTTATCTGGGGCTTAAAGAAAGAATACCAGTTTTGGATGAATGAAGCGGGCGAGAACGCGTCACAGAAGGGCGTAGCACAACTGCGCACGGTTACCATGCCGTGTGGTGCTACACTTAATCGTTACTTCGACACCGAGCCTACGCCTCGCCCTGAGTCTTATCGAGAAGACATAGAAACAGCAGAGCACATAGGCGCTGACAAAAGTCAGTTTTACCAGCATGTTCGCGCGGCTTGCGAATCGGGTTGGGACTTTAGTTCGCGCTGGCTAGCTAATCCCAATTCACTGGCAAGTATTCGTACAACTGAAATTATTCCCGTAGATTTAAATGCGCTTTTAGTAACGCTTGAACAGACTCTGGCAAGCGTGACTAAAGGTGCCGAGCAAGCGCGCTACAGTGCGGCATCTACAGCGCGAATTAACGCAATAAACACCTATTTGTTTAATGCTGAAAAGGCGGGCTATTTTGACTATCACTTCCCCACACAAACTCAAACCAATGTAGTGTCAGCGGCTATGTGTGTGCCGTTGTTCGTTGGTATTGCAAATGAACAACAGGCAGAGGGAGTGCGCGCTGCGGTAATGAATACCTTGTTAAAAGAAGGTGGCGTGGTAACCACTTCAAACGCGACGTCGCAACAATGGGATGCGCCAAATGGCTGGGCACCGCTTCAACTGTTTGCCGTTGAAGGGCTGCGCAACTATGGGTTTGAAATGCAGGCTCAAACCATCATGCTGCGCTTTTGTAAAACCATTGAGCGTCACTTTGCATCAAGCGGTGTGCTACTTGAAAAGTACAATGTGTGCGAACCGGAAATAAAAGCAGGTGGCGGTGAATACGACGTTCAGCTAGGTTTCGGGTGGACTAATGGCGTGTATACCCGCTTTCAGACATACCTGAACCAGTAAACACGCTTCGGTTAAAACAAAAACGCGCGGTACCGTAACAACGGGCCGCGCGTTTTTGGTTGTGTAGATATTAATTGTTGCCTGAGCGGTTACCCATATCAATCGACATGGCAATATCATCGAGTATGTCGTTTAGTCCCGTAATTTTCTCGTTAGCGATAAATACGCTCATCTGCGACTCAACCACAATATGGTCGGAAGTGGCATCGTTTTCAAAGGTATTGTCTAACGCGCTCTGTACGCGGTCGAAAAACTGTCGTGCACTTCGTTCTTCAATATTGTGCAGACACAAAATAAATTGCTCGGTACCAAATCGTCCTAAAATATCGTTACCGCGGGTAACATTTTGAAGCGTTTGTGCAATTTGTCGTAATACTAAATCACCTTTTGTTGACCCCATTTTCCGCGTTATTTCACGCAGGTTGCTAATGTCGAATATAGCAATGGCAATGGCCCGGCCTTTTTTCGGCGCATCAAGCTTGTTAATGCGGGCTATCGCCGAATTCGCATTAAGCAGCAGAGTAACGGGATCGATGGCTTTGCGCGCAAGGTGTTTTCTACGAAGTACGTAGCCAGTAATACCGCTTACCAGAAGGAAAATAACAATAGCGGTATACAGCGTGTTCTTTCGTTGCTGTTCCGCTTGTTCAATCGCAGATTCCAAATCATAAATGCGGGTATACAAGTTAGCAGCACCAATAATTAAGGCCGAGTCTTGAGTAACTTCACGGCGCTTAGTCACTTCTTTAGAATAGATCTCGTGCGCCTCTTTCGCCTTAGCTAAGTCCTGCAGTGCGATATACATGGACACATTGAAGCTAAGGTAATCCAAATTTGAACGAAAGACCGGCGGTATCGCGTCATCATTTAACGCTTCAATACCTGATATATACTGCTTAATACAGGTGAGATCGTTGTCATGTAAGCAAATCTCAGCTTTGTGCCAGTTAACAAGAAGCTCGCCTAACGAACTCGAGATGTTCGAAGACGCTTTTTCTAAATCGGGAAGGGTGTAGGTAAGTCGGTTGTAGTTTTCTGTTTTTCTATAGTAAATAGACAGTGCATACTGATACAAGAAGTTGGTTAGCGGTGTGTCTATTTCGCTATTGAGTACACCTAGTTCTAGAATGCTTTGGTAGGCGCGCTCAGTTTGACCGCTGCTTAGCAATGACACAATGGCGCTGATAAGAATACTTACCTTATTACTGCCTTCATATACAAGCAAGCCCATTTCATGTGCTTTTAGATATTGCTCTGCTGCTAAGGCATGTTGCTCTAAATCGCCATATAGTAAACCAATTGCGTTGTGAATATGCGCTAACTCACCGGGGCTGCCGTCGTTTGAATAACGCTTAAGCACACCAAACATCTTACCTAATCTTATTTCAGGTGAAGTGGTTTCTGAACAGTAGTTAATTAGGCCTAAAGAAGAGCTGGTAAAAATATCGCTGTGGCGCTCGGGCGATGATAGTTCTTGGGCTTGTTGGTAGTACTTACAGCGTGCAGGGTTTTCTCTGGCGTCATAAGAAAAGCCAATTTGATAAATAGCCGATGCAAACGCATAAGAGCTTTCATCAATATTGCTTTGCATAATGGCTTTAAGCAGCATAGTTTCAGCTTCTTCGTACTTACCACGGCAAATTAAAAACTGCCCTTTGGCTACGGTTAAGGCAAAACGTTGTTGTGATGTAAGCGACTCAAGAGCAAGTGTGTCTTCAAGTTCTGGAAGTAGAGACTGATTAGGGCAATCATACGAAGGCGTGCGTACCTTTTCGATAACGGCATCAATGTTGTCGTTTGCCAACGCGCCAAAAGAAGTTAGCGCAACGCTCAAAAAAGAGAATACTGTTAAAGATAACCTTTGAAACATGAGAAATAACGTTTTTGTTTTTTCTTCATAATATCGATTTGAGCCCAGAACTACTACACGGGGCACCTAAAAGTTACGTATTTTTTGTATCTTAATGCGTCTACTATTCTCTAAAACGTTGGGCTATATAAGCATGTGTTAGGTATTTACCCTACATTGCTAATGGGTAGGCGAACCAAAACTAACCAATATAGCTACTCCAACCAAGGCAACGGCAGACCATACAATAGTTGCTTTAGTCGCCCGTTCACCAAGTACCCATGCAACCCCTAGCGACATTAATGCGCTTGTAGCAATAAGGGTTTGAACCACGGCCGCTTTCGCATAAGCGAATGCAAACATTTGTAGGTAAATAGCGGCAGTAGTGCCAAGTAACGTGGCTAACACAAAAGCAGGCCATACACGTTTTCCACTGTTGCTTTGGTAGTTAATAACGGGCATGTAGCGCGTTTTGGTTATGGCTATAAATGGCACCACAAAGATCATACCGCCAACTAATCGTAAGAACGCAGCGCTGGCAGCGTCAATTTCACCGGCACTTAAAATGTCGCGGCTAACTACGGCACCAACCGCCTGACATAACGCCGCGCCCACACCATACAAATAGCCACTGGTTGCAAACACGTGTGTAGTGCTGCGTTTGCGTACCTTTATAACCATATCTACCGAAAACAGTACTACTGCAACGCCAACCCACTGCTGCCAGGTAATCCATTCGCCAATAAAAGCCATAGCAAAAAGGGCAGTGAATAAAGGCGCAAGGGTTTCGGCGACCAACACCGCTTGGCTATCGCCAATGCTTTGTAAGGCTTTAAAAAAGCAGGTGTCGCCAATGCCTATACCAATAAGCCCGCTAAGCAATAGCCACAAAATAGCATGAGTACTAAGCCCTGTTGGCTGAACCACTACTAAAACCACTGCCAAAATGGCAATAGAAATAAGTCCCTTCCAAAAGTTCATGGTAAGCGGCGAAAATGCGTTACCCGTTCCACGGAATAAACGCGCAGCAATTGCCCAACAAAGCGCTGTACCTAGCGCAGCAAAAACACCCATACATTACCTGTTATAACTTTGCCCAAAAACGCTGGGGCAAATAAGTAGCTTGCCAAAATGAGCGGCTATGCTAATGCAAGGTGTGGGCGGGGTAAACTTAAATCACATCAGTAGTTTTTACCTAAATATATTGAAGCCTTAAGTAAACGTAACTGAAGGCTAAAGGCTTTCGTGGCATTATGTTGGCGATAAGATTAGTGAGTAAGTTAAGCGCTGTACTCAATTAAGTGGGCGTTAACCGAACTTTAAGAACAACAGTGAAGTAAAAGGACGAGAAAAGCGTGAGCGTAGAGCAGATGAATTTAACCGGTATTAAAGGTGTAATATTCGATTTAGACGGCACCTTGGTAGAGTCTAGCCTTAACTTCACGCAAATGCGCGCCGACGTAGGCTGCCCACAAAACGAAGATATACTTACCTTTGTAGATGCCCTTAGCTGCGCCGAAGCCCAAGCGAGTGCACACCGAGCTATATTGCAGCACGAACTAGACGATGCGCAAAATGCTAAGTGGTTACCCATTGGCAAAGCCATGGTGGAAAAGGTGCAGGCACACAAGCTCCCCATGGCAATAGCTACCCGCAACTGCCGACAAGCCACCGCAATTAAGGTAGCCAATAACGGCATTCCCATCGATTACGTGCTAACCCGCGAAGATGCCCCAGCCAAGCCCAACCCAACCGCATTACTGATGGTGGCGAACACATGGCAGCTTCAACCGGAAGACTGCCTGTATGTAGGCGACTTTATTTATGACCAGCAAGCCGCCGAGAATGCTGGGATGAAGTGGTTTTTGGTTTAGGTATTAACTATTTACATCCGGTTTCTTTGGCTTGATAGGCCCAATTGGTAATATAACGTAAAAGTCTATTTCCAACGTTGGTGCATTAGTTCCAGCATATACTTTAGTATACTCTGCCTCGGCAAGCTCTTGCATGTTTGTTTTTTGTTCGATATTCATGTCTTTTCCTTTTTGTTTTTTGATTCTCAAGCTCGAATGAGCACACATAAAGTAATAATTAAACAGGGATGCAAGACATGTTTACTGAGACAGTTTGTCCTTATCGACAGAAAATCCATACTTGTGTCCCAATATTTCTTATTTTTTTCTTAGTTATTCCAAAATTGAGCCATGCTATCGGTATTAACTTAGAGGGGAGGACATCATTTGATGGAATTCCATCAGGTGTAATTCGAGACTTAGAGGTTTCAAACAAAGTAGTTTATGTAGCGGCAGAAAACGGGGTGTTTGAAGTTATTGGACACGAGTCTGAGAAATTAGACTTCAACACTTCTAATCACGCCACAGGGGTTATCTCTGATATTCAACTGAATGGAACGGACCTATGGGTTGTTGAATATGGAGTTGGTGTTTTTAAAGTTAATCTAGAAAATAAAAACTCGCAGCAAGTATTTAGTGATCGTGAATGGTCGAGTTCTATTTGGACTATGGCAATGACATCTAGTCATTTATATTTCTCAGTCATTGACGATGTCATTGCAGTAGATAGAACTACAGGGCAATCGACAAGCCTAAATTCCAAATTAGAATCTTTCAAGTTAAACGGCACTTACTCGCTTTTTGCAAACAATCACAATGCGTATGTAGCATCTAATAAGGGCTATCTTTCAATTGAAGGGGCATTAGATAATCTGCAAGAATTTAAATTGAGTAGCAAGCTACCATTACTATCAAATGCAACGTTTATTAAAGTAATTGATGATGAATTATATATCGGCGGTCCACAAGGGGTGTACATATTAGGAAGTAACGAGCGCTTCGTTCCAACCGAGGGAATTAGTGGCACCTACATCCAAGATGTGGTTAAAGGTGAAGATGGGGTGATCTGGGTTTCCGACGGTCGCCTTTTACTGCTAGAAGATGAAAAACTATCGGCTCCCCCTTTCATGAATCCTATATTGACGTCTGAAGCGATAAGGTCAGTAACCAAAATAGCTATAGACCCCTACAATTCCATCCTTATCGCCTCCTCACAATTAGGCTTAGTTTCATTACCTAAAACAAAGCTAGTGACAAACCTAGTGTCATTTAATGGGAGCGTTGTAAGGGAAAACATTCAAAAGACATCAATAAATGAAAACGGAACTATAGTTCGAACTGAAAAAGGTCTCTTTCAGTTAAACGAGAAGAGTGGGGAGTTAGTCAATACTCATTTGGATAAAGACAAGGCAGAGTTTTGTACCTCTTGGCAGGAAAGAACTTTTATACGTCTCAATGAAATAGACCCTTCTGTTCTCTGCAATAGCGAGTTTTCCCATTATATAGAAGCCGGCAAAAATGCCTTTTATTTCTACTTTGATGATGGACTCGATGCCAATTACTACTATATCGCTAACAACACCATACGTGACACAATTAAAGCCCCTAAAAAAGTGGTCTTCAGCTCTTTGTTGAGTGGTGGAGAAATCGTTGCGATTGATGAATTTGATGACGTTCATTTTCAATTGTCCAAATTCAACTGGCGTACTGTTACCTCTAAAGAAGGTGGCTGGTTCGGGCTTCAATGTTTAATAGAGTTCCAAGAAAACTATTTGGTATGTACATCAGGTGCTGGACTAAAAGAAATCAACAAGAAAAATGGAAAAGTTAGCTCTTCCACGATATTGGGCCTAGAGAAACTAAGGTTCATTAGAGGTGCCATGGTTACCGAAGGGAAAAATCTCTGGGTAGCGTCTAACATGGGCCTGTTTGTTAAGCCCAATATAAGCAACTCAGCTTCTAAAGTGGGTATTCGTTATGGACTCTTCGATACAGACTTTGAGTATAAGAGCCTTGAAGCGCTTGGTGAAAAAGTGCTAGTTAAGGGGGATAAATATAGTTACCTGTTGGATGAAGAAAAGTTAATTGAGAGTCTCAATGCAAATTCAATTGGGGAGATGTCTACTATTCTTAGTTATGTTCAATGGGGAGATGGAGAAGGACGACATATCACATATTTTCCTGAGGACTTTGACTTCAAGTTTAAAAGTAGCTTTAAGGAAGTAACATTCAACTTTATCGTCAGTGATTTCTACAATGAAAGCAGCAGTATTGAATTTAAATTAGATGATGACGCTTGGGTTTCTCACAATAAACCTGTAATGAATTTAACATTAAGTGATATGAACGTTGGTGTGCATACTCTTAGAGTCCGTGTTCCAGCAGATAAAAGTACTACAAATGAACTGACAATTAGTTTTGATATAGATCCACCTATTTGGGCTTCTTATATCGGCTTTACTATATATTTATTTATATTGGCTGGGGTTTTGAGTTTGTGGAGAATAGGGGTTTTAGGCAGGCTATATAACAAATTCAAAACTACTAAACTCTACAACCATCTTACCCGCTATGAAATAACCGATGGGCACTCTAAATTTGAAAAGATGCTTCGCAGCAAAGAGCGTTTCATTAACGAAATCACCCACGAACTTCGCACCCCAATTCAGCTCATCAATGGATCGTTAGAAGGCATATCCAAAACAGCTCATGCAGCGAGCAAAGAACTGATATGTGTTCAGGACAATATGAAAAGGGTCGAACAGTTGATTAATCAAATGAGTCAAGATGTCCCTAAAGCCTTGGCGGCAGCCGACTACTACAGATCCTACTCGTCAGATAACATAAAGTTTATCGTCCTATCGCTAGAGCCATTAGCCAAGCAGAAGCGGCAGAATTTAGAGTTACGTATTAAAGGGAAAAAAGAAATTTCGCTCATTAACGACAGCTTAGAGAAAATCCTGGCAAATCTAATTCAAAATGCAATTAAGTTCACACCAGAACTTGGCACAATAAAAGTAGCCGCTATACAAGATAGTAAAGTGCTTAAAGTTATCGTTAGTGATGACGGAGAAGGAATTGATGAGCACTTTCACAAAAAAGTATTCGAGCGATTCACTAAAGGGAGCAGTGAGCATGAAGGTCATGGTGTTGGCTTAGCAATGGTGAAAACCTTAGTTGAACTGAACCAGGGCGACATTGCGTTAGAGAGTCAAAAAGGCATTGGAACTAAAGTTACCGTAACGTTACCCATTGATGACATTGAGTATGTAAATTCGCATGCTGAAAAATTGTCACCCGCAAATGCCAAATCGAACAAGAAATCACTATTAATAGTTGATGACAGCAGAGAGTTCCGCTCTTATCTATTTGATTTGTTTTCTAGCAAATATCGCTGTTTAGTTGCGCGAAATGGTGTGCAGGCGTTAGACGTTATGCAGCATTACCTTGTCGATCTAGTTATCACAGATCAAATGATGCACGAAATGGACGGGCTGAGTTTAATAAGAGAAATTCGCGGTAATGTAAGCTATGCCAGTATTCCCATATTGATGTTAACTGCGGAAACCGGAACTGAATTAGAAAAATCAGCGCTAGAAGAAAAAGTGGACTACTTTTTGGCAAAACCTGCATCAAAAGAGGAAATTACTCTTAGGGTTGAGCATTTATTGTCGGTCAGAGAGGCAAAAGAGCGCGAGGAAGAGGAAAGCGAAGAGCCTGCATTTAAATTTGGATGCTTGAAAATCC
Source organism: Alteromonas sp. R7 (assembly GCF_055755235.1). NCBI lineage: Bacteria > Pseudomonadati > Pseudomonadota > Gammaproteobacteria > Alteromonadales > Alteromonadaceae > Alteromonas > Alteromonas sp. R7. Next base: position 12,193 of record NZ_JBVTQX010000007.1, on the reverse strand, counting down.
CCGAGTTTGATAACGAAAAGGATATGGCGTTCTTTTTGAACTTTATCGCAGTATTGGAAAAGAACTACCACAATGAATCATTCAATAGAGACCAAGCTGCCTCGCAGTTATTGATAAGTCCTAGAAGTTTGAACCGAAGAATGTCAGAGTTGTTTGAATACAACTTCAGCGAGTTTCTTTCACGCTTCAGAATCGAAAAGTCTATTCCGTTACTGTTAGAGGGAAATAGCATTCTAGATACCTGCCTAGACGTTGGCTTCGGCACCGCAGCTTATTTTTCGACGTCCTTTAAAAAGGTTATGAGCTTACCACCCAAAAAGTTTGTGGAGCAATACAATAAAACAGTAGCGTAAAGGTAGTATCTAAAAGAACTAAATATACCTACGTCTCTCCGCCAAAAAGCCAATCAATAGAAATGATGCCACATAGCCTGCTCCTTGGTACTGCCAGGGCAAGTAGGCTAGGGTGTGTTTTAAAAAAGGTGCGCCGTACAAGGTTAGAGCGCCATAGCCAAAGGCACACAGCACTACAAACAAACTAACGCGAATGGTGAAATGGTAAGGTGCCAGTATGCGTTTTACATGGCCGTTAATCAGGTCGCCGTACACCACTAAAATAGTGGCCATAAGCATAATGCTCATTTCGGTGTAATAGGGGCTTAGGGCGCGAGAAAGGGCACTGAAAAGTTCACTCATAAAATTACTACTATTATGACGTTTTTACTGTGTGCCCATTATAACCACGGTAAGGTCAAAAGCGTTAGCTAACGCCTTTATTAAGTGCGCTTACTGCTTTAAAGCCTTGCTCAATAGTGGCAATGCGGTCGGTGGTTTGATCGCGCTCTACAAATTTATGTTCAATACCGGCTAACTTGCCGTGCGCGAATATCTCTTCAAAGTTAATTGTGCCTGTGCCCACATCAGCAAAACTGCCGTCTTCAGCCAAATCTTTTACATGCCAAAGTTTAAAGCGGCCTGGGTACTGCTTAAAGTAATCAACGGGGTTTTTACCTGCTTTTACCGTCCAGTATAAATCCAGTTCCATGGCAACAAGGTCTGGGTCGGTCTGAGTTATAAGCACGTCTAATGGTGTCTTACCGTCGCGCACTTCAAATTCAAAATCGTGGTTGTGGTAGGCAAGAGTAATACCTTCCTTCTTACAGGCTTCACCAATGGTATTTAGCTTATCGGCAAGGGCTTGGTATGGCGCAATGCCCGTACCACGTTGGGCTTCGCTAAGCCAAGGAACTACCAAGTACTTGTGACCAACGGTTTGTGCGTCATCTAAAATTTGTGACAGGTTGGTATCGAACGCGTCTAACTGAATATGAGCCGAAGGCGCAGTAAGGCCATTGTCATCAAGCAGTTGCTTAATTTCCTTTGCGCTGTGGTCAAAGTAGCCTGCAAATTCCATTTCCGAATAACCAACATCAGCGACCAGTTTAAGCGTAGCCGGCACACTTACTTTCATAATATCTCTAAGCGTGTAAAGCTGCAGACCAACAGCACTTTTGTGCATGCCCTTCATCATAGCTCCTTTATCACTACCATGCCCGTGCGCCAAAACAGCAGGAGCGCTCATAGCCGCCAGTAAACCAGATGAATATTTAATGAACTGTCGTCTTGAAACGCCAGAGCCAATATTACTGGCCGCGTCTAAAATTGCTGTCTTACTTAAGTTTGTTTTACTTAAATTCACTGCTTGCTCCTTTTCTGTAGTGGTACATAGGTGATGACGCATCGCTATCATCAATTAACCCAAAGCTTTGCCCGTGCTCTCTCGCACAATAAGTTCAAACGGCATAATAACTTTGGGGGCCTTGCGAATTTTTCCGTTAAGAAGGTCCACCAGTAGCGTAACCGCCGTTCTACCAAATTCTTCTGCAGGTTGGGCAATAGTGGTTAGCGGTGGGTCGACAAATGCTGAAAACGCAATGTCATCGAAACCTGCCACCGATATGTCATTAGGAACATGTAGGTTGGCTTGCTTGAAGGCTTGCATGGCACCAATAGCCGTTTCGTCGTTCTCACAAAATACGGCGGTGGGTCTACTTTCAAGGTGACTAATGGTTTCCCCTGCGTTGTATCCGGCCTGTAATGTAAAATCCCCCGGGAACAACAAGCTCTCATCAAAGGCAATATTGGCTTGCGCTAATGCGTCTTTATATCCAACCAAGCGTTCTTGGGTAAGCGGGCTTGAATTAGGTCCTTTGATCATGGCTATACGGGTATGGCCTAATGAAATTAAGTGCTCGGTCATTGCTTTGGCTGCAGCACGGTTGTCTAACGACACAACAGGATATTGGCCATCGTCAATCACCTCACAGGCATTCACCATGGGAAGTAGGCCATTGTCGTTGATCATCGTGGCATCAAATGGGTTGTGCGCACGTAACTGTATAAGCCCATCAGCCTGAGAAGTACTTACCATCTTGGCGTAATGGCTTTCTATTTCACTATTACCAAGCGTATTGGCAAGTAAAATGGAATAGCCCAGTTCGGCTGCCGCTTCCTGCATACCGCTAATAACACGGGCAAAAAATACGTTTGCTACCGTAGGCACCAGTACCACTAAATTGTGCGTTTTTCCCGAACGAAACTTAACTGCCATTAAGTTAGGTTTATATCCAACTGCCTGAACAGCGGCCATCACCTTATTGCGCGTTTTAGGAGAAACACGCTCAGGTTGTTGCAATGTTCTTGATACGGTAGCGACCGATACGCCGGCACTATCTGCTACATCTCTAATATTTGCCATTTACGTTATTGTTGTTTGTTAATTCACTCGCGCATTGTAAACCTAACCCAGTAGAGGTGTGGTCTATACGATGGTAGCGAATTCAAAATTTACGTGAAATTAATATGTAACCGTTTTCATTTTAAGCAAAAGAATACGCACTTTCATTAAAACGTCAAAGGTTATTTGTAGGATTTATGTAAATTTGAGCTAGTGTTATGTTCAAATTTGGTGCAGGAATAGGCGGTTAAAGGTAGTAAAGCCCCGGTATTACCTCGCCATTTGTAAACTTTAGATTAATAAAATGCTGTTTTTTGTATTGACCATTAAAATGTAACGGGTTACATTTTGTGGCATTAGTAACACCAATAGTGCGTTTGCACACAGAGGAATTTCAATGCAACCAATTCGAATGGGAATGATCGGAGGCGGGGAAGGCGCGTTTATCGGTGCCGTGCATCGTCATGCCGCAGGGTTAGATGGGAACTACCAGTTGGTGTGTGGCGCATTTAGCCGCAACGAAGAAAATAATACGCGTACTGCTTCTGCATTGAACTTATCAACATCGCGTACATACGATAGCTGGCAGTCAATGTTAGAAGAAGAAGCCAAATTACCTGAGCAGCAGCGCATGCAGGTTGTGGTTATCGTAACGCCTAATCATCTTCACGTACCTATTTCACTTGCCGCAATAAAGGCGGGCTTTCATGTCTTCTGTGAAAAACCAGCAGGCGTTAGCTTTGCAGAAGTAAAAGAGCTTCAAGATGTTATTCACGCCAGTGAATCGCTTTACGGCTTGGCTCATACCTACCTTGGTTATCCTATGGTTTGGCAAGCACGTCATCTCGTTGAAAGCGGTAAGCTGGGCAAAATTCGAAAAGTGTATGTTGAGTATCCGCAAGGCTGGTTGTCTGGCGAAGAAGAAACGCACAATAAGCAAGCGCAGTGGCGTACCGATCCAGCAATTTCTGGCGCAACGGGCGCAATGGGCGACATCGGCACTCATGCGTTTGGACTTGTTGAGTTTGTATTAAACGACAGTGTTACCTCGTTATGTGGCGAGTTAAACACCCATGTTGAAGGGCGTCGTTTAGATGACGACGGCGCCGCGCTTATTAAAACTAAGAAGGGTGCGTCGGGCGTGTTGATTGCTTCGCAGGTATGTGCTGGTGAAGAAAACGCGTTGAAGATCCGCGTCTACGGTGACAAGGGCGGTTTAGAGTGGCGTCAAATGGAGCCAAACTCCGTTATCTATCGCCCTGTTGATGCCCCTTATCAAGTGTTTAGAGCCGGCCAAGGTCAAGTTGGGTTATGTGATGCTGCATCTGCACGTTGTCGTGTTCCAGCTGGCCACCCAGAGGGCTACTTAGAAGCAATGGCAAACTTGTATACCGATTTTGCAAAAGCGGTACGCGCGAATCAAAAAGGCAAAGCTGACGGCGTTCCAGGAATAAATTCAGGCATACGCGGAATGGTATTTATAGATGCCATGCTTGCCAGTACTGACAGCGACACTAAATGGGAGTCGGTCAGTCAGGAAGGAACGCAGTAATGCAATTAAAACATACAATGAAAAAGGTGAGCGCTTATGGCTACTAATCAACAACCTATAAAAGGGCCGGCTATCTTCCTTGCTCAGTTCATGGGAAAAGAAGCGCCGTTCGATACGCTCGAAAATATGGCGAAGTGGGCAGCGTCGCTTGGTTACAAGGGAATACAGGTACCTACTGACCCTAGTCTGTTTGATTTAGAAAAAGCAGCCGAGAGCCAAGAGTACTGCGACAACATCGCTAAAATTTGTAAAGACGCAGGCGTAGAAATCACTGAGCTTTCGACGCACTTACAAGGTCAACTAGTGGCGGTTCACCCCGCTTACGACGAGTTATTTGATAACTTTGCGCCGGCACACTTACACGGCAAGCCACAAGAGCGAACCGAATGGGCAGTTAATCAGCTCAAATGTGCGGCTATTGCCAGTAAGCGCTTGGGATTGAAAGCTCACGCTACCTTTTCTGGTGCATTAATGTGGCACTTGGTTTACCCGTGGCCTCAGCGTCCTGCTGGCTTGGTTGAGCAAGGCTTTGCTGAATTAGCCAAGCGTTGGAAACCCATTCTCGATGCATTCGACGATGCGGGTGTTGACGTATGCTACGAAATTCACCCTGGGGAAGACCTGCACGATGGCGCTTCGTTCGAACAGTTTTTAAAAGCTGTAGATAACCACCCACGAGCAAATATTCTTTTCGATCCAAGTCACTTTGTTTTACAGCAGCTTGACTACCTTGACTTTATTGACCGCTACCACAGCCGGATCAAAATGTTTCACGTCAAAGATGCCGAGTTCAATCCGAACGGTAGAAACGGTGTGTACGGCGGCTATCAAGACTGGCAAGACCGCGCGGGACGTTTTCGTTCCCTTGGCGACGGCCAAGTCGACTTCAAAGGTATTTTCAGCAAGCTCACCCAGTATGGCTTCACAGGTTGGGCAGTACTAGAGTGGGAATGCTGCTTAAAAGATAGTGCGCAAGGCGCGGCAGAAGGCGCACCGTTTATCGCTTCACACATTATCGAGCCAAGCAAATATGCGTTTGACGACTTTGCTGGTGGAGACGTTAGCGAAGCGAAGAATAATCGTATTTTAGGCCTTGAGCGCTAAGCGCCATCAATAGGATAACAATAACTATGATAACCCTACGCCTTAGTTTGATGATGTTCCTTCAGTTCTTCATTTGGGGAGGCTGGTTTGTAACATTAGGCACGTATTTATCGAATACCTTGTCTGCCAATGGTGGGCAAATTGGCATGGCCTTCTCAACCCAAAGTTGGGGCGCCATCATTGCCCCCTTTATTGTGGGCCTTATTGCTGACCGGTTCTTTAATGCAGAAAAGATCCTCGGCTTACTACATATTGTCGGCGCCGTGCTTATGTACTGTATGTACCAAGCGAATGATTTTGCCAGCTTTTACCCTTATGTGTTGGCATACATGATTGCATACATGCCTACGCTTGCATTGGTTAACTCAGTGTCATTCGGACAAATGGTCGACCCGTCAAAAGAGTTCGGAAAAGTTCGTGTGTGGGGCACTATCGGCTGGATTGTGGCAGGCCTTATGATTAGCTATGTCTTCTCATGGGATTCTGCACAGTCTATTGCCGATGGTATGCTCAAAAACACGTTCTTATTGTGCAGCGTTGCCTCGCTAATGTTGGGCGTATTCAGTTTTACACTGCCAAACACGCCACCTCAATCTAGCGGTAAAGCGGTAACTATTCGCGACATTCTTGGCTTGGACGCGTTGGCACTGTTAAAAGACAAAAACTTCTTTGTATTCTTTCTTTCATCTGTACTTATTTGTATTCCGCTGGCGTTTTACTATCAGAATGCAAACCCTTTCCTTACTGAAATAGGTGTTGAAAATGCAACGGGCAAAATGACACTAGGTCAAGTTTCCGAAGTGTTGTTCATGTTGGCTCTGCCAGTATTTTTGAACCGTTTCGGTATTAAAGCCACGTTGGTGATAGGTATGGCGGCGTGGGTTGTTCGTTATGCACTGTTCGCATTCGGGAACGCTGACGAAGGCTTGTTCATGCTTATTGTTGGTATTGCACTGCACGGTATTTGTTACGACTTCTTCTTTGTATCAGGGCAAATCTATACCAATGCAAAGGCGGGAGAAAACGTAAAAAGTGCAGCGCAGGGGCTAATTACCTTAGCGACTTATGGGGTAGGTATGCTGGTGGGCTTTGCAGTGGCAGGCGCAATTACCGACACCTACACGATGGAAACCGGTGCGCATAGTTGGCAGCAGGTCTGGTTATTCCCAGCAGGGTTTGCCGCGGTTGTGTTAGTGCTATTCGCCATTCTGTTCAGAAAGGAAAAGGTGAACGCAGATGCATAATATTACCCGCAGAAAATTACTTCAAAGTATGGCTATGACAGGGGCAGGCATTGCCGGAACAGGGTTAGCAGCAGCTGGTTTAGCCACTGCGATGCCTGCTGTAGCGAGTACAAACGGCACGAAAGGTAGCAACACCATGAATACGCCGCTTAAAGGAAATGTAAATCATTCGGTAAGCCGATGGACTTACGGCGATTTAAGCATTGAAGAGTTGTGCCAGACCGTTAAGCAATTAGGATTTGGAGCCATTGACTTGGTAGGCCCTGAAGATTGGCCTGTGCTAAAGCAATACGGCATCGACTCTTCTATGTGTAACGGCGCCGAGATAAGTCTTGAAGACGGCTTCATTCACAGTGAGCTCCACGACGAACTAGAAGCGCGTTATATAAAGCACATCGATTTGGTCGCTGATGCAGGTTATACAAACCTTATCTGCTTTAGCGGCAATGCCCGAGGCATGTCACGAGAAGATGGACTGGAAAATGCGGTTAAAGGGTTAAAACGCATTTTACCTCATGCTGAAAAACGCAACGTAGTGATTTTCATGGAGCTGTTTAACAGCAAAGTCGACCACCCTGATTACATGGCCGACAATTCTGCATGGGCGATAGAACTTTGCAAACGCCTAGGTTCTAAGCACTTCTCACTGCTTTACGATATCTACCACATGCAAATTAATGAGGGAGATATCATCCGAACTATTCGAGATAACTATCAGTACTTTGGCCATTACCATACGGCCGGCGTACCTGGGCGTCACGAAATAGATGCTTCACAAGAACTCAATTACGAAGCAATTGCTAAAGCCATTGTCGAGACCGGATTTAAAGGCTACTTAGCACAAGAGTTTATACCCACACCGAAAACCAAAGCCAACAGAATAGCGTCGCTACAACAAGCGATCCATATCTGTGATGTGTAACGTGCGAACAGGCACAGCGACGAATTAAGTTTTAAGGACGTGTTATGGCGAGTAACGAATATGATGCAATAGTTATTGGATCTGGTATCAGTGGCGGTTGGGCTGCTAAGGAGCTAACTGAGAAGGGCCTAAAAGTGCTCATGTTAGAACGTGGCCAAAATATCGAGCACATTAAAGATTATAAAAATGCGCACAAAGAAGATTGGGATTTTCCTCACCGAGACTTGCCTACTCAAGCAATGAAAGTGGATTATCCCGTGCTTAAGCGCGACTACCCGCTAAATGAAAAAACGTACGGTATGTGGGCAAATGAAAAAGAAAATCCTTATACCGAAGACAAGCGCTTCGACTGGTACAGAGGTTACCACGTAGGTGGACGCTCACTGTTGTGGGGACGCCAAAGCTACCGTTTGAACAAAGAAGATTTCGAAGCCAATGCTAAAGAAGGCATTGCTGTCGACTGGCCTATTCGCTACGACGATTTGGCGCCATGGTATGACTACGTAGAAAAATTCGCGGGTATCAGTGGTAATCGCGATGGCTTAGATGTATTGCCTGATGGTGTATACCAGCCACCAATGCCAATGAATATTGTAGAGGAAAGTGTCGCGGCGCGGGTGAAAAAGGCCTATGAAGGCGCGCGGCACATGGTGCATGGCCGCACTTCAAACATGACACAAAGCAAGCCCGAAGAAGGGCGTGTTCATTGCCAATACCGCAATAAGTGCTGGTTGGGTTGTCCTTTCGGTGGCTATTTCAGTACACAAGCATCTACGCTTCCAGCTGCGGTTAAAACAGGTAACTTAACCCTTCGACCTTTCTCGATAGTAAAAGAGATCTTGTTCGACAAAGACAAGAAGCGCGCGACTGGCGTTGAAATTATCGATGCAGAAACCAACGAGACCTATATATTTAAAAGCAAGATCATCTTTGTAAATGCGTCAGCACTTAACTCGGCGTGGGTACTGATGAACTCTGCCACAGACGTATGGGACGGTGGTTTAGGAAGCAGCAGCGGCGAGTTGGGTCACAACGTTATGGATCACCACTTTAGAGTCGGTGCTTCAGCTGAAGTTGAAGGTTTTGACGACAAATATACCTACGGTCGCAGACCGAGTGGCTTCTATGTGCCAAGGTTTAGAAACTGGGGAAGTGATAAACGAGACTACCTGCGTGGATTTGGTTATCAAGGCGGCGCAAGCCGTTCAGGTTGGCGCAAAGACATAGCTGAGCTTGGTATAGGTGCTGGACTTAAAGATGCGATAACCGAGCCTGGTCCATGGACAATAGGCATGACAGCGTTCGGTGAAATTCTTCCGTATCACGAGAACAAAGTGTACTTGAACAAAAAAGTCACCGACAAATGGGGCTTACCAGTACTCGCAATGGATGTCGAGATTAAAGAAAACGAGCTTAAGATGCGCAAGGACATGCAGCAAGACGCGATTGAGATGTTTGAAGCAGCAGGTCTTAAAAATGTTCAAGGCTGGGATGCTGACTACGCACCTGGCATGGGCATTCATGAAATGGGCACGGCGCGTATGGGAAGAGACCCAAAAAGCTCTGTGCTTAATGCGCATAACCAAGTGTGGGATGCACCGAACGTATTTGTGACCGATGGTGCGGCAATGACATCGGCCAGCTGTGTTAACCCTTCACTGACCTACATGGCATTAACGGCAAGAGCCGCAGACTTTGCCGTAGAAGAGTTAAAGCGAGGAAATCTATAATGGAACGCCGAGAACTACTTAAACTCATCGCTACTGCTACAGGCACAGCATTGTTCGCAGGTAATGTACTTGCCTACACAGATGTGCCCGCTGTACCGCTTAGCGACACATTGTTTAATGAAAAAGATGTGGCCTTGCTGAATGAAATGGGTGAAGTGATCATTCCTCAAACTGACACGCCTGGAGCAAAAGCGGCTAACGTTGGTGCCACAATGGCTGTGCTGGTAACCGATTGCTACACACCTTTGCTTCAGAAGACCTTTCTTGATGGCATTAAGAAAATATCTTCGTTAAGTCAAAGTCGTTTCAACAAACAATTTGTTCAGCTTACCAAGCAAGAACGAGAGGCTTTATTTAACGACCTGGATGTAGAAGCGAAAGCGGCGAACCTTGCTAACGGTGTTTATCAAGGCGTTGAAACAGGAAAGCCAAGTCAGTGGGAGCCAGGTACCGATGAGCCAACCCCTCACTACTTTACGCTATTAAAACAGCTAACACTTTATTGCTTTTTCACGTCTCAAGTTGGCGCGACTAAAGTGCTTCGTTATGTGGCTATTCCTGGACGCTACGACGGTGCATTCCCTTACAAGAAGGGCGACAAAGCGTGGGCCACCTGAGCCTGCGCTATCGAGCTGCCAAACACAACACAGTTATATAACGGATAAAACAAGGTACTGACACTATGAATAAAACATTCGTCGCTTCAACAGTGGCTTTACTCATGCCACTTTGTGCATGTGCTACAGCAGATGCACAAACTGAAAAAAGCGAATCGCGTTTAACCCGCGAACAGCAGGCTGCTAAAACGGAAGTATGGGAGCCTGTTCCTGAAGTGGTTTCTTTTGATAAGGCGGGCGTGCCCTCTGATGCCATTTCTTTAATTGGTGATGACCTGTCTAACTGGACTTCAGTAAAGGAAGGTGAGGCTAAGTGGACGCTAGAAAACGGTGTACTAACTGTGAAGCCGGGAACAGGCGATATCAAAACGAAAGCAGAGTTTTGTGATGTACAGTTGCACGTAGAGTGGAAAGCGCCGCAGCCAGAAGCGGGAATGGAAGGACAGCAGCGCAATAACAGCGGTATCTTCCTGCAGCAGCGATATGAAATTCAAGTCTTGGATTCATATCAGAATAAGACCTATCCCAATGGTCAAGCGGCAAGTGTTTATAAACAAACCATTCCTTTAGTTAACGCTATGAAGGCGCCTGGCGAATGGCAAACTTACGACATCATATATAAAGCACCAACCTTTAACGGTGAAGAACTAGCAACGAAAGGCTATGTTACGGTAATACATAACGGCGTAGTGGTTCAGAACCATACTGAAATTCAAGGTACAACAGAATGGATCGGTGCGCCTAAGTACAAAGCTCACGGATGCGCACCGCTTCAATTACAAGATCACGGCAACTTAGTAAGTTTTAAGAATATGTGGGTAAGACCACTTTAAAAAGCTAGCCGATAGATATCTTCAATCTCTTCAATACTCAATTGCTTGGGATTATTGCGAAGAAGGCGAGTTACTTTACTCGCCTCTTCTGCTAATTCACCTACACAAGAAGGCGGAATATTGAAGTGGGTGAGCGAAGCGGGAATATCTACATCGCGACACAGTTTTTCTATAGCAACTAATAATAGTTTAATTGCTTCCTCTTTTGAGTGGTGGCGCTCACATACCTTTAAAAGCTTAGCCACACAATAAAGTTTGTCTTGGCAGAACGGCGCATTTACTTTCAACACATGAGGTAACATTACCGCGTTACTCATGCCATGTGACAGATGAAACCGTCCCCCCAGTGGATAAGCCAATGCATGTACTGCCCCTACGCCTGCGTTTCCAAACGCAAGACCCGCCATTAAACTGCCGGTGGCCATATCTTCACGTGCAGATAAGTTCTCACCATTGTTATAAGCGTGAAGTAATGAATTGAAGATAAGCTTGAGTGCATTCTCTGCCAGAGCGTCGGTTATCGGACTAGCATTTACACTTATATAAGCTTCAAGCGCGTGAACGAATGCGTCTATACCGCTCGCTGCTGTAATGGACTGGGGGCATGTTTTTGTCATTTCAGGTGCAACGATCGCAACATCGGGTAGCAAGCAGTGGCTAACAATTCCTTTTTTCATCTGTGCTATCGGATCTGACAAGATAGCAATATTGGTAACTTCTGAACCTGTACCGGCAGTAGTGGGGATAACAATAAGAGGCAAACGCCGTTTTGAAAGCGTATTTTCACCGAAGAGTTCACTGAGGGGGCCAGTATGATCGTATGCAGCTGCAAGTACTTTTGCACTATCAATAGCGCTACCTCCACCAAGAGCAATAATTCCGTCTACTTGCTTCTCACGAAGTATCGCTAACTTATCTTCTATGATATTCACTTCAGGCTCTGGTGGAATGTCATCAATAATAAGTAAGGGTGAAGAGGGTAATAGTGTGAGTAGTTGATCAAGAAGACCAGATGAAGAAACGCCTTTGTCAGTAACGATGGCACATTCCTTTATAGATAATCTCGACATTTCATCGGGGAGAGCTTTTATAGCGCCAAGACCCGTTACGAGTTTTCCTGCGGTTTTGAATTCTGAAACCTTCATGCAAACCCCTCAATAATCCACGTACACGTTCAAATATCGTCTTACTAATTTATAGTACACAGCGTGACTTACCAATTAACTAACCTTATAGATCGTGAAAAGCGCGGTGAATTAGTGGTTTTTATGAACGTATTGCACATTGTTTATGCAAACGATCGAAAAATAAGGATTTTTTTAAAATACTTGTTGACGTGAGCGCTCATTTCCCTAAAATGCGCATCCGCTTCGGGGGGAAAGCAAAACAGCAAGCCTCTTGGAGTAAGTCTCTACTACCTTTATAGGCCAGTAAAGACGGGAGTTTAGAAGAAAC